>JAEFBA010000006.1 GCA_016292145.1 Saccharofermentans sp.
CCAACTTTTTCTTTGCGAACTTGATGTTCTCTTCAGTGCTCGTTGATTCATTCTCAAGAAGGATCTTATCTTCGCTGATACCCTGCTCCTTGAGATAGCGTGCGATAGCTTCGCCTTCGGAGATCACCTCGTCAGAGCCTTTTCCGCCTGAGGGTACGAAAATAATGTCTTTGCCGGTCTTATCCTTCTGCATTTTCGCGAACTCGATGGCACGGTCAGCACGTGACTGCAAGAGCTTTGTGAGCGTACCGTCCTTCCTGATCTGGCAGCCATGGATGATGATGTAATCCTTGTCGAATGAAGGGATGCGGAGCGCTGCTTTAACAGCAACGACGATGGTGCCTATGAGGATACATTCAAGGTATGCGACATAAGCGGAGACTGTATTCTCGAGGAACAACTCTAAGAAGCGCCCGAAGCCTCTCTCGTAGTGCACGTCGATGGCCTTGGAGTAGAAAAGGATCTCGCCGATGACAATAGGAAGAAGCGAGCCGATTCCCAGAACAAGGCCCAGGAAGAGGCCCAGAAGATTCTTCCAGGACTTGCCTTCCTTGCGGATGAGCTGGATGTTGCTGATCGTAACGATGACGGTGGTAACAACTACTACGGGCCAGGTAAAGAGCACGAACGACTGCGTGCAGCCCGCAGCACTTGAAAGTGCGCCGCCAATGCCGTTTTTGTATATGAGCGCGGTTACCTGCGAATAGACAAGATAGAAGATAAAGATGATGAGACCTAAGTAAAGGATATTATCGTAACTGTAAAGGCTCTTCCTGACCGACTCGCTGTATTTCACAATGAAGAAGCATGCCAAAAGGATAAGATAGACTCCGATGCAGGCGATAACTGCTGAAGACCCTGTGGTGTTGCCGAAATACTTCTCATATGAAACGACGCCGTTTTTGTGCACCATAAAAACGCACAGAGTGGTGAAATCGTCGTATTCGATCATGACGTAAGACCTGCCCGGCTTAACGCCTTTAACGGTAATAACTATGCTGTCATCAGTCGTCTTCCAGTCAAGAAGCTCGACAAGGCCCTTGCTGCCTTCTTCGACATAGACCTTGTGGATGGTGTTCTTAGAGCTGATATCCTTGCGGACATGGGTATAAGTGTTGCCAACGGCGCGGATGTAGAAATAACCGCCAACACCTATCAGAACAGCGAGGATAATGAAGAAATACTTTTTCAAGAACTTGATGACCATGGTCATTAGTATATCCCTAAAAAATTTAATTAGATAGGAGACAAACTATAGTATATTGACAAGTTAGCAACTGCTAACTATAATCTTGTTGACTTGTTAGCAATGGCTAACTATAATGGTGCGCGAAAAGAGGGAATTCACGTGAGCGAAGCTAAGGAAACAGGCATGAATCTGGGTCAGCTTAAGGCAGGAGAGAGCTGCATAGTTGACAAGGTCGGCGGCGAAGGCGCACTTCGTCAGCATTTTCTCGACATGGGCATCATCCCGGGTGCCGAGATCACGATCGTGAAGTTCGCTCCCATGGGCGATCCCGTCGAAGTCAGCATCCACGGATATGAACTTACCTTAAGGCTTGATGACGCGCACAAGATCGCCGTCACAAAGCTCGAGAATAAGGCCTCTGAGCAGAGTGCAGCTCCTGCATCCAAAAAGCACAAATCAAAAGTCGCGCACCCTAATCTCGGTGAGCCGGGCGTCCACCACGATAAGAAGACAGAAAACCCGCTGCCGGACGATCACGTCTTATCGTTCGCGCTCGTCGGCAACCAGAACAGCGGCAAGACCACATTATTTAACCGCCTGACGGGCTCGAACCAGCACGTCGGAAACTTCCCTGGCGTTACGGTCGACCGCAAGGACGGTGCGATAATCGGCCACCCCAATACAGTAATCACGGACCTTCCGGGCATTTATTCAATGTCCCCTTATTCTAAAGAAGAGATCGTTTCACGTGACTTCGTGCTAGACAACAAGCCCGATGCCATTATCAATATCGTTGACTCAACAAACATAGAGCGCAATCTGTATTTGACGATGCAGCTTCTTGAGACCGGACGACCTGTCGTTGTCGCCCTCAACATGATGGACGAACTTACAGGCAACGGCGGTTCTGTTGATATCAACCTGATGGAGCACATCCTTGGTGTTCCTGTCGTTCCGATCTCTGCTGCGAAGAACCAGGGTATCGGCGAGCTTATAACCCACGCGCTCCACATCGCAAAATACCGCGAGACTCCTTTAGAGCAGGATTTCTGTCCTGAAGGCAGCCCCATCCACTCATCGATACACGCAGTCGAGCACATTGTCGACGACAACGCGGAAAGATGCGGTCTTCCTTTAAGATTTGCAGCATGCAAAGCATTGGAAGGCGACCCTCTTATCCTTGAGAAATTAAAGCTCGACGACAATGAGAAAGACCTCTTAGAGCACATCAGAGTAAAGCTCGAGCAGCAATCTGGTCTTGACCCTTCCGCAGCAGTTGCAGACATGAGATTCTCTTACATCATGTCGCTCTGCAAGCAGGCAGTAATAAAGCCCAAGGAGTCAAAAGAACGTGCAAGATCCGAGAGGATCGATAGGATCCTCACAGGAAGATTTACTGCGATCCCGATCTTTATTCTCATCATGGGACTTGTATTCTTCCTCACGTTCAACGTAATCGGAGCAGGATTGCAGTGGCTCCTGGAACAGGGCATCGGAATCCTGACAAACCTTACCGAAGCAGGGCTTAACAAAGCGGGCGTAAATGATGTTATCCACAGTCTGATAATAGACGGTATTTTCGAGGGCGTCGGAAGTGTACTGAGCTTCCTGCCGATCGTTGTCGTAATGTTCTTCTTCCTCTCACTTCTTGAGGACAGCGGATATATTGCGCGCATCGCGTTCTTCATGGACAAGCTCCTGCGCAAGATAGGCCTTTCCGGACGCTCTATCGTGCCGCTCCTCATCGGCTTCGGATGCACTGTTCCGGCAGTCATGTCGACAAGAACGCTGCCTTCTGACAGAGACCGTAAGATGACGGTTATTCTTACACCGTTCATGAGCTGCACCGCAAAACTCCCGATCTATGCATTCTTCGTAAACGCATTCTTCCCGGGCAAAGGCGGCCTCATCATGACAGGCCTTTATCTGCTCAGTATCGTGATCGGCATCCTCATTGCATTCTTCTACAAGAAAGTACTCTTCAAGGGCGAAGCAGCACCGTTTGTAATGGAGCTTCCGAACTACAGACTGCCTTCAATGCGCAGCACCTTGCAGCTTATGTGGGAAAAGGCCAAGGACTTCCTCCAGAAGGCATTCTCCGTAATCCTCATCGCTACGGTCGTCGTCTGGTTCCTCCAGAGCTTCGACTTAAGGCTTAATCTGGTCGACGATTCATCAACGAGTATAATGGCCCTTATCGCGGGCTTCATAGCACCGATAATGCAGCCTCTGGGCCTTGGTGACTGGCGTATCGTAACTTCACTTATCAGCGGCTTCATGGCCAAGGAAAGCGTCGTCTCCGTACTCGAAGTCCTCTTCGGTGCCGAAGGCGGTATCACTGCAGTCTTAGGAGTCTTAGAAGCCGGCACGCTCCTTATATTCAGCCTGCTCTACACACCCTGCGTCGCAGCGATCGCATCGATCAAGCGTGAGCTCGGCTGGAAATGGGCCGCAGCAGTAGTTCTCTGGCAGTGCATCCTCGCATGGATCGTCTGCTTCCTGTTCAGGATAATAGTATTGCTTTGCACGGGAGGCCTCTTATGATCACGCTTGCTGCTATAACGTGGAGACCTGTTGACATCATTCTGGTCGCGGTCATAGCTGCTGCTGTTGCAGGTGCCGTCATCCTTGCGGTGCGCCGTAAGAAGAAGGGTTCATCCTGCTGCGGCGACTGCGCGAAATGCAGGAGCAGATGTCCGTCGTAAGATCTTAGTGACAGATTTTACACCGGCAGCACTGTAAAATATTCATATTCAAGTAACAGCGTGTTTCCAAACAAATAAAGATAACTTCTCTGTGTTTCTGTATAATGAATTATAAGTTGGTTAGGAAGAGGCCAAGAGAGACAGTTGCGTTTATGAGACATAACATCTGTGTTTATCAGGTGTTCTAGTTTATTTTCAACAGACAGGGTTTCTTACCCGGAAACAGACAGCACAGCAAAAGATAACCTCGATCAATTATTGGAACAGACAGTTTTTTAACTATTTCAAAAGAAGCCGGTTATTAGAACAATTCTAAATAACTGTTGAAGACGGAAAGATATATGTGGCCGGAACAATAGCTGACTGACGGTCAGTCATACTCTATTTTCCCGGCAAGGCCTTAAGCTAGGGAGGAACGGCATATGGCTAAGTTCTGTCGGTATTGCGGAAGTCCAATTAGTGATAATGCAAAGTTCTGCAACGGCTGCGGTAGATCTCTTGCAAAACCGCCTGCGTTTTGCGGGTATTGCGGAAAGCCGATCAGCGAAAACGCAAAGTTCTGTAATGCTTGTGGTAGATCTCTTGTAAAACCATCCGTGCTTCCGCAAAAACAGCCGGTACAACCCCTGGCACAAAAAACTCAGATGCAGCAGCCTGCACAGCCCCAAGTACAGCAGCCGGCAGCACAGACTCCGCAGCCCGCAAAGAAGCCTGAGAATAAACCGGCCGTACAACCCAATACAAAGCAAAATATACAGCAGACGGTTAATGCTCCTGTGGTTCAAAAAGCCGTTCAGCTCTCAGGTGTTATAAATGCACCTGCCACTAAAGGAATGTTCTCATATGAGATGGACAGCATAAACCGCATAAATGGTGTGTCACAGGATATAGTATCCCCTGTAAGAACCGTAATGAGCTTTTTTCCGAGAGTAATATCCGGCATAAAAAATATAGGCAAAAACCCGCTTTCATTGATAGCTTTGATCGTACTTCCGCTTATATGGATAGTACTTTTAAACCTCAGGCTGACAGGAAATGATGACAATATAGTTGTTAAGATCCTTTCATGGCTGAGTTATGGAGGAGATGTCGGCAATAGAACGTTCGTGGGCATGATAGGTTCAACTTTGGGAAGAGGAACCGTGGCACTTGCCTATTCTTCGCTTTTGACAGGCGGAATAAAAAGACTGGGAACCGGCGTTAAGAGCTTATTCTCCAAGCCGGCAGATAAGTCAGTTTCTTCAGGAAAAGGTCTTTCTGTGGCATGGCTTCTTACCGGAATCGGAATGGGACTTATCATAAACCGATTCTTAGCGGGTGTTCCGTCCTGGTCGGGAGTCATGGCCGTCATCGCTGCTGTGATGGTGTCACTGCAGGCATGTGGAAACAGCAGCGGTTATCTGTATTCCATAGCAAGGTCACTTACATCGAGAGTGACTGTATCAGGCGGTGCGAAAACTGAGGATAAAAACTCGATAAGAATGCTCCTGATGGGCCTTATCGCAGGCTTTGCCTGCATGATCCCGTATTCTGCCGGCAATTCGCTTCTCTCGTTAATTACACAAGGTGCGGGAGCCGGTGTATTATCAGCAATCCCGTTGGTAACAGGAATTATTTTATTGATAGTGGGCATGATCATGGTGCTGGCCGGAAAAAAGCGCGCGAATAAGCAGACGGCACAATGATTTTCGGATACGGGAGAAGACGACTATGAAGTATTTCATTAAGAAAAATAAAGCTATCCGCAAACCCATGGCAGCAGTGATCCTTGCAGTCTCTGTTTTTATGTTGTTATCCGGTTTGTTTGAAACACGTAAAGTATATGCAGATGAGCCTGACGGTTATTGGAAATACACTGATTCTGAAGTGCATGGACCGTCCTCCAAGTTAGAAGGTTCAACGATGTCAGGCGGCCATGGACATTATTCCTGTGAGGCAGTCTGTGAAGGCGATTATTATCTGGAAAACCACGACGGTTCATGCCGCGGTGAGACAGCATCTATGACCATAACTGTTGACGAACCGCCAATGACAACGCTTAAACCGGGGCAGGAGGTAACGATGAAAGTAAGCGCTTCTGTCTCGGCTTCTACGCCTCATGACGGAGTCCTGGGCTCTGCTGTCAAGATCTCCTGCAATATGGGAACAAACGAGTACCACAACAGTGAGATCGACTTTGTTACCGCTGACGGCGTCGAAGAACTGGGTATTGGAAGGACATGGGATGCGAATGACTACTATGGTTATGGCGGCCATTTATACGTCATCGGCGGAGACCAGACCTTCAGGGCAACCGTGCCGGCTGGCAGGGAAGGAAAAACATTATGGATCCGTCATACTTTCCAGCACGGAAGAGGCGAAGATGCCATTGAAACCTATTATTACTACGAATGGATAGATACCTCTGCAGCTACCGTTCCGACAAGCGTAGTCGGAGGCAATGATGGTAAAGAAACAACTGCAGAGACTGAAGAAGATGACAAGAAGGTAGATATAGTTGTTGATTCCGATGCCGATGCGAATCCCGGTGATCAGGACGGCGGATTTATTCCTGCAGGGATCGTAGAAGGCTGGAAGACAGCAAAGGATGTTGCCGGAGCTGCAGGAGGAGTTGCGGCAGCTACCGCATTGATCGCACTTGGTCTGACAGACAAGAAAAAGAAATACCGCATGGCCATATATAAGGACTTCGGAGACACCGTGCACCGTGGCGAAAAAGTCTATGTATATGCATGCATAATGGAACGCGATGAGCAGGGAAATGAAAAGGTAAATCATGAACTTACGCGGCAGATAAACATTATCTCAGAAGACGGTGTATTTGATATTTATGAACAGGATGAACTTGCAGGCGAATATAAGGGTGCCCGTGTTTTACTTGGCAGAAATGAAAACAACCGTGAAGAAGGTGTCGTCAGCTTCAAGTTCACCGGAAAAGGCGGTACATATACCAACAGGATGAAATTTAAGATCGATGAACCGGCTATCATTTTCTATCAGCCGAATATCGCGCTCAAAGCAAGAGATGAAGATGGTGAGGAGATTGGTTTTACTGTTAAGGGTCTCATTCCGGAAAAGACCAAGATCAGTCTCAAGTTCACCGGAGGAAACAGCTATACTGCTGCCTGTTCGTATGCTGTAACGGAAGACGGGACAAAATACCCCGGCACATATTTTGCTGTAATCGCCGATATAAACGAGGATGAAGGAGAACCCGGCACATATCTCGTTCATACGCTTCATGTTACAGCAACAGACGGTAATCTTACGGTAAGTGGTGAGATAGACATCTACCGTGTCTCAATAGGACTCAATATTGGTGTAAATATGCTTAACTGCTACCGCGTGCCCAAAAAAGAGGCTGCCGGCAAAGAAGCCAAGGACCTTACTGATTCAGATTTTGACATAGCATATACTAAGGCCCCGGCTATGATCCTCGAATATAACGAAGAAACAAAGGAGATGTTCTATCTCCCGGCAAAGCCCGAAATAAGTTTCGAGCTAATCGATCCTGAGGATTCTCTGATGCGTGAAAGGCTTGATAATCTTGGCCTTGAAGCGAAGCTCACCGGCATAAATGAGAGTATGTCTGAAATAACTATCTTCTGTACGAAAGGCTATCTTGAAGCTCCGACGCGAGTCTCGATAAAACTTGTTGCAACAGCAACTGAATCGATAGGCGGCGAGGAAAAGACGTATAGATATGAGAAGGAGGTTATGCTCTTAAGTCAGAAAAAGAGAAAACTTCCTCTCTCTTCAGCGCAGATGGACACGGATAACCAGCAGTATGAATGGGTTATTAATTCCATGTGCTTCATCACAGACAACGGTTTGATCAACGATCTTGGCGCGGAATACATTATTCTCGGAAATATGTGGGATAGTTTTGATGAGAATTTCGGCTTTGACCAGATACTGGTTGCTCAAATACAGTCGCGGATCAATGCCTGTATATTTAGGAAAAAACGAGAGGCACTTCAGAAAAGACAGGAATATTACGAGAAGCTTCAGGAAACTGCGCATGCCGACAATAACTTTTGGACTATTACATCAAAAAGCTTTGCAATGGCAAGTGAGAAATATGTTGATACATGGGGCGGAATCGCAGCCAGAATCGCTTTAGGTGTATGTACGGGAGGCCTTTCGGAGATCCCGTTTACTGCAATGGATGTTAATAAAGCAGTTTCAGATTACAACGAAAGGACACTGCTATGTGACAGAACTACTGGTGGTAAATTATTCTACGGATCTGTTCCTATAATAATGTCTGCTGTAACTGCCGGCGTTGTGAAGGGCGTTGGCTGGTCTGTCAAGGTTATGACGCCGGCACCAATTAAAGCCGGACTAAAAAAATGGGCTATGACACAGTCTCAGGCTGTAATGAAGAAAATCCCTGAAAAATGGGTTTATGCTTCAAAGAATATATATAACAAATTCGACGATTTTGCTCAAAAGATCAATTCTTTCGATCCAAGAAAGAAAATGCTCAATATCAGGACGGCAGCTGCTAAAGCTGATTCACTCAATCTGAGTGCAAAATCCCAAGTTCAGAAGGATATTCTGAATGTAAGGAAAGGACCTCTTTCTCCAAAAGGAGAGTTTAAATCGACGATTCAAAGGGCCGGTGAACTAAAAGCTGCGAATAAAGTCGACCGTTTCAAAAAGGCGGCTGACAGAGTCAGGAAAAATCCTTCGCCGGAAGCAGTTAAAGAGTTGAAAGAAGCGTTTATGGAAGTGGATAAGGATACTTTCGCACTCAGAATGCTCAATCAGGAAGGAAAGACCGAAGCTCAAATAGTAAGTAAGACTAAAATCAAGAATACATATCGTGCCGATTATAACAAGTGCAAGGCAGATTTTATGGAGAATCCTGCCGAAGACCTTATGAAAAAGAGGGCGGCAGCAATTAAAAACGTTTCGGAGGATGAGATCGTTATAAAACGCGCTTCAGGAAAGACTGCTCAGGAGTTGGAGGAAGGTTTCACTGTATCGTATGACTCTGACAACTCGCCGTTGGTATATGACAAGAAAACGGGCAAGACCAGTTATTTCACTCAGGCGCAGACCGACGAGATCGTTTCAACGAGCTATTGTGATGCTACCGGAACAAGTTATACCAGTCTTGATGATGCGATCCAAAAAAGCTCGGATCTCAAAGTTGTTGGTGTGACACCGGAATCTCCTGAATACTATAAAGAATTCTACAAGCTGAAAACAACCCAGGCTTTCTCGGATGATGCCATAACAGCAAACATAAAGACAGGCAGATACAAAATGGCATATGAATTCGGCAAGATGGAAAGCTCTTTGGATGAGATCTTCTCTGATAAGGCGAGGAGAATGAAAGTATTGGACGAGTGCAGAAGGTATATCAACCGTGAGATTACAGAAGTTTCGGAAGACACGATGAAGGTTATTCGGATGGCAGAAAAACAGGCGGAATGTCTCCATCAAGCTCCAAAGACCTATGATCTGTACATAGGAAAGGACATTAACGGACAGGCTTATGGCGCCGCTTCGGGATTTACCGAAGAGAGCCGCATATTTGTCGAGACATGCCGTATGGCTGAGAATCAGGGAACATTTAACATCGATCTTGGTGAACTCTACGATATTCTCCAAAAGCGGGGAACAACATATTCAGAAAGTGTTTCCAATATGACACTTTGTTTCAGGTCAATAAATAACAATTGCCGTGCAGCTAATGCGAAAGCCGCATCCGGTTTCATGAGTATGGTTCCCGGATCGGGAACTACCGGTGCAACGCTGGGAACGTCCGGTTCCGTTGGATCCGCAGTATCTAACAAAATCAGCGAGAGAAAGAAGAAACTTGACTTATAACAAGAGGTCTTCTATCTGTAAAGAAAGGAAATATGTATGACTTCTGAGAACAGAAAATTATCCACTGCACTATGCGGCATTTCGACTGCGCTCATGGTTATCAGCTGCCTGATATCTCCTGCCGGAATGATTATGTGGTTCGGAGCGGCAACGGAGTATCCGCAGGATGTTCCGTTGATGGACAAAGCGGTAATATTTGTAATTGCTGGCGGGATAGCCATATTTTCCGGTCTGATCCTAGGCATCATAGCTAAGATAAAGAACCGTCAGAGCAAATGGGCAGTAGTGTGTATTGTTTTGACAAGCATCTTTCTATTTATAGGCGTGATAGCGGCGTTCTTTTTCATATGGGCGGCAAGCCAATACCACTATCAGTAAGTTAATAACGGAATCATTCGCTGTCTGCTATGACCACATCGACAGGTATCTTGCTCTGTTCAGCGCCGTCACTTGAATAGTTTACGATGAGTGCAGTCATTCCTGTCTTGGCTTTCCTGTAAGTAAAGCCGGAGACTATATGGACGGATTCCTCGTTATTGGGGTATATAACACGTAATTTGTATTCGGTATGATATTTCGTGCGGGTGCAGGAACGGTCTTTCACCATGCTTGTAATGACGGTGTACTTGCTGTCTTTTATGATCTTGTATCTGTCCATATCAGACAGAAAACAACCTAACGAGATAATGAGAACCACCGCTGATGCAATGATAAAGCCGGCGGCATACTGAAACCCGTCTATGACGGCATAGATTCCTGTTGCCGTAAGTCCGCATCCGATGATGGCGAAAATAACGCCTGTCAGGATATCTTTGCGCCTGAAATGTCTGATGAAGCTCAGTACGGCATCGTGCTCCTGAGGAGCCGGTTTTCTGGCAAATGAGTATGTGTCCATAGATCCCACCAACAAAAAACGAAGCAAAGGCATAAACCGGACAATAAACGTATACAGTTAAACAATAGCGTCAATCGATACTAACGTCAACTTGTGAAAAAAAACGCGACTCCCTACGGCGCCGCGTTTTCCTAATATCAAGATATCTTCCTGCTCGTTTCTCTTTGCGCGAATTCAGCACTGAGAGAAGATGTGGTGGCTTTGTGCTGAATCGGTTTCCAACCGGGGTTAACGAAGAGGGCTGCAAATGCGATTGGAATATATGTGAGCATAAAGAGCGGGAAGGAGAATACTGAGAAGATCTTCCTGGCTGTGCCCGCGTGAATGTTCTTCCATTCCGTGATGAGCGTGATTACGCCGAGCGCGAAAAGCATGGCGCATGCGTTGAATACTGTCTCGCCCATTGACCAGAGTGCGATCATGATGTCGTTTCCTGTTACCGCGCCGATGATGCCGTATGCGAGGTTGCATAAGATCGAGAGGGCGGTAAGGATGAATGCGGGCATGATGTTCATCGTCATATCGAATGCAGAGAAATTACCGTGGAACATCTCGTAGGTCAGGTCTTTACCATACTTCTGGAAGACCTGGAGGTAGCCTCTTGCCCAGCGCATACGCTGAGTTACGGACTGCTTCAACGATGTGGGCTGCTCGTCGTAGAAGACTGCGGACCTGCAGAAGGCGATCTTTCTGCCCTTACATACGCGGTTGATCGTGAACTCGATGTCCTCTGTAAGGAGGTGGAACGGCCAGCCGCCGATATCCTCAAGAACGCTGTCAGAGAAGAAGAAGCCTGTGCCGGAGATAGCGGCAGAAGCACCGAGTCTGTAGCGTGAATAGTTGAGATACATTGATTCACGGAGGAACCAGAGACCGTAGCCTGAGCTGATCCAGTTGTCGCCGTAATTTTTAGCTGCACGGTAAGATGTGATCGCGTCGTTGCCGGCGAGATGGCACTTGTGCATTTCCTCGATATAATTAGGTGACAGAATGTTGTCTGCGTCGAAAACAAAGTATCCGTCAAAACCCAGCGGGTAATCGAACTTGATGTGCTTTAAGAGCATCTCGATAGCATAACCCTTGCCGATGTATTTCGTGGATTTTCTTGTGTAAGCGACTGCGCCGTGGTCGACAGCGACACCGTATGTGTTATCGGTGCAGTTGTCCGCCATTACGAAGGTCGTGATCTCGCCCTTATAGGTCTGGTTGTTGATCGAGTCGATGAGCTGTCCGATTACGTTCTCTTCGTTGCGTGCGCTGATGAGAACAGCGTAACGCTTGAGGTGTCTCTCGCAAAGCTCGTTGTCAGCATCCGGTCTTGTGTTCTTCATATGTCTCTTGTCACGGCTCTGGAACCAGAGTGATACCGGCACGTAGAGAAATTGATATGAATAGCAGACCGCGAAGATCGCTGTGATGATGAAATTAATGATTCTTATCGTTTCCATAGTCTTGTCTCCCCGCGACAATTATTGCACAGACTTTATTAAAATGAAGTGTCGAAAACCTTAAGATTTTCTTAAGAATGAGGCAATTTTTCGTGCAGAATGAAGCGTAACGTTACAATTGTGTTTCACGATATGCCCCAAAAGCCCGATTTTACTGCGTTTGCTGTTTCCGGCACTTTCCTTCATGCCAATAGTTTAGATTTAGTTAAGATTTCGCTCCATTCATTCTGCTTACCAATTTCTTACATGTTTGTCACTTTTAGAAAGGCATTTTTTGAATGTGCGGGCATGCGAGGGATATAATATATGGGTCAAGGAAATTTTAGTGACTTACGTCACGTTGAATATATGCAAAAAAGGTGAGATATGGCTTTTCAGATCGTACGAAATGACATCACGAAGATAACGGCAGACGCTATCGTAAATACGGCTAATCCGGAACCCACGTTCATGGCAGGAACGGACGCTGCGGTATACATGGCTGCAGGCGCGGAAAAGCTCCTTGAAGCGCGCAGTAAGATAGGCCCGATAGAAGAAGGTGAAGTGGCTGTAACGCCCGCCTTCGGCCTTAATGCAAAATACATATTCCACACTGTGGGACCCGTATGGCAGGGAGGCGGAAATAACGAGAAAGAGACCGTCAGGAAATGCTATGAGAACTGCCTTAAAAAAGCAGTCGAACTTAACATCGAGAGCATCGCGTTTCCGCTTATCTCAACAGGTGTTTACGGCTTTCCAAAAGCGGATGCGCTCATCATAGCAACATCAGTATTCAGCGAGTTTCTTTCAGATCATGAGCTTGATATTACGCTTGCTGTTTTCGATAACGAGTCATTCGAATTATCAGGAAAGATCTTTGCCGGCGTCAACGAATATATTGACGAGCATTATGTTGAAGACAAGTCCTTGGAAGAGTATGGAACATATGCGGCTGCAGTGAGCGGAGCATCGTATAATGCCGCAGGCTTTGGAATGGCAAGTGACGAAGCTATAGATGCCTGCGAAGCTGTGGAAGAAGAGGCTGTGGAAGCGCCTGCAAAAGCTCGTGAGAAGCCGCGTTTTGCTGACCGTTTAAGGGGCGTAAGAGGCAAGCGCAGCCACATGCGAGATGATGTTCTCAAATCCGTTGAAATGCCGCCTCCGCCGGTATCTGCAGAAGCCATGGCAAAGGCTCCGGCACCTAAGAAGAGGTCACTTGACGATGTTGTAAAGAATATTACGGAGACATGGTCTGAGAGCCTTCTGCGCCTTATCGACGAGAAGGGCTATACCGATGTCGAAGTGTACAAGCGCGCGAATGTCGACAGGAAGCATTTCTCGAAGATCAGGAGCGACAAGGATTACCTTCCGAAGAAGAAGACAGCCCTTGCATTTGCGCTGGCATTAAGGCTCAATATCGATGAGGCAAAAGACTTCCTGGGCCGCGCGGGATTTGCATTCTCTCCGTCGAGCAAGACCGATGTTATCGTGCAGTATTTTATCGAGAACGAAGTCTACAATATCATGACGATCAACCTTGCGTTGTACGAACATGACGAGCCGCTGCTGGGCTGATCAGAAACTGTATTTCCGGATTTTGAAGAAGGAATAGGAGCTCTTATTCTCAGCCGTTCTTCCCGGCAAGATATGTCCTGATCCTTTCGTTTATTACCGGAACGGATTGTCCCAATGTTTTCTTGCTTCCGAAGTAAGGGGTAAGCTCTTCACGGAGTATCAGTGCAACAGTAGGATCGCATCTGTAAACCGCCTCTGCAGAACGGATGATCTCCTCGAAGTTCTGGATATCCAGCTGCCTTGCATTTATAGCCGCTCCCATACTGCGCAGGTCATCCCCGGAGAAGCCCATATCGACGTACTGCTTTCTCCTTGCGTTGAAGTTATTCATCTGTTCTTTGGACGACTCGTTATATGCATTGAGATTCACAGGGATGGCAAGGCCTGTCTTCGCATAGCCCAGCTGCACCTCGTCGGATAAAAGGAGCTTGATGAATGACACGCATGCAGCCTTGTTTTTCGATGCTGACGATACGGCGATCGAGCCTGTCACATTGATATAGGGCCCCGTTGCATCTTCGGCAGGAAGACCGAGAACAACGGTGTCGATATCCTGCGTGTTAACGTATGCGAAATAAGAACCGGTGTTGCTGAACGTATAAGTTACCGCGTGCATGTTGTCATCGATCGGATTTACGGTGTCCTGCGGGTATTCGGCAGGTGATGAATAGTGGGTAACTCCGTTAATGAACGTTGCCAGATCTTTGAATTTATGCTCGTTGAAATCAGGCACGTAGCCTGCATATACATATTCGTTTTTCTGAAGGCCGTAGCATAAGAGGAAGTAGTTGACAGGGTCTGATGCGACGGGATCATTGCCGTTGCATACCGACGATACGAACTTTCCGTATTCGCCGTAAGTAAAGCCCTTCTGCCTCTCGCGTATAAAAGCCGAATCGCAGACGATACCCGATACCCGGAATGACAGCGGTACGGAATAGAGATTTCCTGCTGTTTTCGATGCCTCGAAAACATTACTGAATGCCCCGTCGCAAGTGATGTCATCTGTCAGCGGAGCAAATAGCATGCCTTCGAAAGATGATGAGAACTCCGCGCCGTTCATGATGAGATCCGGTCCTTCGCCTGCCTGAATATCAGCCTTCAGCTGATCGAAGACGGCCTGCTGCGCCTTAAGGCTGATCGTCTTCAGGTCAGTATCGGTGCCGTCATCCTTAAAGCCCGAGAGATAATATCTTGAATCGAATACGATGCGGTATTCCGCATTCTCGGAATTGAACCTGCATACCGCTTCTGCAGTGGTGTAATCAAGGCGGTCAAACGAAGCGAGCTTAAGCTCGGTCTTATCCTTATTCGGGTCTTCTGCTGCCTTCTCGAGGATAATGATCTTCATCATCTTCCCGCTGTCATTGTAGTTCTCGCTGTAAATGCCGCCGCCGAATACAAATCTGTCGTTCTCACAGCTGTAGAGTTTCATTCTGCTGAGAAGATACAGGTTCGCGCCGCACCTGTCGTAATCCAAGATCCTCTCGGTCTTCTTCCCGCCAAAATCTGCTGCGCTAAGACCGTCTTCATCTGCTGTGGTAACACCGGTATTTCCCGTATAAGAAGCGCTGAAGATGGTATCGGTATCGCAAAGCCAGCTTAAGTCTTCTTCGAACTTCTCATAAGTGGCGGTTCTTAGGTCAATGATGAAATATCCGTTGATGCTCCCGGTCGTGGAAGATGACTTCATGTAGGGAAGAAGGATCTTCGCGTCACCCAGATCGAGCATCGGGAACAGCTTCTGCCAGTTGATATCAGAGGACGTGAATGAGATCGTCTTTGATCTTTTGCCTTCGTACACGATATCCAGATCCATGCAGTTGATATCGTATTTGCCGAAAGCAAACGCGCTGTATCCGCCGGAGCTTATGTAGCTCATGAGAAATTCGGATGACAGCTGTCTGTCGTATGAATTTACTATCCTTCCCGATTCGGGATCGAAAAATCCGATCGTGCAGTTACTGCCGCTTTTGCCGGCAGACCAGTCCCACGGTATAACGACATTATCTCCTGCGATACCGGGCACGGATGACATGCTGACCGCACCCTGCTTTGAGAGCCCCAGATTTCTTAAGTTGTAAGTGTTTAAATGCTTTCCGTCGAGATCGTAGACCTCAAGCGTATCGCCCTGATAGGGAGCAGGGTCATCATGTTCGTAATCAAAATCATTGGGATACGGCCTGGCATAATTGACATGGACAATCGCCTTGTCCTTGATTATCCCGACAAAGTCAGCGTTGAGCGCATTATATTCGGAGCTGTCATAAGGAAGCCTGATATCTATGGTCTTTGAATCGAACCAGGCATTTTTGTCCTTGTCAGGATCCTCTTTTTTCTTACAGCCGGCGGCTCCGAGCATAAAAGCAAATGCCAGAAGCAGCGCTGCGGCCTTCTTAGCGTGTAACACCGAGAACTACCATCCCTCAAGTAATATGCTCAATTATTATACAATATCAGGTATATTTTAAGGAGTTGGTAGGGCAAAAGCGTGTGAGATGCAGTAAAGACGGGGCTTTAACCGTGCCTATCACCCTGTCCTCTCGGACAGATAAGTTTTTGTCCTGTCGCTCATTATCCTGATGACTTCATCAAGAGATTTCTGTCCGGCGAAGTATGCCGGCATCTCTTCGCGGATTATCAGTTCTACCGCCGGATCGCGCCTGCCGGCAACCTCTGCTGATCTTATAAGGTCTTCGAACTTTTTGATCATGCTCTCATCCGCTTCGCTTATGGCGTTCATATTAACGAGATCCTGCCGGCTGAATCCGAAATCGATATATTTCTGCCTCTCCCTGTTGTACTGCTCCATTTCTGTTTTCGAGGACTCTTCGAAAGCGGCACAGTTGACCGGAATGCTGTAAATGGACTTCGAATATGAGAGTTCCGTATCTTTTGACAGAAGGAGCTTTATGAATTCGAGACACCCGTCTTTGTTCTTGGAGGCAGCTGACACGGAAACGGAATTGACAACCTCGACCGAAGGCCCGACGGCATTGTAAGACGGCTGGCCCAGCAGGACGGGATCATGGGCTTTGTGATCTATGTATCCGAAATATGTGGAAGCTGAGGAAAAGTCCTGATATATTGCGCGGACATCCTCACTGATCGTAACGAAATTGAACGAATCTTCAGTTTCCGGTTCCGGAATGTAATTGACATTCGCGTTTACATATTCGGCAAGTGCCCTGAACGCGGGAGAATCGTAGTCCGGAGCGCCTTCGTTGTTCAGGAATACATTTGAAGCCGAGCTGAAGTTTTGAATAAAATAATCAGTCTTATCCATCGCCCAGAGATCGTCCCCGTTGCAGACGTCTTTTACGAATTTCTTGTATTCGTCGAAAGTGAATCCCTTCCGGTCCGCACCGGCATTTGACCTGTCGGTAACGATACCGGAAACCTGGAAAGTCAGCGGCACGCTGTAGAGTCTGCCGCCTGTCTTGCATGCATCGAAGATGTTTCCGAAATAACCGTCTTTGGAGATATCGCCGGAAAGGTCCATATAGAGCTTGGATTCGATCATGGACGTAAACGGCATGGCATTCATTACGATATCCGGTCCCTCGCCCGACAGGATATCGACCCTCAGCTTGTCCGCCAATGCGGCCTGTGCCTTAAGGACTCCTTCAGGAGAAGTATCGTTTATGTCTTTGTAGTAAGACTGGTAGTAATCCGGATCATAAGAAATGTGATAGAAATCACTGTTCATATTGAACCTGTAGACGGCTTCGGCAGTCGTGTAGTCCAACGAATCAAAGCTTGCGAATTTAAGCTCTGTCTTGCCTTCGGCCGGATCCTTATCAGATTTCTCGAGAACAATTATCTTTATAGGCATCGACGTCTTCATATAGTTCTCGATCATGTACCTGCCTGCAAATACATATCTGTTGTTGCCGGCGCTGTAGAGCTTAAACTGCTTCAGAAGATAGAGATTTACATTGCATCTGTCATAGTCCAGGATCCGGGAAGTCTTTTTAGCTCCGAAGTCGACCGCAAAAAGGCCGTCCTCATCAGAGGAAGTAATGCCAAGACCATCCACGGAAGATACAGTGCACAGTGTCATGTAGTCTCCGCACCACATAAGATCGTCGCCTGATTTGGAGGCGGAAGCCGATTTCAGGTCAACGCGGTAATAATCCATGCTGCCCCACGAAGAGCTTATGATGTAAGGCACGGCAATCGTTCCGTTTCCCGTATCTATCATGGGGATCCCGGTGCTCCATTCGATATCAGTGCCATTGAGCGTGAGATTTTTTGATGCACCGTCCTTATCTATTATCTCAAGAAACAGATCGCTGTTGTTCTCGTATTTAGTGTATGAGATGACCGTATAATCTCCGGCGGTGACGGCATCTCTCATATGCAGTTCGGGACCGGGAAGCTTGTGTGTTTCAGCGATCTTCCCTGACTCGATATCGAAAAAAGCGAGACCGGAATCGTGCCCGGCAGAGTTTTCATAAGACTCATACGGGATAATGACTTTGTCCTTTGTTGCCCTGATATTGCCGGTATAAAAACCCGGAAGCCCGATCTCATTGAGATTGTAGGATTTCAGGAGCTTGCCGTCCAAGTCATAGAGATCCAGAGCATTTCC
Organism: Saccharofermentans sp.; assembly: GCA_016292145.1. GTDB lineage: Bacteria > Bacillota > Clostridia > Saccharofermentanales > Saccharofermentanaceae > Saccharofermentans. The sequence continues at coordinate 18,227 of JAEFBA010000006.1, forward strand.
CTGATAAAGGAACGGATCGTCCTTGCTGTAATCGAAATCCTTAGGAAAATCCTTGGAGTAGAACACATTAACGACGGCCTTATCATTAATTATTCCGACAAGCTCCGTCTCTAAAGTCTCGTATTCCTCTTCTTTGTATGGAAGCTCGAGATCAATATCCTTCGCATCGTACCAGGCGCCGTCGCCCTTGGCGTTCTTTTTCGCGCATCCTGCAAAACCAATAACCATAGACAGCACCAATAAAAGTGCCGTCATCCTGACGGTGTTTCTCATATTCCCAATTACCTCCCCACAAAGTAACTTAATGATATTCTAAACCATAGCTCTCCGGAATGCCTTAAATAACTCTTAAATCCCAGCCGGCTGCCGTCTTTCCAAATGTCGCTTCCCGGGCGACCTCTCCCCATGCCCGGCTCATTATACTGAGCTCAAGATCAAACAGCTGCTGACGGAATAACTGCAGCGGAAAGCGAGGAAAAGAAAATGAAAAAGGGATTAACAGAGATCGTATTCATCTTAGACAGGAGCGGCTCCATGGGAGGCCTTGAGAAAGATACCATCGGAGGCTACAACTCCATGATCGCAAAGCAGAAGACAGAAGAAGGCGAGGCTGTCATTTCGACGGTGCTTTTCGACAACGAGACAGAAGTCCTGCATGACAGAGTGCCCCTTTCAAAGGTTGAGCCCATCACTGAAAAGGAATACTTCGTAAGAGGTTCCACAGCGCTTCTTGATGCAGTCGGAGGCGCGATCCATCACATCGGCAACGTCCACAAGTACGCAAGGGAAGAGGACGTTCCGGAGAAGACCCTGTTCATCATTACAACAGACGGAATGGAGAATTCCAGCAGACAGTATTCTTATGACAAGGTCAAGAAGATGGTCGAAAGGCAGAAGGAAAAGTATCACTGGGAGTTCATCTTCTTAGGCGCCAACATGGACGCCGTAAGCGTCGCGAATAACTTCGGCGTAGACAGAAATCATGCGGTCACCTACGAGTGCGACAGCGCCGGCACGGCCCTTAACTACAAGATCATGTCCAAGATGGTCTCCCGTGCGAGAAAAGCCGAATCCGCAATGGCCATGGGAGCCGCCTTCGACTCCGAAGAAATGCTTGCCGAGATCAGGGATGACTACGGAAAGAGACACAAGTAACGCCGGCCTTTATATCCTGCAAAAATGATCTGTACCGCCCTTTCCGGTTAAGGAAAGCGGCGGTATTTCATCTGATTTATTCAGCCTTTTCCTGCGCCTTCTCCTGGATCTGACGGATCAGCTCATCCTGCTTTTTGGTCTCAGAGAAAACACGGTAATAATAGAATGCTGCAAAGACGATATAAGGTATCACGAATGATCTGTAGAACTCGAACCAGCCTTTGGGCGATATGGGCGATATCGTGACGCTTATTATCAGGAGTATCAGTCCCACAACAGCGCACGCGATAAGGAACTGGGCGATGATCATGACCAGGGGGCTGACGTTGTCAAAGAGCTTGTGAAGGAACAGCACAAATGTCGCCGCAAGGCATGTTATGAACATGACAATGACATTAAGGTTGTTGGTTTCTGTCTTGCAGATGATGTTTACTATTGCTCCGACCACTGAGATTATCGTATAAACGCAGCACAGTTCGATCAGGAAGCTGCCGATCTTTTCACGCATCAGTTTATCCCCCTCATCTTCAAAAGATATTCGTTGAAGCTCTTCTTGTAGCTTCTGTTGATGCATATCCTCTCACCGTTATCGAAGGATGCATACACCTTCATGTTAAGGTCAGGCTTTAATTGCTTTATCCTGTAGATGTTTATGAGATTTGATTTGGAGACCCGTACAAATCCGTAGTTCCAGAGCATCTCTTCGCATGCGGACAAAGTATTCATGAGTCTGTATACTCCGTTCTTTGTATATGCGAAAAGCTTTCTGTCTATGTGGTCCAGATAATAGATGTCTTTAGGGTCAAGCAGGATCTCTTCGCCATCGTCAAGATCCTCATCAGCAGGGCGTCCTGATAACGACGGCCTGTCTGAATTGACCGTATCGACCAGCTGTCTTATGAGAGGACGCATATTGGAATAATATACGTCCACGTGTTCATTCTGAATATCGTTTTCTTTATACAGGTTCAGTTTCATTTTCGATCACATTCCGGCGTTTTAAGGAAGTTTTCAACACCGTCCATATAGCCTTCCGGATCGTCTATGACCCCTTCTATATGCGCGCTGTCAAAATGGATGATAGCCTTATCTTCGCAAGCAATATTACCATAAACCGCGCAGACCTGTTCAGGAAGGCAGACCTCGTCTTTGTCACTGCAGATGACAAGTGTGGGGATCCGGATACCGGATGCTTTTGCAATAGTGTCACCGTCAGCGTAATCAATGCCGTAAGCCAGTCTCATGAAGATCTTGCTCGTGCCGGTAAGATAAGTCGCCATGAAAGACTTCGTATCTCCGTCGCCGAACATCTCTTTAAGGACGAGTTCCATGCCCGGAACAGGGCTGTCACAGATGACAGCATCAGCCGCGCCTTTTGTTCCTGGAGTAACATCTGCCGCATAAAGCACTGCAGTCTGGGCACCCATTGACTGGCCGTGAACGATAACCTTGCTGTTGCCTAAAGATTCTCTTGCATATGTGACCATTGCCTCGACGTCGAGCTTTTCGAAGATTCCGAAAGTAACCCTGTCATCAGGGTTTGTGCCGCACCCTCTCTGGTCGATCGCGATGACGTCATAACCTCTTTTGAGATACTCTTCTGCGAGAGGATATGTGCAGACGCGGTCTCCGCCTGCACCATGCACCAGTATGACGCACGTGTCTGATCCCATGTCGAAAAGCGTTCCCGGAACCTTATTTCCGTCAGCTGCTTCAGCTTTTACTTCAGCACCTTTGTATCTTGCTTCAAAGCTTTCCGTATCGTATCCCCAGAGCTCAAGCTGCTTAATGCTGTTGTCATGCGTATCTTTTCCTTCATTCTGGTGGAGGATCTTATCTGCAATAAAGCCGCCAAATGCAAAAGATCCTGCTGCTCCGAGAAAAGCTATAACGCCCAAAGTAATTGCTGCTGCCTTTATGATCTTGTTCTTTTTCATTTCCGTGAACTCCTTATCCGTTTGTCAATGTTTGATGAGCACACATTATCAAAACGGAAAAGGCCGTGACGGCAGATCGGCACAAGATGCATTTTGCAGTGCACAAGTTGCAGTATTTGCGAAAACCGGGCATTAAAAAACCGCCCGTAGCCTAACAAGTTAGAGCGGTTAAACCATAAACTTGAGGGCAACCGTCGACCGGTAACACCTCATTTGTAAGTCTATTATATCGTCACGGAAAAGTGTCTGCAACGACAACAGCACACAAATTCCGGTTGTCAATCCGGTTTTTAGGACAGTTATTTTTGTTGCAGAACAAGTATCAGATTGTTGTCCCATTAAGTTAATGCAACTGACTGTCATACTGTTTAAAATTTATTCGAGGTGTTACCTCCAACGGAAGGCGGTTGCCCTCCATTACCCCTTTTGAGGAGAATGGAGGTGATTGTATGACAGATTATGAGCTCTTGAATATTGTTATCGATATCGGACTTATGGTAGTTGCAATCATTGCTCTGTGCTTGAAAACCAGGCAATAAAAAACCGCCCGTAGCCTTGACACGTTAGGGCGGTATTTACCAAACTTACGAGGGCAACCGTCGACCGGTAACACCTCATTTGTAAGTTCATTATATCGTCATGGAAAAAAGGCGTCAACAAGCTGAAGCCGGATGATGTATGACTGTCCGAGAATGGCCGCAAAACCGAAGTTAAAACGCAGATAAGTCCGTTTATTGTCCGCCTAAAAGGATCCGGAATGGAATATAATAAGACCATAAAGTTCAACAGGAGGAATCAGGGTAATGCATGAGATCAAGTGCCCCAAGTGCGGGGAAGTTTTTCAGGTCGATGAGACAGGTTATGCTCAGCTCCTCACACAGGTAAGGGATGAGGCTTTTGAAGAAGAACTTCATAAGCGTGCGAAGGAATTGGAAGACAAGAACAAAAGCGATCTTAAGATGGCTCAGATGGAGCAGGAGAAGTCTTTTGCGAAGACTGTTACCGACAAGGACAAGGAGATCGCCGATAAGGAGATGGAGATCCAGAAGCTTAAGAATCAGATCGCCATGAGCGACTCAGAGAAGAAGCTCGCCGTAAGCGATGCGCTCCGTGATAAGGATAAGGAAGTCGCCGATTACCAGGCCGAGATAATCAAGCTTAAGAGCCAGATCGACAACCAGAAGAACGAGAGCGCTCTTAAAGAGAAGACGATCGAAGAGAACTATAAGAACCAGTTAAAGCTCAAGGATGAGCAGATCGAGCAATATAAGGATTTCAAGGCGCGCCAGTCCACCAAGATGGTCGGCGAGAGCTTGGAGCAGCACTGCCAGAACCAGTTCAATGCCATCCGCATGACAGCTTTCCCGAATGCATATTTCGAGAAGGATAACGAAGTCAGCGGTTCAGGCAGCAAAGGAGATTTTATCTTCAGGGAAGCCGATAATGAAGGCACGGAGTTCATATCCATAATGTTCGAGATGAAGAACGAGATGGAGACTACGGCAACCAAGCATAAGAATGAGGATTTCTTCAAGGAACTCGACAAGGACAGGACCGAGAAGGGCTGTGAATATGCCGTTCTCGTATCGCTCCTTGAAGCTGATAATGAGCTTTATAACAACGGCATCGTTGACGTCTCTTACAAGTACCCCAAGATGTATGTCATAAGGCCGCAGTTCTTCATTCCCATGATCACCCTTCTGAGGAATGCAGCTCTTAATTCCCTGCAGTACCAGAAGGAACTTGCGGTGGTAAGGAACCAGCAGCTCGACCTGTATAACTTCGAGACCAACATGCAGGAATTCAAGGATGCATTCGGGCGTAATTACAGGATCGCTTCAGAGAAGTTCCAGACTGCGATCGAGGAGATCGACAAGACGATCGATCACCTGGAGAAGGTCAAGAAGGCTCTGCAGTCTTCGGAGAATAACCTGAGACTTGCCAACGACAAGGCTGATGATCTTTCCATCAAGAAGCTCACTAAGAATGCGCCTTCGGTCAGGCAGATGTTCGATGACCTGAATAAAGACGGGGAATGAGCTCCTGAATAATATTAGCCTGACGGCGGGAACGGCAGTTCCCGCTTTTTGCCTGCGGCACGCCGCCCTCTCCTTACTAATGAAAAGAACATTTTCATAGAGTATAATTAACGGCATGAAGAAAATGAGAGTCTCAAAGAACAGGATCATGGTCACTATCTTGGCGGGCATTGTGCTCGTGCTCTTTTTCGCGACAGTGGCAGGACTGATCTATTATAGAGAGATGATCAGGAGCCTGGGAAAGGTCCAGGAAGAAGCATCTGTCGAATATCCCAGGCTGTATGCGTATATTGCCGAAGATCCGGACAGCCAGCTTTCCGAGCGCATTTATAAAGAGATCACCGAGTATGCACAAGAGAACGGCTGCTATGTCGAGATGACAGGCCAGAACCTGACTAAGACTTATTCAAAAGCCGACAGGATCAATATTGCGATAAGTTCCAAAGTAGACGGAATAATCCTCGAAGGAGACAATTCCGAAGAGACAAACGAGCTCTGCAAGAAAGCAATGGACAGCGGCATTCCCGTAGTTACCATTCTGTCCGACTGCGAGGAATCTTCGAGAACGAGCTTCGTTAATCTTAACAACGTCGATCTGGGGAAAGAATATGGCCACCAGCTTGCAAAGCTCCGCGGTGAGAAGGGTTCTATTTCGCTTAAGGCCGTGATCCTGCTCGATAACGATACCAGGAATTACGATGACTCGATCTACAGGAGCATCATGGCATATCTGAACGGAAGCACCATCTCGCTGTCGAGCTATACGGTAGATATTTCCTCTCCATTTACAACAGAAGAGAACATCATGAAAAAGCTCGATGAACTGGACAAGCAGAACAATATTCCGGATGTCATCATCTGTCTCAACGACCGTACAACGGAAAGCACGATCCAGTGTATCGTCGAGAAGAACCTGGTAGGAAAGACCACGGTGCTCGGTTATTACGACTCCGAGCCGATCCTTAAATCCATCGAGAAAGGTTCTGTCTATGCTACTTTTGCTGTTGAGGCAAACACCATAGCAAAGCAGTGCATCAACACTCTTAACGAATATAACGATACCGGCAACGTAAGCACCTATACTACGGCGGGATTCATAAAGATCGACAAGTCAAATGTTGCGACTTACGACCCGGAGGGAAAGAAGAATGAAGGCTAATTTCTTTGCCGACATGAAGATCTCCCGTAAGCTGGTCGCGGTATTTCTTGCGACGTCTCTCATTGCGATGGGCGTCAACATCTTTATTTATTTCAACCTGAACCAGGCGCTCGATAAGATCAACTCGGTATTCGCAAGTAACATCAGCCTGAATGAACTTTCCGATAATCTGAATAAGCTCCACTCGGGTCTTACAGGTTATCTTGAGACCAAGGGCACCGACGATCTCGAGCTTTACTATGCATCAGAACAGAGGATGCATATGCAGATGAGAAGCCTTAACAACAGCGTAAGCGATAACGGCGTAAGGCTTTCAGAGCGCGACATGTATAACATGCTGGAGACCTATCTTAAGACTGCAGACGAGGCAGTCCAGGCAAAACGAGGAAGGAACATCGACGAATACATAGAGAAATACAACGAGTGTTCCAGGATCAAGGATTACCTTAACACATATATCTATTCGGTCAACAACGAACAGTTCAAAACGAACTCTGAGAACTACATGGCTCTCATCAATTCCCTGAGATATACGGAGATCATGAGCGTGCTTATCTTTGCTGTCGCATCGGTCATGAATGTATTGCTCATAATCATTCTGACGAGCACGATAACAAGGCCTCTTACAAGGCTTTCTGCCAAGGCCGATGAGATATCTCAAGGATCGCCCGAGAACGTTGAGCCCCTGGCAGTATATTCTGACGACGAAGTAGGTAAGGTGACGAGGGCGTTTAACGAGATGCTCGCCTCCATCAAGGACTACATCGCGCGTATCAGGACGCAGCTCATCACAGAAAGTGAGATGAAGGAGAAGAACCTCCTCATGGAGACGCACCTTAAGGATGCGCAGCTCAAATATCTGCAGTCCCAGATCAACCCGCATTTCCTCTTCAATACTTTGAATGCAGGTGCGCAGCTCGCCATGATGGAAGGCGCCGACAGGACCGTCGAGTACATCAGGAACATGGCAGACTTCTTCAGATACAATGTTAAGAAGAGTTCCGAGACCGTAAAGCTCTCGGAGGAGATAGAGCTCGTTGACTCTTATATGTATATCCTGAACGTAAGATATGCCGGAGAGATACTTTTCGAGAAGGACATCGACGAGAGCCTTCTTAATGTAATGGTTCCGTCAATGATCATCCAGCCTTTGGTCGAGAACTCAATAAAATACGGCATCAAGGACTTAGAGCCCGGCGAGGGCAGGGTCACGCTCTCCGTTTACCGTGAGGGCAGCATGTGCTGTATCAGGGTCAGTGACAACGGAATAGGCACGGACGAAGAGATCATCGAGAAGATCATGAATCACGAGAAAAAGCCTTCTGAGACAAGAGGCGTAGGAATAACGAATGTTATGTCGAGGCTCGATCTGTATTACAACAACAGGGAAGTTTTCGAGATGAAGAGCCGCAAGAATGAAGGAACACACGTAACGATAAAGATACCGTTGGAGGACACACATGTATAAGCTCATGCTCGCCGATGACGAGGGCATCGTAAGAGAATCGCTCAAGTTCATAGTAGATAAAGAGTTTCCGGGTTCATTCGAGACTTTCGAGGCCAAGACCGGAAGACGCGTGATCGAGCTCGCCGACGAGGTGCGCCCTGACATCGCATTCATGGATATCAGGATGCCCGGGATCAACGGTATTGACGCGATGAAGGAGATCAGAAGGACGAACCCCAACATCGTGTTCGTCGTCATCTCTGCATATGATAAATTCGACTATGCCAAGCAGGCTCTGAATCTCGGCGTTATCGACTACATCAACAAGCCTTTTGACAAATCGCAGATCGTCGCAGTGCTGAAGAAAGCTATGGCGGAAGTCGACCGTGTACGTGAGCAGCGTTCACGCGAACTGGAGATCAAGGAAAAGCTTGATTCGATCGTTCCCATCATCGAGAACGGCCTTATCCAGGACCTTCTGTCCCACGAGCATTACAAGGAGAATATCGAAGAATATAAGAAGCTCCTTGAGATCGACGAGAATTACGGCCTTATGCTCGCTATCATCGGAGGCGACAAGGAACCCGGCGGATATATGCGCGGCGTTGTTCCCGCGAGCGTCAAGACGCAGAAGAACTATGAGACTGTCCTTCTTGTCATTTCAGATAACTTCAAGTGCATAACAGGTTCTGTAATGGGCAACAAGATACCTGTCCTGATTCCGTGCCCGAAAAGTTCACTGACACCTGAGGAATATCAGAAGATAGTAGATTCGGCCAACAACACACAAAAGGAGCTGTCTGAAGCTCTCGGCATTGATTTCAGGATCGGAATAGGTCCCGTAAAGCCTTTGGAAGATATGGCTGATTCATTTAGTGAAGCCCTGTCGATCCTCGTTAAATCCACTCAGAATGTAGCAGAAGCGATAGATCTTCCCGAAGGCTGCGAATACGATACCGACTATCCGCTCAAAACGGAGAAGGAGCTTTTCGATGCCATTGCACAGGGCGACGTGGTCAGAGCCCAGGAGCAGGCAAACCTCTTCTTCGACTGGATGGAAAGATCCTCCGGCGGCGCCATGTCAGACATCTGCCTTAAGGTATTGGAATTTGTCCTTTGGGGAGAGAGGCTTGCATATGGCAACGGCGGTCACGTCTACCATTTCATGTCAAGAAGTGAATATCTGCCTGAGATCAATTCGATGAAGAGTTACGACGAGCTCCGCCTCTGGTTCCTCTCGCACATCGAGAGAGCCGTCAACATGATCAATGCAGCAAATGCCGCAAAGACCGAAGACGTTGCAGAAAAAGCCAAGAAATACATTGACCAGAACTACAAAGAGGACATCTCGCTTGACGACCTGTCCGGCATGTATGATATCAGCCCGTTCTATTTCAGCAAGGTCTTCAAGACCCAGACGGGCGTTACTTTCACCGATTATCTGACAGGTGTCAGGGTTGCAAGGGCAAGAGAACTTCTTGAGGGCACGGGCAAGTCAATGAAGGAGATCTGTTCGGAAGTCGGTTATTCGGATCCGAACTATTTCTCACGTATCTTCAAAAAGCATACGGGCGTTACCCCCACCGAATATAAGGAGGGCAAGAGATAATGAGAAGAACGGTCTTAAAAATACTGTCCGTATTAATGATGTTCTCATTCCTTCTTTGCGTCGGCTGCAAAGAGCCTGAGAAGAAGGAAGTCACGCCGACCACAAAGACAGAAGGACCTCTTATCGGCATGTCGTTCGATTCATTCGTAATCGAGCGCTGGACCAGGGACCGTGATGTCTTCGTATCCAGGGCAAATGAACTGGGTGCCGAAGTAAACGTACAGTCCGCAGGCGGCGATGTCGATACACAGATATCGCAGATCAAGTACTTCATCGAGATCGGCGTTGATGCGATCGTCATTATCACCGCAGATGCGGTCCGTCTTGCCGATGTCCTCAAAGAAGCCAAGAATAAGGGCATTCCTGTCATCTGCTACGACCGTCTTGTCATGAACTGCAATGCCGACCTCTACATCTCTTTTAACAACGAGACCGTCGGAAAAGAGATGGCTAATGCCATCTGCAGCAAGATCCCTGAAGGCGGCACTATAGTTGAGATCATGGGACCTGAATCAGATAACAACGTGCCTCAGGTTATGGCCGGTTTTGACAGTGTCTGCCAGGAACACGGCATGAAGATCACTTTAAAATACAACTGTGATAACTGGAGGCCGGAGCTCGCCTACGAATTTGTAAATGAGCACTTCGAAGAGATAAGCACTGCCGACGCGATAATGTGCGGCAATGATGCTCTTGCAGGTGAGGCGATCCACGCTCTTGCAGAGCGCGGCTATGCCGGCAAGATCTACGTTACCGGTCAGGACGGCGACCTTGAGGCATGCCAGAGACTTGTTGAAGGAACACAGCTCGTTACTGTCTATAAACCCGTTGAGAAGCTAGCCAGAGACGCGGCTGAATATGCCGTAAAGCTCGCTAAAGGAGAGTCTCTGGGCGATACCGGCAAATTCTTCGACGGCACCCGGGACATTCCTTATATTGCGATCGAACCTTCAGGCGTAACACTCAGCAATCTGGATTCCGTCATCATCGACAGCGGCTTCCACTTAAGAGAAGATATTTATAAGAACAACTGAGTTCAACAAATAACGGGGCTGTCTTATGACAGCCTCATTTATACGCGCGCATAAGTTTTCTAAATTAAATAAATTTCTACACACATATGAAGTCCGTTTGGATTATATGAGGCATTTTTGTTGTATTTAGCACAAATTTGATAATTTGGACATATCGACCACATAATTGTGCTAAAAACATGCTAATCCTTATGACAACTTGCCAAAAATATCAAGAATCTCGATATGCAACTCCTATATACCCAATGTTAATTTGTATGTGGCAATAAATGCCGATTACTACTAATAGGAGGAATTTCTCAATGTTTAAGAAAATTCTTGGAACAATTCTTTGCGCTGCAATCGCATGTGCTGCATTGACAGGCTGCGCTGGTTCCGGAAAGAAGAAGGTTGGTATCTCAATGCCTACTCAGGATCTCCAGAGATGGAATCAGGACGGCTCTTACATGAAGGAAAAGTTCGAAGCTGCCGGTTATGAAGTAGATCTTCAGTATGCAGGCAACAAGGCTGACGTTCAGCTCTCACAGATCGAGGATATGATCAACACAGGCAGCAAGGTTATCGTTATCGCTGCAGTTGAAGCTTCTTCACTCGGACAGGCTCTTGATAAGGCTGCTAAGAAGAAGATCCCCGTTATCGCTTATGACCGTCTCCTTATGGGTAACGAGAACGTTAGCTACTATGCTACATTCGACAACTACAAGGTTGGTCAGATCCAGGGTAACTTCGTAAAGGAGAAGCTCGATCTTGATAACGCAGCTGGTCCTTTCAACATCGAGTTCACAGCTGGTGACCCCGGTGACAACAATGCCGGCGTATTCTTCCAGGGCGCTATGGACGTTCTTAAGCCTTACCTCGATTCCGGCAAGCTCGTTTGCGTATCCGGTCAGACAGATTTCGATTCTGTTGCTACACCTAAGTGGGATTCCGCTACAGCACAGGCAAGAGCAGAGAGCATCATCGGCAACTATTCCAACAAGAACATCGACGCATGGCTTTGCTCCAATGACTCTACAGCTCAGGGCGTTGTTACAGCTCTCGACTCCAGCTACAACAGCGAAGGCAGAGGCGGACAGTGGCCGATCATCACAGGTCAGGACTGCGACATCGTTTCCATGAAGAACATGCTCGCTGGTAAGCAGACAATGTCAATCTTCAAGGATACACGTACACTTGCTGAGAGAACAGTTACAATGGTTAACCAGATTCTCGAGGGTAAGGAAGTTGAGACAAACAGCACATACAACAACAACAAGAAGGAAGTTGCTTCCTATCTTTGCGATCCTGTATTCGCTGACCTCAGCAACTACAAGACAATCCTCATCGATTCCGGCTACTACAAGGAAGCTGATCTTGCTTAATTAATTAACTTTAAGCCCTTTGCAGGCGGGGGAAACCCCGCCTGTATATTGGGGGGCTGAATCATTTTCTACTACAAACACACTCAAGACTTATGAAAGAGGCGACAAATGGCAAAAGTTTTGCTTGAAATGAATAGCATAACCAAAACTTTTCCGGGCGTTAAGGCTCTCGATAATGTAAACCTTAAGGTTGAAGAGGGCGAGATCCACGCGCTGGTCGGCGAGAACGGTGCCGGTAAATCGACATTGATGAATGTTCTCAGCGGAATTTATCCGATTGGCACCTATGAAGGCGACATAGTTTACGACGGCGAAGTATGCAAATTTCATAACATTAAAGATTCCGAGAGAAAAGGAATCGTTATTATCCACCAGGAACTTGCGTTGGTCCCTTATCTGACCATCGGCGAGAATATGTTCCTCGGCAATGAACAGGGAAGCAAATGGTGTATCGACTGGAATAAGACTTATGCAGAAGCAGATAAGTATCTTGCTATGGTAGGTCTTACTGATTCCTCGAAAACACTTATTAAAGATATAGGTACAGGTAAGCAGCAGCTCGTAGAGATCGCAAAGGCTTTGGCTAAGAACGCCAGACTCCTTATTCTTGACGAGCCTACTTCATCACTCAACGAGACTGACTCAAGAGCACTTCTTGATCTCATGAAGAAGCTTCAGAGAGAAGAGGGTCTGACGATGATCATCATCTCCCACAAGCTCAACGAGGTCTCATATGTAGCAGATAAGATCACTGTCATCAGAGACGGTTCCACGATCGAGACAATGGATTCAAAGGACCAGGAGATCTCCGAGGCAAGGATCATCAAAGGCATGGTAGGTCGTGAGATCACCGACAGATTCCCGAAGCGTCACGACGTCGAGATCGGTGATGTCATGATGGAGGTCAACGACTGGACTGTCTATCATCCCGAGTTCTCTGAGCGTAAGGTCGTTGACAATGTATCGATCAACGTACGCGCAGGTGAAGTCGTAGGTATCTACGGACTTATGGGTGCAGGCCGTACGGAGCTTGCGATGAGTATCTTCGGAAGATCATACGGAATCGGAATCTCAGGTGAATTGAGACTCCGCGGAATACCCGTTACATTAAAGAGCCCCAAGCAGGCTATCAAAGCAGGTCTTGCATATGTTACGGAAGACCGTAAGGGCAACGGACTCGTTCTGTCCAACTCAATTCTGAGAAATACTACACTTGCTAACCTTGAAGGTGTCAGCAAGGGCGGTATCTTCCTTGATAAGGACAAGGAGACAGAGGTCGCCCAGGAATATGTCGAAAAGCTCAGGACGAAGACTCCTTCAGTCGAGCAGCTCGTAGGCAATCTCTCAGGCGGTAACCAGCAGAAGGTCCTCCTTGCAAAGTGGATGTTCGCTAATCCGGACGTTCTCATCCTCGACGAACCTACAAGAGGTATCGACGTAGGTGCCAAGTATGAGATCTACTGCATCATCAACGATCTTGCAAAGGCCGGCAAATCAGTAATCATGATCTCTTCCGAGCTTCCTGAAGTCATCGGAATGAGTGACAGGATCTACATCATGAACCAGGCTAAGATCGTAGGCGAGATGAAGGCTTCTGAAGCAACACAGGAAAACATCATGGCTCACATCGTTGGTGTAAAAGGTGAACCCGCAAACGCAGACGAAGTTAATGCTGATGCTGTTGACGCTGATAGCGTAGAAAGTGAGGCATAACGATGGGCGCAAGTAAAGTAAAGAATTTCTTAAGAAAATACATGATGCTTATCGCTACCGTAGTGGTAGTCATAGCGTTCGGTTTCATTACAGGCGGTCAGTCATTGAACCCTGACAGTATCGACCGACTGATCTCACAGAACGCATATGTTTTCGTACTCGGTACAGGTATGCTCCTCTGCATCTTAACCGGCGGTAACATCGATCTTTCAGTAGGTTCCGTAGTCTGTCTCGCAGGCAGCGTCGGCGCCATCATAATGCAGACAAGGCTCTTTGGCAGTCTGATCCCGTGGCCCATTGCAGTAATCGTAATGCTCCTTATGGGTCTTCTCGTAGGTATCTGGCACGGTTACTGGATCGCATATGTAAAGGTTCCGCCTTTTATCGCAACACTCGTCGGCATGCTTGCCTTCAGAGGACTTGCAAATATCTTCCTTAAGGGTAAAGACGTTATCGTTGAGAACAAGGATTTCATGAACGTATTCGGCGGAAGTGATACCTGCTATGTTCCGGATTTCCTTAAGAACGTAGGTCCTGCGCTCGTGAGCGGAGGCAACACACTTAACAAGACTTGTATTGTTTTCGCAGTTTTGTTTGCAGTCGGCTATGTGCTCTACACATTTATCAACCGTGTAAGACTTATCAAGCTCGGTTACAAGGTCGACAATATTGTAGTTGTCATTATAAAGACAGTTCTTATCGTTGCAGTAGTTCTCTGGTTCGGATATAAACTTGCAAGCTACAGAGGTATTCCTACAGCATTTATCTGGATCGCGCTCGTTCTTGCTGTTTTCGCTTACATTACAACGAAAACAACATTGGGCCGTAACCTCTATGCTGTCGGCGGCAACGAGAAGGCAACAAGACTTTCCGGTATCGACACCAGAAAGGTTATGTTCAGCGCTTACACTCTCATGGGTGTTCTCGCAGGCTTTGCAAGCATCCTGGTTATCGCAAGAGGCCAGAAGGCAGGTCCTACGGTTGGTGTCGGATTTGAGATGGACGCTATCGCAGCATGCTTCATCGGCGGCGCTTCCGCATACGGCGGAACAGGTTCCATCGGCGGCGTTATCATCGGTGCTACCCTGATGGGCGTTATCAACCAGGGCATGAACATCGCAGCTACACCTGTTAACTATCAGAAGGTTGTTAAGGGTATCGTACTTATCCTTGCAGTACTCTTCGATATCATCATGCAGATGAAGAGGAAAGGTGCTAAGAAGAAGCACGCAAAAGTTATAACTACAGAGGAAGGAGGTGCTAAGTCATGAACGAATTCAGCATGAAAAATGTTCTTAAAAAGAATGTAATGGCATTAGCGCTCCTCGGAATCTATATATTATTTATAATTCTGGGATTTGCAATCAAGGGACAGAACATTCTCGAACCGTCGATCGTTACTTCCCTTATCGAACGTTACGCTTACGTATTCATCTTAGGTGCCGGCATGCTCATGTGTATGCTCACCGGCGGTAATATCGACCTTTCAGTCGGTTCGTTCGTCTGCTTTGCAGGCGCGATCGTAGGATTGTTCTCTGTTGAGAACCGAATCTTCCAGACGCCTCTGAGCACACCGCTTGTTATCCTGATTGCTTTCGGTGTAGGCATCGCATACGGCGCCCTCTTAGGCTTCCTTATCGCTTACGTAAGAATACCTCCGTGGATCGCAACACTTGCAGGTTATCTTGCATTCCGCGGCCTTGGCACACAGTACCTTACAAAGGCATCTGCCGATGCGGCTCTCACTAATTTCCCTGACTCACTGACTAAGATCTTTGGTGGAAGACTTTTTGAGTCAGATTGGGGCGAAATGAATATACCTTGCGTAGTGATCGGTGTTGTCGTTGCAGCAGCAGTAGTATTGACCCTGATCATCTCACGCAACAGGAAGGTCGCAAAAGGTTACAAGGCCGATCCTTTATGGTTCGTTGTTGTTAAGAGCATTATCCTGGCAGCCATAATCTTATTTTTAACGATCGAATTCTCATTCGACGGCGGCTTCCCGGTAGTAGTCCTCTGGATCGCCGGCGTACTCATTCTCTACGGAATCGTCACAGAGAAGACGACGATCGGACGTCACTTCATGACAGTCGGCGGCAACGCAGAGTCTGCCAGACTTTCCGGTATCAACAACAAGCTCGTCATGTTCTGCGCTTACCTCAATATGGCAGTCCTGACTGTTATCGCAGCCATGATCGTTACCGTAAGAGCTTCGGCTGCAAACTCAACAGCCGGTGAGGAATATGAGCTTGATGCTATCGCAGCTTGTATCGTCGGCGGTGTCTCCGCTTACGGCGGTTCAGGTACGATCGTCGGAATGGTTGTCGGTGCTACCCTGATCGGTGTCATCAACCAAGGCATGCAGCTTATCGGTGTAGACCAGAACTGGATCAAGATCGTTAAGGGTCTTGTACTCCTTGCAGCAGTAGTCTTCGAGATCAAGTCCAAGAACTCCAAAGCTAAGGCTTCAAAGAAGAAGACCAAGCAGGAAAAGACACTTGAGGAAGTGCTCGCAAAGGCAGAAGAAGAGCTCAAAAAGACTTCGGAAGAATCTTTGGAGAGCGAATCCGCTGCACCTTCTGAAGAGACCATAGTTACAACAGAAGCGTAATAACTTGTTTTTCATAATAATGTTTTCCGGTCACCCGAATATCCGGAATGCACTTTACCTCCAGCCGCCGCAAACCCATGCGGCGGTTTTTTTATTCACTGCAACATCCCTAATACTTCAACTGTATTTATGGCAGGATCTCAAACCTGCTAACCCTGAAAAAGGCGCAAAAATGTAGTATTCATAGAAAATTTATAGAAAAACGGCTTTTAGATAGTATAATAAGCAAGTCAAAATATTTTTACGGTATCGTGCTAAGGGACACAAAATGCCGGAAGTTTCTGCAACCCGCTGTACTCGGCGGAGGGCAGTTTTGGGTTCCACCGCACAATAGAACGTACAGAAAATGAGAGGTTTTTATGGCTGAACAACTCGTTATGAACATCAATGTTGATGAGCTTGCAAGATCAGGCGCCATCATCAACAAAATCAGGACTTACTACAATTCCAAGATCGTAGGTCAGTCGCAGCTCGGAGTATCGCTCCTCGTTTCCATGATCGCTAACGGTCATATCCTTCTGGAGTCCGTGCCGGGTCTTGCAAAGACTACTGCCGCTAAGGTAATGACTGAAGCTGTAGGCGGATCTTTTTCGAGAGTTCAGTGTACACCTGACCTCCTGCCTTCCGACATCATCGGTACGCAGACATTCAATATGACAAACAACA
Organism: Saccharofermentans sp.; assembly: GCA_016292145.1. Lineage (GTDB taxonomy): Bacteria > Bacillota > Clostridia > Saccharofermentanales > Saccharofermentanaceae > Saccharofermentans. Next base: position 34,958 of record JAEFBA010000006.1, read on the forward strand.
CCTTCGAGACAAAGATCGGACCTGTTTACGCGAACTTCCTGCTCCTGGACGAGATCAACCGTTCATCTGCAAAGACCCAGTCCGCGATGCTCGAAGCGATGCAGGAGAGATCCGTAAGTATCGGCGGCCAGACCTATAAGCTCCCTCCGGTATTCATCGTTATCGCTACACAGAACCCTATCGAGCAGGAAGGTACTTATGAGCTTTCCGAGGCTCAGCAGGACAGATTCCTTTTAAAGGAAGTAATCACATATCCTAACGTAAATGAGGAAGTCGAGATCTTGAACAGGATCGAAAGTGACGTATTTACGGCATCAGGCGCAGTCGCTACGATCGAGGATATCGAATTTTTGCAGGATCTTTGCAAGAGAGTCTATATCTCACCTGCGATCAAGAAGTATATCGTTGATATCGTTCAGGCTACAAGAGAGCCTAAGAGATACATCTCTGCCAACCTTGCAGACTATGTTGCTATGGGTTCTTCCACACGTGCAGCCATCGCGTTCATGGAAGTCTCCAAGGCAGTAGCTCTCATCCAGGGAAGAGCATATGTTACACCTGATGACGTTAAGGCAATGCGCCACGAAGTAATGCGTCACAGGATCATGCTCAACTTCGCTGCTATCGCAGACGGCGTTAAGGAAGAGCAGATCATCGATGCAATTGTCGGAGCAATCGTTACTCCATGAATCTAGACTACGTCTCAAAGATTAAGTTCGGGCTTAAGCGTTACAAGACGATAGCCACGGACAAGGCTACGAGCAGGGTTCTCGACGGTTCATACAATTCTATCTATAAGGGTAGGAGTATGAATTTCGATGAGCTCCGTGAGTACGTGCCCGGAGATGATATCAAGGATATCGACTGGAAGGCGACTTCAAGGTCGCAGAAGGTTCTCATAAGGCAGTACATAGCCGAGAAGAGACATAACATCATGATGGTCATGGATGCCAATAAGAGGATGCTCGCCGAGACCAAGAGCGGCGAGACGAAGGGCGAGGTAGCCCTTATGGCAGGCGGTACCCTGGCTTACATGGTTACCGACAACGGCGACTACGTATCAGGTCTTTACTATCACGACGATAAGATGGAGAGATCTCCTTTCAAGACAGGATTCCTGAACCTTGAGTTCCTTTTGGAGGGGTACGCGAAATGCCTGACACCTGCCAACAAGTCTGATCTTAACGGGATCCTTAAGTACATCATGCACAACATCAAGAGGCGCATGATCGTCGTCATGGTAACGGATACAGAGGGTATCTTGAGCCTTCAGGACAATCTCCTTGGCCAGATCACGATGGTACATGACGTGCTCCTCATAAATGTCAGCGATGCGGATATCTTCGGAAAGAAGGTCTATAATGTCGACGACGCGGGGTACATCCCGCCGTTTATCTCGCAGAGCAAGGCTATCCAGAGGGAGCAGAAGAAGATCCAGCTGGAAATGGAGAAGCAGGCAGCTATTAAACTTAACAGATACGGAATTCCGTGGGTCGAAGTCGATACAGAGAACAGGGTCGACGGCAAGATCGCGGAACTCTTAGAGAAGAACAAGACGGTGAACTAAAGATATGCCAACGACGGTAAATTTCAGAAGATTATTTGATTTCTCACAGCTTCCGATAATCATCACGGCAGCCGTTCTTGCAGCGCTCACGATAGGGATCATACTCATGTTCCTCTATAACCTCCTTAAGGATGTACAGAGGAAGGAGAAGCCCGCGGAAGAGGCACCGAAGCCTGTATTCGTTAAGCCTGACCTTGCAAAGCTCAAGGCTGAATACATGGAGAAGATCAACAAGATCGAGATCAAATACAACGAAGACACCACGAAGATCAGGCCTGCTTATGAGGGCATGAGTAAAGTGGTAAGAGAATTTGTTTATAAGGCAACAGGAACCGAAGTTGATAAGTTCACGCTGTCCGAGATCAGCAAGACCGAATTCAAGGGCCTTGCAAAGCTTGTCGGCGAATACTATCAGCCGGAGTTCGACAAAATATCTGAAGGTGACGTCAGGGCGTCTTTGGAGAGAACAAGGAGACTGGTAGCTGAATGGAATTAAAGAGTCCTATAGCTTTATATATCTGTGCAGGCATTGCAGTACTCTGCCTTATTGCCGTCTTCATCACTTTCGGAATGAAGAGGAAGTACAGCGGCGGCAAGAAAGCATATCTGCCTGAATACCTGAAGAAGAATCCGATATTCAAGACAAGGTTTGTCTGGTACAGCATCCTTAAGTATGTCCTGATCTTCCTCATCATCACGAGCATCGTCTTATCAGGCTTCCTGATGGCGCGCCCGTACAAGACAGAATCAAAGCAGCTCGCAAACTACAACAGGGACATCATCCTCTGTCTGGACATTTCGAGCTCTGTAGATAACCTCAATGCGACGCTCATCGACAAGCTCGAAGAGATCGTAAAGGAATTGAACGGCGAGAGGTTCGGCATCGTTATCTTCAATACATCACCGTGCCTTCTCTGCCCGCTTACGAATGACTACCAGTACATTATCCGTGAGCTGGAAAAGCTCAAGGACTTCCTCTCTATAAGACTGGACGTTGATAACGGCAGGCTCATCCCGCCTCCGAACTATGCGGAAGCAAGAGCTTATCTTGAGAACGGTACGCTCGTAGGATGGCCTGACAGAGGCTCATCGATAATCGGCGAAGGCCTGGCAGGCGCAGTCCTTGATTTCTATGACGTTGAGGAGAAGCCCGACCGCACGAGGATCATCATCTTTACGAGCGATAACGACAACGCCATAAAGGAAGGCGAGGAGGAGATCGTAACACTTCCTGAGGCCGGCGAATGGGCTAAGGAAAGGAACATCACGGTCTTCGGTATCGGTACGGAGATGATGCGCGATGCCGACCGCAAGATGATGAAGGAGACTGTCGAGAACACCGGCGGAACCTTCTGGTATGGCGAAGATAAAGACGTTGTTGATGACATCGTCGCTAACTTAAGAAAACAAATGGCAACATTGGATGACACACAGTACGAGATCATCGAGAATGAGATCCCTGAAGCAACGTTCAGGATGCTTCTGCTCTCGATCTCCCTCATGCTGCTTTGTGCATTCATATTGAAAGTGTGATCATATGGGCCCAATGACTATTAATCCGATAATCCCCATATGGCTGATGGCAATAATCTGCGTAGCACTCCTCGCGATCAAGAGGAAGGGCGTAATGCCTTATATCCGTCAGATCCTGATGGTACTCCTTCTTTTCGCGATCAACTTAAGACCGATGTACATCTCGAGCGAGATCAAGGTAATAAGACAGAAGCTCAACTGCTACTGCATCATCGTGCTTGACGACACACTCTCCATGATGGCCGAAGACGTCGACGATTATGTGGGAGACAAACCCAAAACACGTATGGACAGGGCTAAAGAAGATATCGATTACATCACGAAGAACCTGGTCGGCGCGAAGTTCTGCATCGTTGACTTTAACAACGACGCCAATCTGATCTGCCCGTTCACGGATGACAACAAGTACATCAAGGATTCCGTCGATGCGATCTATCCTCTTGTCGACTATCACGCAACAGGTACGAACATCAACTGCTGCAAGAGACTTCTCGGCCAGATGATCAACGACGCCAAGCTCTTGAACGACGGCCACGTAGTCGTATTCTTCTTATCTGACGGCGAAAATACCGACGATCACAGACTCGATAATTTCTCCGATATCGCAGAGGGCATTGAAGGCGGCGCTATCTTAGGCTATGGCACGACTAAGGGCGGCCAGATGCACTATCACGACGATCTTCATAACGAGGACGTTCTCGTTGAGGATAAGAGAGATTACCCTTATAAGCCGGCAGTCTCCAAGATCGACGAGAAGAACCTCAAGTCATTGTCTCTCGATCTCGGCATCGAATATATCCACATGGACGAATCCGAAGACTTGGATGAGAATCTGGCCAACGTCATGAAGCTTCTTGACGCGGAAACGGAAGAGACAAAGGAGTACGGTTATGCCGATTTATACTTCTGGTTCGTTATCCCGCTCGCAGCGCTTGTCGTTTATGAATTCATAAGCGTTAAGAGGAGGACATAACGTATGGCAAAGAAGATAGCAATCGCAATCTGGCTCGTTACGGCACTGCTCCTCGGAATCCTGGTGCTGAATTACTATGGCAACAGAAACCTCATCGAGAGATACGGTTCCGGCGTATACCAGCAGAACGAATTGGGATTCTTAGGCTTCACGCAGCCTTATATCAATCACTTCAACAGAGGCAACGTCTTCTTCCAGTTAGGTGATTATCAGAAGGCTAAGCAGGAATACCAGTCCGCATTGAACTTAAAGCCGGGTGATCCCTACGATTGTAAGGTCAGAGTAAACTATGCTCTCTCTTACGTTAAGCCGATCGATGTAAAGAAGATCAACAAGGATAACTACAAGGATACGATAGAGATCTGCGAGACAGCCAAGTCCATTCTTTCCGAGAAGGGCTGTGCGACCAAGAACAACGACGGTCACTACTATGCTGCCCAGAAGCTCTATAACGAGATCGACAACTTCATTGAAGATCTCAAGAACCAGTATGAGAATCCGGATCCGTCTCCGACGCCTACGCCGACACCGACTCCGGAACCAAATGAGGATGGCAATACACCTACGCCTACACCGACTTCCAAGCCGGACGCCGATGCAACGGAGACGCCTACACCTACGCCGACTCCTGAAGGCGGACAGTCGCCAACACCGACACCTACTCCGCGTGGCGGAACAGCTACACCTACGCCTACACCGGGCGGCGGAACCGCTACACCTACGCCTACACCGGGTGGTCCCGGATCTCCTACGCCTACACCGGGCGGAGAAGGCACACCTACGCCCACACCCACACCTGGCGGAGAAGGTACAGGAACGCCTACACCTACACCGGGCGGTGAGGGAACAGGAACACCCACACCTACACCGGGCGGAGAAGGACAGGGAACACCTACACCTACTCCGGGTGACGAGGGCGGCAACAACCCTACAAACGGCGACGGTCAGGATGATCCTAACAAGTCTCCCGAGGACAGGATCCGCGATATCCAGAACAGAGGCAACCGTGAACGTACCGGCGGTGGCGGCGGCAACCAAAACGGCAACAACGAATACAATTACGGCGACTCGGCAACCTGGTAATTACTTATAATCAGCGAAAAAGAGGTGACTCTTGAATGTTTAAAGAGAGACCTGCGATAAAAGTATTAGACGGCATCTTCATTACGGCATCATGCCTGTCTACGTTCCTTTACCAGTTCAGTTACTGGTTCATAGCTCTGACCGCAGTGTTGGCTGTGCTGGCATTTATCCTGCCGGGATTCTACGCCAAGGGGGTCGCAGGCTTCAGGCTCAGGACATGCTCTTACGGCAACACCATCCTGTCAGTATTCCCGTTTACGCTGCTTGTTGTAGTGCCGGCATTCATCGTGTCGTTATTCTTCCACGAGCAGCTCGGGTGGCCTGCGATAATCACGTATGCCTTAGTAACGCTGGGCCTTCTTAACCTTTATTTCTGGGTCGGCATCATCCTTGTCTATCTGACATCAAAGCAGATCGGCATCAGGATGAGGCTTATCGGAATCTTCTGCGGCATGATCCCCATCGCCAATCTTTTCGCGCTCTCGATAATATTCAGGATCGCGGGCAGGGAAGTCCGCGAAGAGAGCCAGAGATACTGGAGGAATCTCGAGAGAAAAGACCTTCAGGTATGCAAGACCAAGTATCCGATCCTCATGGTACACGGCGTATTCTTCCGTGACTCTGAGCACCTGAACTACTGGGGCCGTGTGCCTGCCGAACTTATCAAGAACGGCGCCACGATCTACTACGGCGGCCAGGAATCCGCAGGCGACGTCCACACATGCGCACTGCAGCTTAAGAAGGCCATCGTCAAATGCATTGAAGAGACCGGCGCAGAGAAGGTCAACATCATTGCCCACAGTAAAGGCGGTCTTGACTCAAGATACTGCGTCTCCATGCTCGGCATGGCGCCTTACGTCGCTTCACTTACTACGATCAACACTCCGCACCACGGCTGCGAATTCGCGGAATACCTCATGAACAAGGCTCCCGAGAAGCTCAGAGATACCGTGGCTGCCGCCTATAACAAGGGCGCGAAGCTCGCAGGCGACATCAACCCTGACTTCATCAAGGCCGTTACCGACCTCACCAAAGCAGGCGTCGAGCAGCTCAACAAAGAGATGGAGCCGATGGCATACCAGTTCGACAATATCTATACGCAGAGCTTCGGCTCTAAATTGAACCACGCCGTAAACGGCAGGTTCCCTCTGAACATGAGCTATCACTTCGTAAAGCATTTCGACGGCTATAACGACGGACTTGTCGGTGAGGAATCCTTCCGGTGGGGTCCTAACTATCAGTTCCTCACAAACCGCGGCCTCCGCGGCATCTCCCACGCCGACATGATCGACTTAAACCGCGAGAACATCGACGGGTTCGACATCAGAGAATTCTATGTAAACGTGGTCAAGGGACTGAAGGACAGAGGACTGTAAGGAGGATTACATGAAGAAAAGGATAATTACCATACTTCTGGCTGCAACACTTCTCATGACAGCCTGCACCGAAACAGCTAAGAGAAGTGATGAAGAGACAGAGGTAAAAGAGCAGGTAACTACGACGACTGCTGAGGCAGAGACAACTGTTGAAGAAGAAACAGAAGCTTCTGAGTCAGAGATGGACGCAGCTGCAGATGAAAAGAAAGACGCAGCGCTGAACATGTCTTTCGATGAGGTCAAAGATGCCCTTATCGCGGCTTATGCCACAACCAATGAATCTAACGAACGTCTTGCCAATCTGACGGAGAACGATGTTGTGGTACCGCCTGTAGATAAGAATGCTCCTATGGGGATCAAGAAAGCGGTAATCTGTTCATGCGGCAGCTTTGGAGATGACGTAATCTACATCCAGTTCATGCTTTTCGAGATGGACATGGAATCGGATGCATATAAAGAATTGAAGGTCGGCGGCAAGATTAATTACTATCTGTCAGATACCACGGATTTTATTAGTGATGAGCCGGTCATTGCCATCAACGGTCAGTATGTTCTGACCGCGTACGAGACCTATCACATGGGCGATGATTTTCACACTGAGCCCCCGTACACGTACCAGGGATTGAATTATGCAGCCGATGCATTCAAAGCATTGAAATAAAGCAATAAACAGGGGCTGTTCTTTGATAAAGACAGCCCCTTTTCCATATTTATACCGACCGGGTAAAACCTTATTCTTTTTCAGCCTCGGCGAGCTCGGCGATCGTGTACTTGTTGAAGAAGTTCTCCATCGTCTCGGAAAAGTCCTTCCACATCGGAAGCGTTACGCATGAATTGATGCGGTCGCACTTAGGCGCCTTCGGATCCATGCATGCGACAACGTAGAAGTCGTTCTCGGTAACGGAAATAACATCCCACGCGGTGATGTCCTTTGCGTCACGGGAGAGCTTGTAGCCGCCGTTCTTGCCTCTGAGGCCCTTGACCAGGCCGTTCTGCACGAGCATCTTGATTATCGACTCAAGGTACTTCTCAGAGAGATGCTGTCTCTCGGCGATGCCGCTCAAAGTAACATAAGCATCCTTGCCGTATTTTGCGATATCGATCATAACGCGCAGTGCGTAGCGTCCTTTTGTTGATACAACCATGTCTGTCCTCCATACGGGATATCCCCATAAACCCATTATACTAGAGGGGAATAGGGTTGTAATCTACACTTTGGGCCGGAAATGTCGGAAATAAGGTGATTTAACAATGTTAAACCGCTCTGTTTAGGGTTTTTCCGGTGCATGCGAAAAAGAATACGGCTTAAGCTCAGTCGATCCCTTTTACCTCTCCGCTGTCCTTAAAAGCAGGCCAGGAGAGGTTGCCGTTGTGGGCAAATCCGCCCCAGATCTCGCGGAGCTTCTCGCCGACGCGCTGGGAGACGGGGTCATCGATGCTGATATAGGCATTGGACCTGCCGAACAGGAGCGGCAGCTCGCATGCGTGACAGCATCCGGAGTTTGCCTTGAGCATATTGGGCGTCTGATAGCGGTATTCGTAGACCCAGGAGGAGCCTTCCATGCTGCGCGCGATGTCGTACGCGGGTTCCCTGTAGAACTTGGCGGTGAAGTCGTCTGACATGAAGCGGTGCGCGCCTTTGCCCGGTCTGAACTTGAACTTGAACCAGTATGCTGCAAGCGGGAGCAGCGCACTCGGAATATTCATTATGAACAGATCGCCTTCCTGGCTGGTCGTGCCGAACAGGGCAGGTCCCTTAAAGCTCTTGGCCATCTCGCCGGGAGCCTGCTTTATCGTAACTCCGTCGATCGTAGGCGAGAAACAGCAGTTCGAGTTGCCCTCGTGCAGCACGAGCTTGCGTAGTCCGGCGTTCGCCTCGTGGATCTTCGCGATGTCGATATCCTTAAGTTTATTAAGCTCGTCAGGGCTTACGCCCAGCATCTTGAGATATTTATAAGTCAGCCTTTGGCTCTGTTTCTCAGTCCAGAACGAACCGACGCACGCGGACTGCACTATCGCTTTGTCAAAGAGCCCGGCCGTCTTCGGATCGCCCATCAATACCAGCATGCACGCAGCTCCGGCGCTCTGTCCGAAGACCGTTATGTTGTCGGCATTTCCGCCGAAGCGGTGGATGTTGTTGCGCACGAATTTGAGCGCCAGGATCTGGTCGAAAAGTCCGTTATTCTGATCGAAATTCTTATCAAGGAAATGAAGGTTCAAAAAGCCTTCGAGATTCAGCCTGTAGTTGAAGTTGACGCAGACCGTTCGTGTCTCTCTGGCAAACCTTGCCATGTCGTATGAGAGCTCATCAGAGTCCTCACCCATGCGCCCCACGCCGCCGTTGGCATATGAGCCGCCGTAGATCCACACCATTACGGGCGCGCCGGGCTCTATGTCCTCAGGCACGAAAATGTTCAGATACAGGCAGTCTCTGCCGTCAGGAGATATCGTGGATCTTCCCTTGCCCTGAACAGGGCTTATAGGGCCCCTGACGACGTCCAGAATGCCGTTCCAGGGCTCAGGCGGTATCGGATGCTTAAACGCCAGATCGCCCACCGGAGGCGCTGCGTAGGGGATGCCCAGATATTCATGACACCCGTCCCTGACGATGCCCCTTACAAGACCATATTCGGTTGCGACTGTTCTGGCGTAATTCATAAAGAAATTTTAGCATGTCTGCGATACAGGGCGCAACGGGGAGAAGGCTCCGGCAGTATTCCGGATGCTTGGAGGGATCAGCGTACCTTAACGACTACGATCTCAGGGAAATTATTGATCCTCACCGGCAGGATGCTGTTGCCCAGACCGCGGCTTATGACAAGCTGCATGCCGCCCATGTCGGTCATTCCTTGATAAAGCTTCGGGAAGATCTCGAATTCAGGACTTACAAATCCGCCAATGCCCGGGATTATTATCTGTCCGCCGTGGTAGTGTCCTGTGAAGACCAGGTCGGCGCCGAGCTTCTGATAAAGGGCATTATACTGCGGTTCGTGCGCAAGCATTATGACGGGCTTCGAATCGTCGAAAGGGCCGTAAGCCACGAACGAATCCAGAGAGCCGTCACCGATTCCGGCCAGGATATAATCGCCCATATCAACATAGGTGTCGTCCATGAAGATGACGCCCAGAGACTTCATCTTCTCGAACAGCGGAGCGGTCTTCTCAGAGCCGAGCCAGAGCTCGTGATTGCCTGTTATGTAGTAGACGGGAGCGATCTTTACCGCGCCCTCGAAAAAATCAACCGCGATATCGATATTTGTGTGGGACTTATCGACCACATCGCCCGTTACGACGATAATGTCGGGCTTTTGCGCCTCGATCTTCTTAAGAAGCGTCTTTTGCTTGATTCCGAAGAACTGGTTGTGAAGGTCTGATATCTGAACGATGGTGACTTCGGAGGAAAGACCCAGATCAACCTCATGATCTGTCGTTACAAGATGGTAGTTCTGATAAAGGCACACGCAGCAGATAATGATCTCCAGCACCATCAGTACAGGGACCACAAAGAACTTGGGCTTTAGCGTCTTGTGATGGAAGAATCTCATGCCCAGGAATGCGCCAACAGAGCCGCCGATCCATGCCCAGAAGAGAAGGGTCCTCTCGGGTACTCTGCGCTTGTTCTTTTTCGCGCACGACTTATCGTATCCATAGAGGATGAACGCGATGAGATTTACGAAGATCAGCCAGTAAACAAGAATCATGTTATGTCTTCTAAAACTCCTATAATCGAACTGCCAGTTCGGTTTTGTCGGTTTTTGTAGTTTTACGCGATAGATTTCAGACAAAACCCCTAAAATCGAACTATGAGTCCGATTATAGGAGTTTTCGGGCAAATTACAAATATCCCAGATGTTTCATGAAGGCATTAAGGCCTTCTGTCAGGTCATCGTAAGTCTCATCGAAATTATCCGTGTACCAGGGATCGGCTATGCTCCGGTTGCTTCCGGCAAATGTCAGGAGCTGGTAGATCTTGCCGTCCGGATCGCCGCCTGCAAGACGTGTCATGTTCGAAATGTTATAAGAATCCATGCCGATCAGGTAATCGTAATGCTCGTAGTCGGCGCGGGTCATCTGGCGCGCGCGGTGCGGAACGACGGGAATGCCGACGGAGCGCAATTTGCTCACGGTACCGTAGTGCGGTCCGTTGCCGATCTCCTCACGGCTCGTTGCCGCAGAGTCGATCTCAAAGAGGCCGGCGAGCCCCCTCTTATTAACCATATCCTGGAACATGGACTGTGCCATTGTGGAACGGCAGATGTTGCCGTGGCATATAAACAAAACTTTTATCATAGTTACGATTTGCCCCGATAATCCCCGAAAAGCCTTTGATCATTAGGTTTTTCAAGAACTCGGCCTTTCTTGTTGTTTTGGCTTATCGTGCCCTTTCTCGGCATATCTAAGCCTTGGTCTGTAGTAAATTTGTAGTAAAACCAAACCAATTTACTACAGCGGTTATCCGATGGCAGTAACTCTGGCAAACTCTTCCTTCGCGTCATCATACTTAACATGTGTATAAGTATTCATCGTGACTGTGATGTCAGAATGTCCCATAATATACTGAAGCGTTTTGGGATTCATTCCGCTTCTTGCCATATTGGAACAGAATGTGTGTCTGCACACATGCGGCGTAATCTTGGGGAACCTCAAGCGATAGATCCTGTCATGCTTCTCCAGGGCAAACTTAAAGTATTTTTCCCAATGCATCGCGACCTTGGGCATTCCGTTCTTATCAACACACAGAAATCCCGTATATCCGTCAATGACCGGTTCTTTTCTCAACGCGGGTCTGCTCCCGATCATACGTTCAAAGCAGGCAGCGACTTCTTTAGTCATCGGAACCCTGCGGGTACCTGCATTTGTTTTGGTAGGAATAATGATATATTCCATGCCGCTTGTACGCTGAAGCTGATGATCAACATTGATATACATCTCATCGAAATGTATGTCATTGTAAGTAAGACCACAGAATTCCGAGATACGAAGACCTGTATGGAACAAAACATAGAATGCATCGTAATACCTGCAATAATGCTTATCGTTCTTCACGTAGTCCAAGAACTCATTCATCTCTCGCTTCGATATAGCGTCGCGAGTAACCTGATCATTGATAAGGACATCGGCCAGTGCGAACTGGAACGGATTCTTACGTATAAGATCATCCTGATATGCAATCTCAAAGGCAGGTCTCAGTATTCCTCTGAAAGTATGAAGAGAACTGTAACCTCTCCCATTCTTTTGCAGATCTATCAGCCAACACTTGGCATCCGTCATTTTGACTTTGTCGATCCTCAGGCTACCGAACGGGTTTTTGGACAGGAAATTGATACATGTCTTATAACCCGCTGCCGTAGAAGGTCTTATACCTGTTCTTGTCTTGACGTACTTCTTGACCAGTTCAAGAACCGTAATATCACCGCCGTTAACAGCTACTTGGTTAAACAGATCTGCTTGAATCTGCTTTTCCTTCTCTCTTAATGATAACTCAGGTCTTTTGCCGGAAGGAGTTGCATCCGTACGATCCAGTCTCCAACTGTACACGATCCTTCTGATCCCGGTATTGTCGTAGTAAGTGTATTGATATCTACCATCCGGTCTCTGGCTCTCTCCATTGCGAAGAATGCGATTTTTCTTGTCTCGTCTTTTCTCGCTCATTAGTCTCTCTCCTTTCTGTAAAGAGAGCCCGATATGATATAGATAACTATACCATACCGGAACTCTGATTAACGATTGTTTTATACGGCTGTTGCCTGATCTATATACTGTTCAAAGTATTTACGCTTTATCATGACCCGGTTGCCGTTCATGACGACAAAATCTGCCATAGGATTTTCTTCAACTATTCGCCGTAATTTCTTTTCACCAAAATGGAAATAATCGGCAGCTTCCCTGATGGTCAGTGTGTATTTTTCCCATAAAGGGACAACATTTGATCTATTGTTTTGATTCTGATTGTTATTCATATAGATTCCTCCATTATTCCGATTTGTTATTTCTGTCCTTGACCATTTCAGGTCTGAATGTCTCGTACAACATAGAGACAGCTTCGAAGATTTCGTTTTGACATCTTTCAAGCTCAAGGCTATGTGCAATACCTAGTACATTAAGTTTTCTGAGCAGCGTGTTGATGTTGCCTCCGGCTCTTTTCATCAGGGAAATCAATTGGTAGTAATCTGCCGGCGGAGCTTCGACGATTACCTCTCCAAACATTGCTCTTCTGGCATATTCGCTTATGGAAAGTCCGGCTTTGGATGCATTCTTCCTGATGGATTCGTAATCTTCTTTGCCGACTCTGAAGTGGATCTGATAAGACTTTGCCGGGAAATTCTTATTCATCTGTACCTCCTTTGGACGTCTGATCCTTATTTAAGATCCAAAACCACACATCACCTTTCTTGTCCGATCCGAGTCCGGGAATGTACTTCTTGGCTTCATCAAGTGTCCTCTTACAGATGTTTTTGTTTTTGGCCATCTCTTGGATCTTCTTGGCTTCGACCTCTGTATGATCCGTGAAGTAAGACTTTAGGAATGTGATTGCCATATCCAGCTTGGTCTCGGTGCGGGCTTTTTGGTTCCTGGAAGCGTAAAGAATGTCATCGGGAGTTACATCGTCATATCCGTCAACCCACTCGAAGCCGTTCGCTCCGTCCAGTCTGAATGCCTGTGAAGGTCCCTGTGGTCCGAGAGAAGACTTGTTATGAACAAAGATGCGCAACCCGGAATCATCTTTGTGCCTGCCGACAAGAAGGATGCTTCTGGAGATGGCGGTGAAGTCCATGGAGCCGATCCCTCTGTAGATGCTGTTTAAACCCTGTGCTTTATTAAGATGGCCAATCAGTATGATCGAGCACTTATACTTTTCTGCGAGTTCTCCGACAGGTCTCAAAGTTTCTCTTACCTCATTAGCCTTGTTCATGTCGGTACGGGATCCCATGAACGCCTGAATCGGGTCGATAATAAGGACTTTTGCACCGGACATATCAAGGGCAATCTCAATCGCTCTTTGAGATAAAGCGGTAGGTTTGTCTTCTTCCTTAAAGAAAAGAACGTTTTTGGTATCTGCCCCTAATTCCTCAAGACGGGGTTTTAGAGTATCCCTTACTCCGTCCTCTGCGGAGAGATAAATGACTTTCTGTTGTTCAAGCTCAGGTAAGCCGGGAAGGGGAGTTCCTGAAGATACACATGCTGCGATCTTAAGTGCGAGATTGGTCTTGCCATCTCCGGGATTGCCCTGGATTATTGTTATTTTCCCGTAGGGGATATACGGATACCATAACCACTCGACAGTTTCCTTCTCGACTTCAGCCATGCTCATCAGCACAGATTCTTCTTCGTTGTATTCTTCTTCGAACTCTTCGTCTTCAAATTCGTTGTTGCTTTCATAGTTTTCGTTGTTAGTAAATTGCATTTTAGATTCCTCCAATGTTTTATTTTTGAGTTTGAGGAACGGGGTCTTCAGGGGACGTCCCCTGACAAGCTTTTTGCTTTTGTGTACACAAAAGCGTTGCTTGCGAAACCGTTCCGAGGTCATTTGGATAGGAGCAATCTCTAGAAAATGTGTTCCTGTCTGAGACCTAATTTACGTGAATTGAATTGGGATTAGAATGATACTTGGAGTATCATGTTTTGCCTAAAAAACGGCTTGAATGCTAGGTCCTATGAAACCCAAAAACAGCAGAAGTCTAATATTTCAGGGCATTTGTCAGCATGATACTTGGAGTATCATGTTTTAGCTGAATTATCATAAAAATTCACCTTTCTGTCGGACTTACCCGGCGAAGAAGATGACGATCCATAAAAGTAAAATCGGCAACTTATTTCTGTGACCTTTGCGACTTGTTACTTTATGGTCCGATCCGTCGATCCGACAACAAGCGCGTAGTCTGTTATCTGCGTCAGAACTTGTGCTCCTGACAGTTTTCAATTTACGCTGTTCCGGCAAGGTTTAGAATAGAAAAAAACTTTCTAAGTTTTGCCTGAAACTACGCATAAAATGATGAGCAAACCAGTGAGTATTAATGGCGAAATGCATATGGTTGCTGCATTTCTGATATCAGAAAGTTTCTTTCTATATTTTTGGTTCAGTTGGAATTTTAAGTAGGACTCTGAATCAATCTTCTGACTTGTCATAAATGTTACCTTTCTGTCGAGTTTGCGTTCCTGACAGTTCTCAATTTACAGTGTTTCTCTGCAGGTTGGAATGGAACTTTGGGTTCCATGTTTTGCCCGAAAAACGGCGAAAAATGGGTGAATTTAGAGCTTAAAAACTCCAGGAAGCTCCGAAATATATGTGTTTCGGTGCATGGAACTATAAGTTCCATGTTTTTGGAGATTTTAGGAAATTTCTTATAGTTATATGAACCAATCTCTGACTTTTTCATAAATATCACCTTTCTATCGGGTTTGTGTTCCTGACAGTTCTCAATTTACAGTGTTATGAATGAGATTAGAATGATAATCGGATTACCATGTTTGGGGCCTAAAACGTGCATTTCTGAGGGTTATTTTGCTGGTATAATCCCGTAAACGCCTTATGAAATAAGGATTTCTGACCATGTTAATCGGATTACCATGTTTTGTGTTTTGATCCGTAAGAATATTTCGGTAGTCTGGTACAAGTCAACCTAATCAATATAATTAACACGCGCACGCACGCGTAAGGCTTTACACACATGCATCCTTGATCACGTTTCTACTTTAGGTAGTATTCAAATTGGTTCACGTTCCTTATTGTCTAGCTAAAAGAAAAAGAGCGCAGTAGAGGGAAGGATGTATGTATGCATATAGTTGAGTAAGGCCTCCACTTTTTAGGTAGCAATCTAAAGGGTCAAACACGGTATAAAACAACAATGCATAACCTTGTAAAGTGTTGTATTTCTTAGCTTTGCGGGGTTTTGTCATTAGTGCTCTTATCACTGTAACGATTTCCTTTCTTAAGTGTCTTCCGAGGATAAACACTGAGATATTGATTGTATTATTGTTGACAACTGTCTACTAACGGAGTAACATCGAAGTATACAAATGTGTACTAATTGCGGAGGTCAATATGATCAAATTATCTGATGCCGAGTGGAAGATAGTAACGTGCTTATGGGACAAGGGCTCAATGACTATTGCTGAACTTACCAAGTTCTTTAGTAATGATACGGGCTGGTGCAGAAATTCGATTATCACACTGCTTAACCGAATGGAGCAAAAAGAGGCTGTTGATTATACAAGAGAGAACAGGACCAGGCGTTATTTTGCCAAGATCGACAGGACCGAAGCAGAGCTTGAGGAGACCACTTCCTTTTTGAATAAGGTATATAGCGGCAATGTCGGCCTTATGATCACCAATCTGATCAAGTCCGAGAAACTGTCAAAGGAAGAGATCGAGGAGCTGCATAAGATATTAGAGGAGAACTGATATGCTGCGCTACATTTTAGGGTTATCGCTGTTGACGGCATCTCTGATCGCTATCCGGTATATTGTTGATAAAATGATCAGCAGGAAGTTCCAGTATGCTTTATGGATCCTGATACCGATATACATGTGTATAGCACCGTTTTTTACAATAAACATTTCGTTGCCTGCAAAAGAAGTCATTGTTCAAGAGCAAACAACTGAAACCGCAGAAATATTAAATATTGATACCACGGACGTTGTTCCTTTGCCTATACAATACACATCTTCAGGTGAAGCTGAAACAAGTATTCCTGCAAAGAAGCATATTGATTGGACAGTCTTGTTCCGTAATACAGCATTAAGCGTATCAGGTACACTAATAATCGCATTAATCATTTATAATCTTGGTTTTATATTGTACTGTAGGCGGAAAAGACAGTTTGTAAAACGGGATTCCAACTATGGTCTTAGAATATTTAAATTGGATCATCCGAACGCACCATTCCTGTTAGGTAATTGCATTTATCTGAGTGACGAAGTTGCAGATAGTGAAATGTCTGAATATTCCATATGTCATGAATGTTGTCATTATAAGCATCTTGATCATGTTTGGATTCTGATTCGTTATATCGTGCTGGCTTTGAACTGGTTCAATCCGCTTATATGGTATGCATTCAGATTGGTTGATGAGGATTGTGAATTAGCTTGTGATGAAGCTGTTATTTTACAGCTTGGTGAAGAAAATAGAGTTAATTACGGCAAAGTACTTTTAGAAATACTTACAAAAGAATCTAAAAGGAATTTTTATATATCAACTGCTATGAGCGGTAGGGGAGAAAGCATTATGAAAAAGAGAATAAAGAATATCAAGAATCCGGGAAAAACGAGTGTTACAGCTGTAGTAATTGCTGGAATGTTGGCTTTGTTTATGGCTGGATGTTCACTGGTTGATGTTAATCAAGAGACTGTAGAAGTAATTGTTCCCTCAACAGAAATAGAACAAAGTGAATCTTCAGCGACAGAGCAGATTTTAGCAGCTTTGCCACATCCTGATGATCTGTATGTTATAGGAACTTTATATAAAGATGAAGTGATGCCCACTGAAGGACATTTAGAAGATGGATTCTATACCGTTTCAATGACGCCGAATCGTGGAGCAAATGATGATGGATATGATTGTGTGTTTTATCCGTGGGCTCAACTTGAAGTTGATAAGCATTTCATTTATTCGCTTTATGAAGGAATGATATTGGATTTTACAGGCTGGGGAGAACTTAACACAGTAACGGTATACGATATTGTTAACCGTAGAATTGATCCATATTCATATATGGGTACAGACTATACAGGTGAGGTAGTTATTCTGTCAACAAATAAAGGGAATATCTTATTTTGCAAAGTTGATGGCGTTGATAAATGGAAAGCTTCCATTGATTCTATACATGAGCCGATAAGATTATTCAATAAACCGGTTAGTGTAAGTGTTGCAGATGACTGCATAATATATGATGCAATGTCTTTCATTAAATCAATTGATTTAAACAACACGGATATATCTCAAATTGACATTCGAGACGTTACTGATTTTACCAACAAAGATATGACAAAAGGTATAACCGGCAGTATCAACGAGTTCTTCGATAAAGGTCGTTTCCCTGAATATGAAAGATATGATCATACAATGGTAAAGATTGAAAATAATACCGTTACTGAAGTGTATTTTTGGGCTTAAAACAACTGAAAATATAAATGAGCGCGGTTTCTTTATTCTGCTATTATAGAATTGCTAAAGGATTGTATTGAGTATTTAAATTGTGAAAAATGGGTTGAATGGAACTAAACAAGGTAAGTCATAGAATAGATAATAAACAGCAATCACGACTAACACAGGATAATCATATCTGATTATTTATGGAGCAGATTCTTATGAAGGAATTACAAACACCTTGTGGCTACCTGAATCTTTATGATGAATCGGGGGAGTTAGTATCCTTTGATGTTTGTACCGATGAACGTACACATTTGAAAATCTATGACGAGATAGTTGATGAGCACATTTCTGTTAAGGCTGTATTGGACGAGATTATAATAAATCCGAGCTCGCTTGTTGTCGGTAAGAAGTATGTTCTTAAGGTGTCCGGAAATCTTCATTTTGAGTATGGCGATGCGGATGAGTATTCAATCTCGAATGTTGTATCAACCAGTGACGCATCTTTGAGTCTGGGCGCGTATGACCCTAATGATATAGAGAAAGATAAGCAATATATTCCTAATGAGCGCGGAGGAATGGATCCGCCGGCACAATACGATCAAACGAATTTTCACGGGTATGTTATATTGCCTCTTGAAGACTGGTCAGGGTTTTCTTTCCAGCTCTTAGATTATTCAATTCCTGTGATCAAATTCAAGTTAGCGTGGATAGAGCATTTGCATGATGTGAAGGTGTCAGAATACCAGAATGTAGTAACATCTTTATCAATGTTCTGAATTACAAATATAATTGTGAATAATATGAAAAGTTTTGTATGCTAAACGAAGAAAGAGTTTTCAGAAGGATACATCTATGAAGCGTGTACATCGAGGTTATCTTGAAGGAGTATTAGGTGAAGATAAACCGGCACCGGTATATAAGTGTCCGTCATGCGGAAACATCGGATTTGCCTTAAATCACAAGGAGATGAAGGGACACAAATTCAGTGAGTGCGAAGTTTGCAGGGTATGCGGACTGGATTGCACGTACGCCGGCTCTAATTATTATAAGAAACTGCTTCCGTTATGGTGCAAGTCGTGGAAGGAATGCGGTGCCAAGTCTTTTTATGAGCTTTCCTATGAGAAGAGGATCGACTATTACGATGAAGTATACGAGGCGTTCTTCAGAAAACAGTATTTTGTATTAAGCGATGAGGACCGCGAAAACAGGAAGCTCGATGACCGCCTTTTTACGGATAACGGTCATGTTTATCCTTTTATTTCCGATAAGAATAAGAGTTTAGTGATCACTTGCGAGTCAGGCGAAAAATGGACATTTGAATATGAGACCAATAAGATCCTGTATCTGGATGACGATAAGAGATATGTCCTGCTCGTACGTTCAGTTTATGAGACTATTATCCTGGCCAGTGAATCCCTTGCCGGGCTTGGTGATTCCAAATCAATAAGGATGGGTTTTCCTGGGTTAAAGCCGGATCTTTTTGCGTTTGTCGGTGCGTTTATGCCCAAGTGTTTGCTGAGAGACACAGAAGGCAAAGATTACATCGTTGAGATCATTACGAAGGCAAACCCGGATTCAAGCGAAGCATTCAGAAAGCTCGAAGCGGGTATCGAGGAATTAAACAGAATGGATCCTTACAAAGTCTATAAGGCAGATGATCCTGATCTTGCGAAATACAATGAGAAGTTCCAGGTTGTTTTCGAACAATTAGCAGAACTCGAAAAAAAGAAACTGATCGAGACGGATCCTGCCAGAAAAACGATCGGCTATCTCATGAAAAAGGAAAAGAACAAGGAGATCGAACCCGTCTACGCCCTGGATTTCTGGGAGAACGGATATCCTTCAAAGAAGTATGTATTAACTTACAGGTGTCCTTTTATTATGAACCGGACTGCTGTCAGTCCGTCCGTTATCCGTGAGGAGATCTGAACCTATCCGGAAGATTAATAAATCAGGAATTAGATGAACTATAAAACAAAGGGGAAAAACATGGATGAAATAAAGATCAGAGAACTTGTAGGCGCCAACATGGATATTGATCTGGTCAGCGATGGTGTTGATTGGGATCAAAGTGTTTGTCCATGGAATAAAGCTGAGAATACCCAAGCACATAAATGCGCAGTAAAAGACACTTCGATATGTAAATACTTCTGCGGGATAAAACATCTGGATAGTGTACTCTGCAGTTATCCTAATGAAAACAAAGATGCGTTGAATTAATAGACCGAAAAATAAACAGTTAACTAGAAGAGAAGTGACTTCAAGATGAACAGGGAATATTTCAAGAGGCATTTCATAATGACATTAAGGATAGTGCGTTAGAGGGTGTTTTTTATGGCTGTGAATGCCAAAAACAAAAGAAAACTAATCTATAACGGTCAACTGTTCTATTGGTATGTAAGAAAAAATCAGGATGGTATTCCAAGATTACATATTATATCAGACAATAAAAAGGTGAATTTAGACAGACCTCTTTTTGATGCGGAAGTAACGGTTGTTCGTGAATATGTAGTAAAACAGCTTGATGATTATTATAGTAGATGAGATTAGTTTGCAATATTTTTCGTGGAGATTATAAGGTCGATTAATTTATCAGTATAGATAACTTAATCATTTGAAAGTGCAAATAAAGGGAGAGAAGACATTATGACATCTGAAGAATTTGTAATGAACTTCCGTAAAGAAAAGGATTATATGTTGAATATGTACTTTGATGAGACTAGTGATTCCTATACAGGAGAATTAATCAGTAATCTCGTTAAAAAAGGTGCAGACACTGCTGAAATAAAAGAACTTCTAAAATCTGTTTTGAATGAGGCTT
>JAEFBA010000063.1 GCA_016292145.1 Saccharofermentans sp.
TCAAAACCCCGAAAAACATGATAAACCAGCCTGACGGGCACCCTTTTACGGTTTAAAACACTCAATATACCCCCACCACCTACCGACGAAAAACGGAAAAATCGCATTTTTATATGTAGGTCCGGTTCAGGCGCGATCAAAAATGTTGGTAGGTCAAATTCATGCGCGGTCAAAAACTGTTACGCCGGCCGCCTTAAGGCTCAGATCTTCGTCTGCCCGCCTCTGTAGCGGCCGAAGAATACACCGTCATCAATATACTTGTCGGCGTCGGATACCCACATGGGGAATTCGCCCGTAGCAACTGCGACCTGGCCGTTCAGCATGCCTGTGTGGAATGACAGGTGCCTGTACTGGCGCAAAACAAGCTCCAGGCGTGTGAACCTGCAGCCCTCAGGGCACGAATACAGCATGTCATCAGTAAGAGTATCAAGGTAGTCCAGCGTCTTCTTTTCGACGGCATCAAGGTACTCTAAAAGCTGCTCGTCGGAGAGCACGACGGATGTCGGATTCTCAGGATTGTCCATGCCTTCTTCGTGGAATGCGGGCTCCTCATAAGCATTGGGGTTGATGAACCATTTGTCAGCAGAGTGGAGCGCGTGGTAGACCCAGCGCCAGCAGGGCGCGCCGCAGCAGAGGGCGTCTCTGTCGTAGGCTTTTATCGATGTCCTGATATTAAGAAAATTCGGGACAACAGTTCTTTTGATAATCATTACTAAGTCATTCATTTTATTATCCTCCAATCAGCAGGGCGGGCGAGGGTCTTGCAGGACCAGCTAAAGGCCCGCCCCTGAATATTATGAACCTGTGAAGTCGTATTTGCGAACGCCGAGCATCCAGAACTTGTAGCTCAGGTAGACGAAGACCAGGCCGTAGAGGGGCGATATCCATGACAGCAGCGGGACGTTGTCCGGTGTCAGGATCACGAGGCTCGGGTAGTAAGCGATGAACGCGATCGGGATGATGAACGTAAAGATGATCTTGAATATCCCTTCAAAGATGGAAGACGGATATTTCGCGAAATCCTTGAAACGGAACATGATAACCATTACGTAGCCTGAGCCCTTGATCCAGAAGCATGTTGCAGCCGCGAAGTTCATGAGGGCGATCATGAAGAGCGATGCGGTCAGCAGGAACACCAGCAATTTAAGGATGACCAGAGGCGTAACCGGTATTCCGATCTTGATCCATGCATAAACGATGGTGCCAATGCCGAACGCGAGCTGGCCTAAGCCCTTCACATCGAAGACCTCCGAAATGAAGTAGAAGAACACATTGACCGGCCTGAAGCAGTACTTAATAAAGTCGCCGCTCTGCACCATAAAACGCAGGTTCCAGTTGTTGTCGAAAAAGCACTGCACCGGTGTCAGCGCGACCAGCGAGAAGCCGTACAGGAACAGCATGTGATGGTAGTCCCAGCCGTTGATCGTCGGGAAGTTGTGGAACAGGATCATGAAGGTGACAAAGCCTGAGAGGTTCGTCATTATCATGCCGAATGTCGAGATGACAAAATCCGCACGATAGCTCATCTTGCTCTTAAGGTCCTGTACAAGAATCTTTCTGTACATTCTCGCGTAAAATCTCAGTCCTCTTTTGCGCATATCAGCCTCCGTTCACGGTGACTTTCTTCACCGCACAATTCCAGAATAAATTTCCGCAGACCGTCAGCACCACGAGCCAGATCAGCTGCAGTCCAAAGAGCTGAAGCAAACCCTGCCAGGTGTCAGAACCGCTCTTGCCTAAGAGCATCGACAAAGGTATGTCGTAGACCGCGCGGAAAGGCAGATACTGCACGATCATCCTCGCCTTCTCAGGGAAGAACGCTAATGGGATCGAAGCGCCCGACAAGAGCAGCACGATAGTCTCTTTTACGATGTTGATGCCCCATGTCGATTCAGTGAAAAGACAGATCGGCGCAACGAGCATCTCGATGTTGTAGTTGATGATGAGCGCGAGCACCGTGGCGATCAGGAACCATACAAGATTGAGACCCAGCGGGATCGCCCCTTTAGTGACGATCATGACGACGATGAATGTCGGAATAAATGTCAGCACGAACTGGACGACGTGGTTGCCGGTGTACGACCAGAAAGTGTATTTTCGGAAACTCATCGGCTTAAGAAGATCCAGCACGATCTTGCCCGACTGGATCGACCTGCTCATATCCCATACGACGAACATCTCCAAAAAGTTGAATAGTGCCGTCGCAAGGATCAGGTAGATCATGGTGTCAGTGAATGTCATGCCGTTTACGACATCCGTACCGGATGAATCGTAGATGGCTTTCCAGAGATAGTAGACCAGGACCAGATAGATCAGGTTCGCAAAGAGAGTAACAAAGATGCCGAGCCTGAAATGCAGTGACTCCATTATCCCGGCCCTTGTTATTGATAACAGCCTTTTGGGATTCATTTTGTGCTCCCTTCGTAGATCTTCTTGATTACTTCTTCGGTCGAGATCTCCAGGATCTTGACGTCCTTGATCTTCTTTTCCTTCTGCTTTTCCATGATGACGTCCATGACGTCGGTGGTCTTCTCGTCGATCAGGTATTCCTCCCACGAATCGTCGGCGAGCTTGAGCTTCAATGTTCTATAAGATCCAAAATAATTCTTCAGATGCTCTATGTCGTTGTCGTAGATCTTCGTGCCCTTGTCGATGATGACGATCCTTCTGCAGAGTGCATCGACATCGCCCATGTCGTGGGTGGTAAGGATAACTGTCGTATTCTTCTCTTTATTAAGGCCCAGGATGAGCTCACGGATCTTTGCCTTCATCGATACGTCGAGGCCGATCGTAGGCTCGTCCAAAAATACGATCGGAGGGTTATGAAGGAATGCCGCGAGGATGTCGCTCAATGTCCTCTGGCCGAGAGACATCTGTCTTACTGGCTTATGGAGGATCGGCTCGATATCAACGAGCGAACGGTAGAGTTCGATCATCTCCTCATAGTCTTTCTGCGGGACCATGTAAAGATCACGCAAAAGCTTGAAGGATTCGACCAGGGGCAGTGACCACCAGAGCTGGCTTCGCTGTCCGAAGACAACGCCGATGTTCTCGCAGTTCTCGGTCCTGTTCTTGTAAGGCACCTTGCCGTTTACAAGGATCTCGCCGCTCGTGGGCTCAAGCACGCCCGTCATCATCTTGATGGTCGTTGACTTGCCTGCGCCGTTAGGGCCCAAGTATCCTATGATCTCGCCCTTATTAACGGTCATGGTCACGTCCTTTACCGCTGAGACTGTTTTGTAATCTCTTGAGAACAGGTCGCGGATGGAGCCCTTGAGGCCCTCGTGACGGTTCAAGACCTTAAAGTCTTTGCAGACGTTCTTCATTACTACTGCTTCATTTCCCGAATAATCCATAGCAATTTCCCTCTTTCTTTTCTGTTCGATTGCAAGTATATTGTAGATAAGCGCTCGAAAACAGGTTGTAAAAGCCATGTTTTTATAACTATCTTCCAAGCGCGTGGAAGATAGTTATAGTTTTCGAAGACAGGGAGAAATATTGTTATGAAGATAGAACAGATGGGGCTCATCGTAAAAAGAGATGACGGTTCCGAGATAGTAAATTACGACGATCCCAATTTCCCGTCCTATATCTACGACGGCTGGATCGCACCAAAGGTCACCTGGGAGGGCGTTCCGCACTTCCACGAAGATATCGAGATCATGACTATCAAGGAAGGCCAGGTAGCTTATTTTGTTAACGGCAAAGAGCTTCTCTTAAGGGCCGGCGACACGATCGTCGTCAATTCAAACCAGATCCACTACAACATGACGGTGAACGGAGAGGTCGCAAAATACGTCATCTGCGTGCTTCATCCGAATATCCTCGCGAATTCGATCGCCGTGGAGATGCAGGCGATAAGGCCGATCACGGAGAACCAGGATCTTCCTTACTTAAGATTCCGTTATATAAACGAACGCACCGACTCCATAAGGGATCTTGTTTTGGGGCTGCCCGATATAAGGCATGATCCATTTGCGGTCACGAAGCAGTTCTACCAGATATGGGACATCATAAGAAAGCAGGCTGAGACTTTGGGCGCCACGGAAGACGTCGTGTCTGATCCGAGGATGCAGTCCTTCAAGTCCATGATGCATTTCATTGCTAATAACTACCAGAAGCAGGTCACTTTGGCAGATATCGCAGCGAGCGGGAACGTCAGCAAGTCGCTCTGCAACACGCTGTTCCATCAGTATGTAGGCGAGTCGCCGATCAATTACCTGATGCACTTAAGGTGCCGCAAAGTGGCTGAATTATTGCGTTCCGTCAAGATCCCCATGACTGAGATCGCAGCTAAGACGGGCTTTGGCGGGGTAAGCTACATGTCAGAGACGTTCCGTAAATTTTTCGAGAAATCGCCAAGAGAATACAGAAAAGACTGGGAAGGGCGTTAAAAAATACTTTACAGTTTGTATTTTGTCTTGTTACTCTAGTAACAAATTAGTGCAGGTTTTAACTGTTCCGAATTGCTACAATGTCAGTATCATGATCAAGAATTATCGGCAAGGGTGAGATCTTATGGCAAAGCAAAAAGATGATAACAGAGTCGATAAGACCCTGCAGAAACTGTCTCTGGATAAAGAGGCCCCTAAGGGTGTATTTATCCTGCTCGTACTGCTTTTCGTATTCTCGATATTCTTAACATCAAGCATATCCAGGTCCGACGCCACGGCGGTTATATTCGGGATCCCCTTTGAGATCAAGTCGTTTACGGGCATCTCTTCGATGCTCGGCAACATCTGCCTTATCTGCCTTGCAATGCTGTTCAGAAAGACCGGCTACATCACGGCGTTAGTGCTTTTGCTGCTGCAGTTCCCCTTGATGTGCATCAACATATTCATCCGCAGGAACTACGGAAACATCCCCGGCTTGTTCAATAACATCCTGATAATCCTTGCCATCACGATCATCTACTTCGGAAATTTAAAGCTCCAGGACTACCGGAACCATATCCGCGAACAGGCCATAACTGACAGGCTGACGGGGCTCCCCAACCGCTTCGCATGCAGCGAGCTTATACAGGATTTCTTAAAGCGTTCGGAAAGATTCGCGCTCGTATCCGTCGACATCAACGACTTCAAGAGCATCAACGATACCATGGGCCATGAGACAGGTGACCAGGTCCTCAAGGCCGTCGCCCGCAGATGGAAGGCCCTTGCCAATTCGCTCAACACAGGCACTGTCGACTTCGTGGCAAGATCCACCGGCGACGAATTCCTTATCCTCATCTCCGGTTACTCCACGCCTGAAGACGTCGAGAATACCATCGCCTGCTACAAGGCCGCGCTCGAAAAGAAGTTCACCATAGATGACTGCGATTACTATCTTACAGCTTGCTTCGGCTATGCCATATGTCCTGAAGACAGCGACGTCATCGATAACCTCTTTACATTCTCTGATGCCGTTCTGCACGAGTCCAAGAAGAAAGGCAGCGGCAGCAGGATCATGAGATTTACGCCCGATGTATTCAGTACGGAGGTCTCAATGGAGATCGAGCGCAAGATCCGTTCCGCACTGTCTTCGAACAAGATCTTCTGCCACCTCCAGCCGCAGTACGACATGGATCACAGATTAAGGGGCTTTGAAGCTCTGGCGCGCATGACGGATGACAGCGGCAAATCCATCAGTCCTGCAGAATTCATTCCTGTAGCAGAGAAGACAGGCCTTGTCGACAGGATCGACATGTATGTTTTCGAGATGGCCGTAAAGTTCATTAGTGACGTCACAAACAACAAAGACTCCGATATAACAATGAGCGTCAACGTATCCGTAAGACACCTCATGAAGAATAACTTCATCGACGATATCAGGAAGATACTGGCCAAATACAACGTCGCTCCTTTCAGGATCGAGATAGAGATCACGGAATCCATCATGATCGATTCCGCGGAGAAGGCCCTGCAGAGGATAGACGAGCTCAAGCAACTCGGCCTTAAGGTCGCGATAGACGATTTCGGCACAGGTTATTCATCCTTGAGTTATCTCAACAGTTTCCCTACGGATATGCTTAAGATCGACAAGTCATTCATCGACAACATGAGTCTGAATGAATCCTCCAAGCAGTATGTAGCCATGATCATCTCGATCGGCCACACACTCGATCTTAAGGTCATATCGGAGGGCGTAGAATCCTATGAACAGGTCAATATCTTAAGGTCCATCGGCTGCGACTACATCCAGGGCTTCGTCTGGGGCAGACCGATGTCTTTAGAAGAAGCCGGCAAACTTGTGATCTCCCGCAAGTGATTGTGATTTGTTGCCTTCCTGGCCAGGCTGCGAAAGGCCCGGTTAAGGATTAGTTGCTTCCGGGCGGACAAAAACAGCAACATTTGGAGCACCCCCTCCTTAACCGGAGCGCGGGGGGGGGCAGCTGCTGTGCTCCAACAAATCCTCAACTGCGAAAATGATATAATTTAGCAAAATCAGCACTTTGGACTTTACGGGAGGAACCATGAAGGCAAAGAAGATCATATCAGGGCTTCTCATCCTGTCTCTTACGGCTGCTACTGCATGCATCGACGAGAACAGCGTATTTGCGCCTGCTCCCACTAACGGGAGCTCTGAGACCGCAGCAAACTTGGCAGACTATTCCAGGATGACTCCGGAAGAGATCTGCAAGACCATGACGATAGAGCAAAAGGCAGCGCAGATGATGCAGCCGACGATATATAACACTCTGGCTATGGAGATGAAGGCTACGGATTACGGATCGATCCTCTCGAGAGTCGACAACTATCCGATGCCTACAGCGGAAGAGTGGAAAGAGACCGTCACGGAATACCAGACCTTCGCAATGCAGAATGATGCACCCATACCGTTTATCTACGGCAACGACAGTGTGCACGGAGTAAACTTCGCATCAGGCTGCGTCATGTTCCCTCACAACATCAATATCGGCGCGGCTCACGATACGGCGCTTACCGAAGAATACGGAAAACTCGCAGGAAGCGATATCGTCCATACAAGGATGATGTTGAACTTCGCGCCCTGCGTTGCCACCGCGAACGATCCGAGATGGGGAAGGACCTATGAATCCTATTCCTCCGACAGCAAGATCGTAAAAGAGCTTGCCATCGCTTATACAAAAGGCCTTATGTCAGAAGGGGTTATCGCCTGCCCGAAGCACTTCTTCGGAGACGGTATGATCACATTCGGCACAGGCGAGAGCACTCCTCTCGACAGGGGCGATGCCAGGCTTACCGAAGAACAGATAAAGGACCAGCTCTCTATCTACCAGGCACTGATCGATGAGGGCGTTCAGGTTATCATGCTCTCGCATTCTTCACTTAACGGAACGAAGATGCACGAGAATGCGAAATACATAACTTATCTCAAGAACGACATGGGCTTTAAGGGCATCGTCCTTTCTGACTGGGATTCAGTCATGAACTGCTCCGGTTCAAACTATAAAGAGAATGTGATCCTGTGCGTAAATGCAGGCGTTGACATGCTCATGACAGAGACCGATCATGCAGCTGCTATGGGATACATAATAGAAGGCGTCAAGGAAGGCCGTATCAGCGAAGAGCGTATAGATGATGCGGTTACCAGGATATTAAGAGTCAAGAAGGAAGCCGGGCTTTTCGATGACCCGTACCTTGAGAAGGTTAAGCCTTCCTATGAATTCGGCAGCGAGAAGTCCCGCGAGGTCGCAAGAAAGCTCGCAGCAGAATCATTCGTGCCCTTGAAGGCCGGTGGCAACATGTATATCAAGCCCGGAATGAAGGTGTTCGTCACAGGCCCTGCGGCAGATGACGTTGGCGCGCTCTGCGGCGGCTGGACAAACTGGTGGCAGGGCGAGACTGACGCCAATATGAAGAATATGGGCATTGCAGATAAGCACTTCAGGATGGAAGGCCCTTCTATTCTGGAAGCTCTCCGTGAAGCTTCGAAAGATATGGGCTTTGAGATCATCACCGATATAAGTCAGATCGGCACATGCGACATGGTACTTCTCTGCGTCGGCGAGAAGCCTTATGCGGAATGGTATGGAGATACGTCTGACCTGTCACTTACAGGTAGCCTGGGCCTGCCCGGAAACAGTGATGCGATAAAGCTTGCAGCGCAGTCGGGAAAGCCTGTCGTTACGCTTATCGCGGCAGGCAGAAACGTCATCATAGATCAGTATCTTGATGAGTGGGATTCATGCATCATGCTGTATCTCCCCGGCACAGAAGGCGGAAATGCAGTATCAGACGTTCTGACCGGCAAGACAGCGCTCACAGGTACGCTTCCCATGCCTTACTATTCATCAACAGAACAGATCGGCACCGGCAAGTGCTGGCATGATGTGGGCTGGAATGCACTAAAGGGATAACAGCTGCCGTCTGTGATAAAAGTTCATACCACAGACGGCGCTTTTTATATGGTCGGATCGAATTATTTCAACCTTTTTCCATTCATGTTATCCCCATGTACAGAACAGAACATTACTTCTTAGGTCTCTTGGGCTGATGAAAAATATAAGGGCACTTAGGACCATCCGGATAAGTATAAGAACTTACCGCGTTTTTCCTGGTAGCTCTTTCAACCTGTTCAAGAACTAATCTCTCGAGCTTTTTCATTTTCTGACACCTCGCCTTTCGTAATTTTAACTGCCATCAGACTCAAGGCGTTATATATAATGCCGAGAGCTGAATAGTAGACCAACTGATTGTTCGAAAACAGGAATAGAAGACATAAAACTATAGGACCGACGATCAGGATCAGGATGCGGGTCATCTTCTTATGTCGGATAAACTCTTCCTCCGACAGATCCAGATTCGGGTCATGTATCGCGCCGATCACGAGAATGACGGCCATGGAAATAAGCACACCGGTGATACAGACCACAGGATATTCAATAAGCCACGTTGTTACCGGTATGGTGGACAGAGCCATCAATACTGATGAGATGAAGCAGCCAATACTTGTTTTACAGTGGATGCCGTCAGAATAGCTCCTGATAACAGCGAAAACGATAAGGAAAACCGCTATCTCTATAAAAGCTTTGAAGACCAGCGCAAAGATGCCGATAAGGATCAGTCCTATCGTTTTCTCCAACAATAATTGGATAGAGTACGCGTAAAAACTGAGATCATCTTCCTTGATGATCTCATTTTTACACATCCTGTCTGCGATCAATGCAGATAAATATTCCATCTCTTATTGTTCCCCTCTTTGCGACCATCGTGTATTGATAATATAAAATGGTTGTCCAAGAGGCAATAAAAAAACGAAAACTCAGGGATAAAGTAAAAAATCCAGGGATAAAGTAAAATTTTCAGGCCAGCGGAAGGGTGATCGATATGTGGAAAATGCCTCCCTCAGTATCGATGAAACAGTTGCCGTTATTGGCTTCTACGGTATTTTTGATGTTCGCGAGACCAAATCCGTGGTTTTTCTTGTCAGATTTTGTCGTTCCGAAGTCATAATCGGCCGGCAGGTGACCTTTGTAGGTGTTCGTTGAGTCGATAATGAGCGTGTCAGAATCCTTGATGATCTTAAATACGATGCGCTTCTCATCACACTTCTGAACCGCTTCGATCGCGTTGTCGAGAATGTTCGTAATGATCGTTACGAGATCGCTGTCGCTGATCTTGATATCCTTCAGATTGTCGGCAATAAACGGAATGATGATGCCCTTCTCTTTTGCCTCGAGATATTTGATGTTCAATACGGCATTGATCAGCGTGTTGCCGGTATCGATAATGTCAACGTTCTGAACCTCTTTCCCAAGCTGTTCTTCAATATAACGGATCTGCTCGTCGACTTTGCCTTCGCGGGCAAGCATGAGCATTACGTTAAGGTGGTTCATATAGTCATGGGAACGTGCCTTCTGCTTCTCGCGCTCATCGGAAAGCGAACGGTACATCTGATTCAGGTGCTCTGTCTGCCCGAGCATTATTTCTTTCTCGTGGATATAGTTCTCCCGCCTTACGACATTATCGATAAGCGCAAAGATAAGAATGCTCAGGATAAACATTCCCGATGCGAGGATGACCATTCCAACATATACATCGTTGTCAACCGTTTGTTTGTCGACAGCAAATATAAGAACGATAACGGCTACTATCGTAAACAGAGGATAGAGCGCAAAGGTGATCCATCCCTTGATATCCAGATTGGTTAAAACGCTTTTTTTGAATACAGTGTTTATAACCATCACAATTAAGAAGATCACGAGTTGACATAAAAGTTCTGCTATAAAAGCAACGTTGTTAGGTATATCAGATAAATCTGACCCGGTCACAGGAGTCAATATCAGATACGCCAGCATTTCGAGAGAAATAGCTATGGCGTGAAATATCAGGTTTGCAATTAAGCTCTTCTTAAATGAAACCTTGAAGACCGGGATCGTAAAGCCGATAGATAAACCGATAAGAGCAAAGATCTTGTATGGTGTCGGCAGATAGTAAACAACCAGCACATTCAATACATAAAGAGCTGCTATAAGGATATACTGGTAGGGCTTTTCCGCTTTGCGCTTCAAGACGCTTTTCATGAATGTATAGAAGATCAATATGCTGAAAAGATTGGTTAATACTGCCAATTCTAGATCTGTCATGCGTTCTTTCCCCTGTAAAGCGTGTGCGCACGGCAAACGTCGCTGTATTTCTTCTGTGATACTGTGATCTGCTCGTCGTTATCCAGAGTAACCAGATATCTGGTGACCGAAGTGATGTGACGTAAGTTTACCGTCTCGTTGGAGCTGACGGCTATAAAATCAAAAGGCTTCATCATATCCGTAAGTTTTTTAAGTGTCTGCCGCATGATATATGTCTCTTTCGAATCATTCGAAAGCACAAAAGTCGTGTAGTTTCCGGTAGTCTTAAGATAAACAATGTCTTTTATCTTAAGCGTGCGTTTTCCTATAGAGAAATCCAGAGTGATCTCTTTGTCGAACAGATCCATATTGGTCATTACACAGTCGAGACATTCGAAAAGATAATCCTTAAGATCATCCATGGTCTTCAATATGAACCTTACGGCACGTACATGATATCCGTCAGTGGAGTAATTCATGTGTGCTGACAGGAAAGCAATATTAACCTTGTCGTTTTGCTGACGAATGCTTTTCGCAACCGAAATCCCGTCAATCCCCTTCATCTCAACGTCAAGGATGATAAGGTCTGCCACCTCGATCAGCACTTTATCCGCAAGCAGCTTCTCTCCGGATGAAAAGCATTCAACACTATAAGCCATGCCCTTGTCCGAGAAGTATTCTTTGAGATACTTCTTCTCCAAGTTCAGGAATCTGGCTTCGTCATCACAAAGAGCAATCTTGATCATTGAATCTGAAAAAAGAATTACTGCTTATACGGATAACACTATAAATTTGTATTCAACAGTAACCCTGAACTCCCCTAAATTGAATGATACATTAATAACTAAAGTGATAAAAGACCTTGTGATTTTTATCAATTCTTTTTGAGTCTTTTATGGTGTGAAACAAGAGCATGGGTTGTTGATCCATTCGACTTGCAGCTGCGATACTATGCGCAAATACCGCAGCTGCAAGCTTACGATAGAAGGTGTAGTAAGACGTTATGTCTTATTTTTGTTTTTGCGAATGCATCTATGCTTGTTCGCACCTTGAAATAATGGGGATTTCCAAGGTCAGGTTTTTATGCTTGATGAAGTCCTCCTCTCTGTGTTGGTATATCGTGAATATACAGAGAGAAGTGATAAAAATTCAACCGTTTTGGCAAAACTCAGGGATAAAGTAAAAAATCCAGTGATAAAGTAAAATTTTTGGCCTCAAAAATCAAATTTACTTGATAATCGCAAGCAAAGGAATGTCCATTTCCTCCTTCGTAAGACCCGCGTGACCACCCGGCATCAGACCGGCTTCCTTGTGGGTCAGGAAGATCGTTGCATCAGATACCGATATTGCCAGATAATCGCCGAGCATGTCACGTAAAAGCCTGTGATCCCTGCCGGTACCAAACAGCTTTTGCCCGATTACTTCTTCCCTGGTAAGGATCCAAAATCTGTCACCGAATGCCTCTCTGAAGATATCAGGGAATTCTTTCATGTATTCGTCCTTTACCCAAAAGCTCAAAGCCCTCGGCTCTACGGCAGGCATACGGACCAGACACTTCAATATCTCCGGATAATCCATAAGACAGTAGTTATCACACTCGATCTGACTGTGATCTGCAGTTATGAGAAGAAGCGTGTCGGAAAGACCCGATGCGAACTTCTCGAGCCTATTCTCAAGCTCGTGCATAAGATCATGTACGACGCTGCTGTCAGGACCTTTGACATGCATGGTGCCGTCCGGCTCGTTCCAATAGGCATAGATGAATTTCTTCTCAGGCTTGCTGCAGAGATCCCCGACACGTGTCAGTATTGCCTCCAGATCCTGCGGAAATGGCTCAAGATAAGGCATTGAAGCATAAGCTCTTCCGCCGGCTTCATTTATCCGG
This sequence comes from Saccharofermentans sp., assembly GCA_016292145.1. GTDB lineage: Bacteria > Bacillota > Clostridia > Saccharofermentanales > Saccharofermentanaceae > Saccharofermentans. The sequence goes on from JAEFBA010000063.1 coordinate 12,411, forward strand.
GTAATGATGTTCTTGTATGGAGTGTATTTAAAAGCTGCGTTGAAATCAGCAGCGGGTGCAGGCTCAACTAACTCGCCGTTCTCATCTTCACGCAGCTGTTCTTTGTTCAGGAAAACGGTTACATTCTTATCCAGTTCAGGATAATACATATCCCACCCGAGCCATCCGTGTTCATTCGGATAAAGGCCTGAGAGCATCGAAGTCGTTGCTGCAACTGTCGTGGGCGGGAAAACGGAACTATATGCTCCTGCAAGATGCGAACGGAGAAATCCGTCCGGTTCCAGATGCTTTTCCAGGATCGAAATGCCCATGGCATCCATCAGAAGGACTACGACATTCTTATACTCCTTCTCAAGGAGCTTATCAGCCATCTTAAGAGTCGGCGCGCTCGTCTCCGCGCCAAAAGCCTTAAGTATCGAATTGCTTAAGTTAACAATGCAGTTGTCGTAATCAGGCCTGCAATATTCCATGATCGGTATCCTCCGGTATTATGTAGTTTATCAAAAAAGGAACGCCCTGTTATGTCAGGACGTTCCGTATGGTTTGTTCATTCAGATCTTTTTATCAGTAAATGTTACCCTTTGATCGAGAATACGTCCTTAGTCGATAAGTCGAAGCATCTGGTGCTGTCGCCTGAGAACTGTGAGTCTTCGGGATAGACGATACTTGCTGCAACACCAAGATTTCCGTCAGGTGTGATGAAAGGTGTGGTCTTCTCGTAATTCACCGCTGCGAGGCTCTTCTCGGTATCATACTGGAATTTGGTGCAGTAATCCTTTACGGCGTCTTTTGTCTTGCTGAAGAAGTCCTCGTCTGTCATTCCAAAGCACTGTATGACTGCGCTGTCATCAGCACCCTTCAGTGTATCGAGATCATAATTGAATACATCGTAATTGAAGTAATCCGTGAATGTCTCACTGGCATAAATTACTATGGATATGATATTGTCCTTAACGCCCCATGCCAGGCGTGTTGCCATGCCGCTTGCGTGGTCACCGTCCATTTCCAAAGGGTATGCCTGCTGAATATAGTTGCTGAGCGCCTCGTTGATCTCTGTTGCTTCCTTGCCGTCAACGATAATCTTCGGAACAACGCTCTTATACTCAAAAGCGCCTTCTTTGGAACTCAAGAGCACTACCTCTTCTACCGTGACCTGGTGTTCAGCCTTAGCCGGTTCGGTTGTTGTCTCTGAGCTTGTCTCAGCCTCTGTTGTTACGGATGTTTCTGTCGTTGCAGAAGGCTCCGTTCCCTGCGTCGGCTCATTGCTGGTACATCCTGCTGCCAAAAGCGACAGGCAAAGTGCTGTTGATATTATTGCTGTTTTCTTCATATTATTATTCTCCCCATAATATGGTTTTCACTGCCCGGAGATCTTCCGGACAGACATATTATACCACGGATGCGAAAATGCCCTTCAGAGCATCAGTATCCCAAAAATCTCTATTGAACATGTTATCCCTCTTGTCTCATCCTTTGAACGAGCATGTTGTATCAATTTTTTACGGATATATTTTACTATCAACAACCCGATAAACGAAGAATATAATAACTTTATGCTGTACCAAAGATCTGAGCTGAACGATATTAAGATAACCGACGTAAGATGGAAAGCCTGCGAGGATAAGAACGCGCTTTTCTTATCTTCCATGGATCCTGAGAGAGTCCTTGCGGGATTTAAAAGAACCTGCAAGATCAAGACAGAGGCCAAGCTTTACGGAGGCTGGGAAAACAGCCTTATCGCAGGACACGGCACCGGTCATTATTTCTCTGCTCTCGGAATGCGCATTGAATCTCTCCGCGGATGCGGAAGTTCTTCTGAACTTGAGGAAAGCATCGCTAAGGCAAATGCAATCGTTACCGGTCTTAAGGAATGTCAGGAAAAGCTCGGAAACGGCTTCTTAAGCGCTGCAACGGTTCAGGATGAAGATAATCCCTATATCCAGTTCGATGTGCTTGAGGGCAAAGCAGAAGGAGAGCAATGGGTGCCCTGGTACGCGCTTCATAAGGTACTGCAGGGGATCATGGATCTCTGGACCTACGGCGGGATAGACGGCGCTTGCGGAACGGCTCTGGCACTTGCAGACTGGGTCTGTGACCGTGTACTGTCATGGGACAAAGAGACGCGCAAGAAGGTCCTTTCCATCGAGTACGGCGGCATGAACGACAGTCTGTACCAACTCTATATCCTGACGGGCAACAAGAGATATTTAAGTGCTGCGGAAGTCTTCGATGAGCCTGAATTATATGAAGAACTCTTAAGCTTTAAGAACCGCATGAGAGGCGTCCACGCCAACGCCACCATTCCCAAGATCTTAGGGTATCTTACAGGAGCTAAGGCATTTGATAAGGCAGGGATCAAAGAAGAGTTTCAGCCCCGCATAACAACCGCAGAGAAGTTCTGGGATGCGGTAATCAGGAACCAGACCTATGCGACAGGCGGCATCGGTGACATGGAACACTTCTTCGCTGACGGACTTTTAGACGGCTCGCGTACGCAGTGCAATGCCGAGAGCTGCTGCTGTTATAACATGATGAAGCTCTCGCAGCTCCTCTTCGAACTTACGGGAAAACCCAAGTATCTTGATTACATAGAACGGACGCTCTGGAACGCCAAGCTCGGCTCAGTCGGACCTGACGGCGGATACACTTATTTCAATCCGATGGCGACAGGCTATTACAGGCTCTATTCGCCTTCTGAGCCTTCCGCAAATCCTTTCTGGTGCTGCGTCGGAACGGCGCTGGAAGATTTTGCATCAATCGCCGGCAAGATCTGTTACCGCAAGGATCCGGACCTTTATATCACACAGTGGATCTCATCCGATATCCGCTTTGGAGAACAGGTATATCAGCTCCGCGCAGATTACGGCAAAGGCAGGCTGACCATCACCTGCAGACAGGGTGATGACGCCGGAATTCCGGACGTAAAACTCCGCATTCCAAGATGGATAAAGAACAGGGATTCAATACTGCCTGACAGCGAAGATTTCCTTTGCGCAGTATTCTCACCTGACGGCACTTTTGAACTCGATTTTGAGATGCAGCTTAAGATTGCCGGACTGCCTGATGAACCTTCTGCAATTGGTTTTATGTACGGTCCTTTTGTGCTCTGCGTGCCGCTTGGAAATGATAAGTGGGGCATCAATGAGAACGCCGGTATCGAAGTTGTGGCGCCCGCGTGGAAAGTTGTTTTCGATGCTTCGGTAAAATGCAGTATAAATTACGGCAGGACGCAGCGCGCCGTTCTGGACCGCGAATATCTGACGCTGCCCGAAGGCGTTACGTTGCAGGCCTTTTCCGGTGATCTCGAAAAGTATCTCGCAAAGGACAATGACCGCTTCTTATTGACGGGTCTTAAGGACTTCAGGGGCAGTGATATCAGCCTGCCTCTTATTCCTTACTATCAGGCAGGAAATGAAAGATACGGAATATACTGGTATATACGATCTAACCAAGACTTAGCGTAATAGTTACATCACCATTGCCTAAGAGATCTTTTAATTCCTTTTCAGTCAGGTTGATCTTACCGAGTCTTGTATAGCTCCAGGAATTGGATCCATAGAACATCACTATCTGATC
>JAEFBA010000130.1 GCA_016292145.1 Saccharofermentans sp.
TATCATTGCTTCCTTTTTAGGTTGCTTAAAAGCCCCGCTAATATATAATACTTAAGACATTTTATGCGAGGCGGATCATGATCTATTTTGATAACAGTGCGACAACCTTTGTATCTGACTCTGTAAGAGCCAAGTTGCAAGAACTCACCGAGGACAGCGTTTCAGCTAACCCCGGTGCTCTTCATAAGCTTGGAAACAGGGCAATTGAAGTATACGAGGGAATCAGAAGAGAGACAGCAGGTCTCCTGGGCGCCAAGCCTGAGGAGATATTCTTCACGTCCTGTGCCACTGAGAGTGCCAACACTGCCATCAAGGGCTACATGAGCCGCAATAAGAGAGCCGGCAATGCCGTTATCTCCACAAGAACAGAGCATAAGGCAACTCTTGAGTGCCTTGAGTACTTAGCCAAGCTCGGCTATGAGATCAGATATCTCAAAGTCGGAATGGACGGCAAACCCACTGCTGAAAGCCTTGAAGAGGAACTTGGCAAGGGCGGCGTGGCTCTCGCATGCTTTACTTTAGTCAATAACGAGACAGGCGCGGTACTTCCTTTCGAGACCATCTCGAAAACGATCAAGGCCAAATCGCCTTCGACCGTAATATATCTTGACTGTGTTCAGGCACTTGGCAAGATGCCTCTTGATCTTTCATCGCTTGGTGCAGATATGTGCTCCTTCTCCGGCCACAAGATCCATTCGATCAAGGGTAATGGTGTTCTTTATGTCAGGAAGGGTGTCAGGATCGATCCGCTCATCGTAGGCGGCGGCCAGCAGGACGGTATGAGGTCGGGCACACAGAGTCCGGTTCTTGCAGGTGCGTTCCTTGCTGCTTTGAAGGAAGTGGCTGAAGGAATAGATGAGGCGCGCGCAAAGGTTGATGAGATCAACGGATATCTCAGGAAAGAGCTCTCTGACAGAGGTGCAAAGATCCTTTCGCCTGATGATGCACTTCCTTATGTGCTGAATGTTTCATTTGAAGGTTTTGAATCCGAGACGATGCTTCATTGTCTTGAGATCTACGATATTTATGTTTCCACGGTTTCTGCCTGCTCTGCTAAGCAGAAGAAGGTCTCTTACGTCCTTCTTGAGATGGGCGTGGACAGAAAGACTGCCGCAAACGCTGTAAGATTAAGCTTCTCCAGACATAACACGATGGATGAGGCAAAAGAGTTCATTAAGTGCGTAGATCAGATCTACGATCAATTTTTGGTGAAGTGAGGATAAAAACATGGGAAATGTCCTTTTGGCGAGAATGGGTGAGATTACCCTCAAAGGGCTTAACAGAGGCGCTTTTGAGATCCAGCTCAAGAGCAATCTTAAGTACAGATTAAAGAAATTCGGTGACCTGAAGATATATCAGAGCCAGAGCAGGATCTGGATCGAACCCAAGGAAGAGGATAATCCGAACTTTAAGAGCATGGCATCAGCCGAAGAGATCATGAAGGCCGTATGTCAGGTCTTCGGAATCGTTTCCGTAAGCCTTGCCAGAAAGTTCGAAGGTGATTTTGAATCAGTCAAGGATAATGCTTTCGAGTGCGTAAGAGAGCTCCTTGAGGCTAATCCCGGCTATAAGACATTCAAGGTTGAGAGCAAGAGAGGAAACAAGACTTTCCCGATGACATCTCCTGAGATCTGCGAAGAACTGGGGTATCAGATCCTTCAGAAATTCCCGGAACTCACTGTTAAGGTGAAGAATCCGGATTTCATATTAAATGTTGAGATCCGCGAATCCAACTATATCTATTCCGGCAAGATGATGGCCCACAGAGGCCTTCCTGTAGGAACATGCGCAAAGGGTATGCTCCTTTTGTCAGGCGGTATCGACAGCCCAGTGGCAGGCTTCATGATGGCTTCTCGCGGCATGCCTCTTGATGCCGTATATTTCCATTCGTATCCTTATACGAGCGACCTTGCCAAGCAGAAGGTAATTGACCTTGCGAAGATCGTATCCGGCTATTCAGGACGAATGACACTTCATGTTGTAAACTTTACGCAGATCCAGTTAGATCTGTATAAGCACTCTCCGCAGGACATGCTTACTGTTACGATGCGCCGCGTTATGCTTCAGATCGCAGAACGTCTGGCTCTGAAGAATGACTGTAAGTGCCTTATCACCGGCGAGAGCTTGGGCCAGGTCGCATCCCAGACGATGGAAGCTATCGCTGCTACAAACGAAGTAGTTAAGATGCCGATATTAAGACCTTTGATCGGTCTTGATAAGCAGGCTACATGCGATATCTCCAGAGATATCGGAGCTTTTGAGACATCTATCCTTCCTTATGAGGACTGCTGCACGGTATTTGTTGCAAAACACCCGAAGACACATCCCCATCCGGAGGATATAATCGAGGCAGAAAAAGACCTTGATATCGAGATGCTTGTCGAATCCGGTGTTGCAGGCACGGAAGATATCGTGATCAATCCTTTTGATTGATCCTTTAAGGGGAACAGGAGCAGGAATTGAGAATAGGAAAGCTCACAGACGAACAGCTTGAATCACTGGTTATTTCCAGGCTTCCGAAGCTGTCCAGCAAGACACTCTCAGGTGCCGGTATCGGTGCCGACTGTGCGTGGCTTAAGACAGGGGAGAACCTTCTGGTTACATCCTCTGATCCTATCACTGCCGGCGGAAGCGAGTCAGGAACTCTTGCGATCCATGTATCCTGTAATGACATTGCTGCCTGCGGCGTACAGCCTACGGGCATCCTTATCGTAATAATCGCTCCGCCTTCAGCAACTGAGGAAGATATCGTTTCTATAGTTGACCAGGCGAGCAGGGAAGCCGGCAAGCTCGGCGTCGATATCGTAGGCGGACACACTGAAGTATCGGACTGTGTTAACCGCTTTGTCGTTATTTCCACTGCATTTGGTGTCGTCGAAAAGGGCACGCCCGTTCCTTTGGGACATGCAAAGCCCGGTGACAAACTGATAATCACGAAGACTGCTGCTATTGA
>JAEFBA010000131.1 GCA_016292145.1 Saccharofermentans sp.
ACAGCTGTTACGGCATATCCTGCAAACTGATCGGGCGAAAAGAGATTGGACTCTTCTGCCTCCAATAGCAGCATCGGTAAATATGACATACTGTTTGCTCCCTTAAACTAGGTAGTCTTCCCTTTTTTACTGGACTGTGAAGATCAAAAGGAATGCGACAACGAGTGAATAGATACCGATTGACTCGATGAAGACGATGGAAAGGAGAAGCATTGTCTGGAGCTTGGAGATGACCTCAGGCTGTCTTGCGCCTGCCTCAAGAGCTGTGCTGGCGGCCTTGCCCATGGCAAATGTTGAAGCGAAAGCACCGCAGGAGATTGCAACTGCTGCTGCGATTGCTGCGATTCCTCTTGTCTCCAGTGCAGCGATGATAGGTAAAGCTGCAATAATTAATCCGTTCATATATTTTCCTCCTAAAAAATAATCAGTCTTTATATCGTCAAGCCGCTACGGCCTTTGACTTCCTGGTTTTCTTCTTTTTCGCGTGCTCTTCGGGATGCTCGTTATACTCGTTTACAGTCTCAACATTCTCACCGATGTAGGACATCGTGAGGTATGAGAAAACTACTGCCTGGATGATTCCGTCGATGATATCGAACCAGAGACCTGCAACGCCCGGCAGGATCAAAGGTACGGAGATCGAGAGGAATTCCATGAATATGAATGCCGCGAAAACGTTACCGAACAAACGGAGTGACAGTGATAAGGGCTTTACTACATAATCCAGGAGCTTAAAGGGAATCATGATCGGGATCGGTGTCGTGAGAGTTACCCAGAAGCCCTTTGCTCCGACGAACTTGAACGTCATGACGATTACGTAGATGATAGCCGCAAGAGCGCAGCCGATCGCAAAAGCGATATTCTTTGCCGGCGGCGGAAGATGCAGATATGAAATGGAGTTGCACGCCGTGATGACAAGACCGAAGGTCATTATCATGGGGGCAACTTCCTCAGCCTGCTTTCGGTTCATGCCGAAGCTCATGGCTGTAGTAATAACGAGTTCAGTAAGGGATACGAGCAGTGCCTGGCCCTTTGTAAGCTTCAAGTCCTTGGAAGGCTTGCCCGCAAGGATGCCTACAACGATAAGGATGGCAATAACGGCTACCCAGGTAACGATGATCGCGTCAGTGATAAGGAGCTTATAGTCTCCGACATTGAAGTACATCTGTACCTGCATAATGGCTTCGCTGATCTCAGCTCCGATATCCTTATTCGAGCTGAAGCGCTCGGCAAACTTCTCCGCAAACGCTGCAAAGAACTCTGAAAGCCAAGAACCGGCCATAATTAGTGCCATAATCATATGATCTGTCGCCCGCCCCTTTTTTCGATTACAGACATTTTACGCCTAAACGTAAAATATGTCATCAATAATAATAATTAATAAGAATAGCACTTATCCGTCAAAATTTAGGTAATTATCAGATTTCATCGTTCTGGAATCTGGATAAGTGCTCGAAAGGAAGGATCTGCCTGCCCCTGTAAAGCCCGCAGCCGTCGTTTATCAGGTGATTATTATAGGCTTTGAACATATTTACCTTGATCTCAGACAAGTCGAGTTTCTGAAGCTTTATCAGGCGGTCATAAGCCTCATCGAAGATCCTGCACTCCCCCTCAGGGATAATGTCACGCTTGCTGCGGTTCTCCTCCTGGCTCTTCTCATATCCGAAGTGATCGGCCGCTCCGATCTCGGCATAATCGTCCATATCCTTGGTTCTAAGCTGCATCTCGGTAAAACATCTGGCCTGGTTATCGTAAAGGGTTATATGCATCGATCTGTAGCCGGAAGAGCGCGGTGTATAAACATAATCCCTGTAATAGGAGCGGACATTCTCGCTTAAGACTGGTGAATTAAACTCATCCGGATACCCTGAAAGCTCAGGTGTAAAGCCCCTTTCTTCAAGGAAACCAGGCAGTGCATTTGCGATCTCATAAAGATATCTGATCTCCTGTGTCTCAAGGTCATCTTCTTTCGAGACATGGCACAAAGGGAGCGAAATAACGATCCTGTAGGCGATAAGATCCCTAAAGCAGTTGAGATTATTCTTTATCTGCGCTTCAGAAGGGTATGTCCCATGCTCTTTATAGTAATTGTAGATGTATTCCAGAATATAGCCGTTGAACTTCTCTTCGGCACGGATCAGTGACTTGATCCTTCCCTTGAACGTAAAGGCCAGGAACGGGTATTCCTGCGTCATGTAAAGGTAGAATTCCTTTATCCTCTGGGACTGTGAAGTAAGGAAATCCGTATGCTCAAGAAGCTCAATGATCTGGATGAGGAAATTGCTGTGAGCAAGATCCACCGAATTACGTGTTCCTATGGCTTCGTTCCTGAGATCGGAAGAATACCTCAGAAGGATCTTAAGAACCGTATCTCCAGAATATAAATAGTCGTTTAAAGTGATCATAGTATCTTTTTCTCCTAAAGAATTCCCCGGAGCTTAAGCGCCCCGGGGAAGCTTTAAAGGGTTGAATATGAGAACCAAAGTTCTTGTCTGTTATTCTACGTCCTGCAAAGCAGCGTAGTTCTCTTCACCGGTACGGATCTTGACGACCTTACCTACGTTATATACGAAGATCTTACCGTCACCGATATGTCCTGTATAAAGAACTTCCTTAGCCTTCTCGATAACCTTATCAACAGGTATCTTGGAGACAACGACTTCAACTTTGATCTTAGGCAAGAGCGTAGCGTCTACCTCGACACCTCTGTACTTCTCGCCTGCACCCTTCTGGATGCCGCAGCCCATGACCTGTGTTACTGTCATACCGGTTACACCGAGATCGTTCATAGCCTTTCTGAGCTTATCGTAGCGTGAGAGCTTAGCGATAATAACAACCTTATGCATACCTGTGTCGAGTTCGGGAGCAACTGCGACCTTGACTGCTGCATTCTTCTGAGCTTCAGAAGCCTCAGCGT
>JAEFBA010000064.1 GCA_016292145.1 Saccharofermentans sp.
GAAGAAATCGGTTGAATTCTTTCTGTAGTCTGCCTCTTTCTGTCCCAACTCAGGCCCTAGTTCTGCAATCTTAAGTCCGCCGTCCTCACAGACGATCAATGCCTCTTCAAGGAAGATCTCAAGGCGGTCAACGGCAGGAGCATCGCCCGTAGATGTGATGAATGTTCCTGTTGCTCCGCCTTCCCACTCCATATAAGCAGTAACGTCATCTTCAACTTCTATATCGTGATAATGTCCCTCATGGCAGAAGCCCTGAACACGCGCAGGGAGGCCGCAGATCCATTGGAGAATATCAAGATTATGCGGGCACTGGTTAAGAAGCACGCCACCACCATCAGTCTTCCAGGAAGCATGCCATTTACTTGCCTCATAATACCCGTCGGGTCTGTACCAGCCGGTAACAAGCCAATGAACTCTCTTTATCTTTCCGTATTTACCTGAAGTAACAATATCTTGAAGCTTGCGGTAACAAGCAGAGGTCCTCATCTGAAACATCATAGCAAAGACCCTGCCCGCTCTTCCGGCCTCTTCTTCCATAATGCGCGCCTGCCTTGAATAAACGCCTGCAGGCTTCTCGCAGAGCACATCAAGTCCTGATCTCCACGCCTTAACGGCTATCTGTTCATGTGAGATATGAGGCGTGGCAATGACAACAGCATCCAGAGATATCTTTCCTGCTGCAAAGCTGTCCAGAAGATCATCTGCCGTATCGAAAACAGGTATCCCGCAGCCTTCGATTATCCCCAGCTCTTCTAAACGCTCCGTCCTTGCTCTGGTTACAGCAGAAAGAGTCATGCCCGGGACCAGGCCGGATGAAATATAGCCGGCATACCGGCTTCCCATATTTCCCATTCCTATTATTGCTGTTCTTATCATACGATGCCTCATTGATGAGATGTGTTATTCATCTCTCTGACTGTTTCAACCGGCTTTACCGTCATTTCAGCCCATGCGGGAATAAGTCCAGATTTGACGGCATTTCTTACCGATCTGATGTTCGACCATGCCGTGCAGTAGAACGGTACCTTATCACGTTCCAGTATCTCCAAAGCAAGCCTCGATGTGATTGCAGAGGCTATGCCGTTTCTGCGGTATTCAGAAAGAACATCTACTCCTATCTGCCACATTTTGTCTGCATCGGCTGAGCACCCTGCCAGGCCGACAAGCTTTTCGCCGTCATATGCTCCTACAGCAAGCATATCAAGCTGCTTTCTGTCGCTGCACAATGCGTTAGGCCACTCAGGAAGATACAGATCATCGAACTGACCTTTCTCCAATACCTTCAGTTCATAATCACACGGAAGGCTCGAAAGTCTGTTCAGATCAGGAAGATAATACTCTGCCATAAAGCACGTAGTCAGGCCTTTTGGGGCGAGCCTCTCATCCAGCCAGTGCATGTTCGGAGTCTCAAAACAGTGATAGAACTCGAACTTGGAAATGTATTCAAAAACTATATCGGCAACTTCATCAGTAACAGCCGCTACGACATTGCTTCCATAAGAGATCAAATTGCATCCGATGGGAAGTTTATAGTATCTCTTTGCATCAGGTCCCATATTTAACGGAACTATCACGTTCTTATCTGAAATAAAATCCTCAGCCTTGCAGCCAAGATCGGCTGCAGACTGTTCCATAGCTATTCGCAATATATCTTTATTGGTCATCAATATTTTATCCTCATCTTGTAGAAGACCTGTTTTGCCGCATCATCACGCTTCATGCGGTCATGTGTTCCTGTCAACAAAAGAATCCATCGCACGGTGCTTTAATGCATGCTCAAGAAGTTCCGGCAGTTTTTCAGGCGGACAGCCAAAGCAGGGGATGTCCATCGCAGAGATCCTTTCTGCCATCTGATGATCATAGACAGGCTTTCCGCTGTCAGAGATCGCCAGGAGCACCACTATGGTCACGCCGGACTCCTTCAGTTCTGCCAGACGCTGTAAAAGGCCTGCACGGTTGCCGTTCTCATAAAGATCGGTTACCAGGAACATTGTCGTCTTTGCCGGCGCCGCGATCAGTCCACTGCAGTAGGCAACAGACTTCTCGATGTTGGTTCCGCCGCCCAATTGGATACCGTAAAGCAGTTCCACCGGATCCTCACACAATTCCGTGAGATCCGTGACCTCGGTATCGAAAGCAACCACATGAGTCTTTACGGAGCTGATGCTCGCCAGGATACAGCCCATTACGGAGGCGTAGATGGCCGATTCCCCCATGGAACCGCTCTGGTCGATATCCAGGACGATCGTCCTCGAAGCGCTTCTTGCCGTTGAAGCATGTTCAAAGAAATAGAACTTCTCCGGATAAAGCGATCTGCTGTCACGGTCGTAATTCTTAAGGTTTCTTCTTATCGTCAATTTGTAGTCAAGCGCACTGGCCGACGGTATGGGCGAATGTTCACGCTTATTCACTGCCGAGCTGACGCACCTGCGCACATCATCTGCCAGACGTTTATTGATCTCTTCAATGATCTTGCGGATATATTCCCTTGCCTGTTCCTTAGCTTTCTTCGGTATCTGGTCCTTCATCATCAGGAGGAGCGATGCCATGGAAACGTCCGGAGCCAGTTCAGACAACATCTCAGGCTCGAACAAAAGCTCCTTCATTCCCATACGCTCGATCGCATCATTCTGGATCACGCGCACCTGCATCGGCGAGAAGAGTGTCCTGAGATCTCCGAGCCACTTCGTAAGTACCGGCGAAGCCATCTTTTTGCCCCCGGCGCTGCCGCTCTCCTTGTCCCATCCGTAGATCTGGGAAAGCGCCTGATCCATCAGCATCTCTTCAGCCGACATCATTCCCATGCTTCCTGCCGGGAAACCGTTCTCGCTCTCGCTTCCGAGCAGCAGACGCCACTTCTTCAGCTCTTCTGCGGTATCAGTTATCTGTGTAGTTGTCAGATCCGTATTGTTATCCATTTCACTTTCCTGTTATCAATTAATAGAACTGTTTACATCCCCGCGCATCTTACGCTAAATATCAAAGTCAAAATCGTCCACATCACCTATAGCATTCTGTTCTGCTTCATGCACCGCCTGACTCTCTTCTTCCGTCAGTGTGCCGTTCACGTAGGCGGCGGCAGAAGTTGCATTTACGCCAAGGATCTCGCAGATATTTTCTGCAATGTCCAGCTTCTCTGCCGGCGAAAAAGTCGAGAATGTCCTTCTGAGACAGATCGCAGCCGATCTGAATTCTTCCTCGTCCAGTGAACGGATATAGGCAGCAAGATGCTCCCAAATGCCCAGTCTGGCGATCAGGGCTCTGTGATTCTTCTCTGCCAGTCCTTCAAACCAATATGCTCCGTCAGCCGACGGCATGCCTTTTGCAAGGTGACGTTCCATCAAGGCATAGAGTTTTTCCGCATCGATATCTCCGCGTTCAGCCAAAGCTCCGCATGCAAATCCCGAAAGAAGCGGATTTGCCATATCATCTTCCGCGAGTTCCATATACGCATGAATGAGTCTGTTTTTATCAAGGAATTCGTGGATCTGCACCGCATCCCATACCGTTGCGAGTGCCGGCAGGATCGCTTTTGCCGCCGCCTCATCACAGATACATTCTTTTTGCAGATTCAGACAGAATTTCAGGAACAGCCTTTCCATCAGCGGCTCGATTCCGGACAGATCCATGCGGCGTATATTACCGAAGCGGACCGTCAGCGAAAGGTCTCCTATAGCGCAGCCGACATCCTGGATAGCTTCATTTCCTGCCGCACTGTTCTGTACCGCATAGATGGCTTCCCGTACACATACGGTCAGCCCTGCCTCGAGTGCTTTTGCCAGGATGGCCGACGTCTGCTTCACATTCTCTGCAGCGCGCAGCATCTCACCGAGCACAGTCACTGCGGCCTCTTCTAAGGTATCTCCTTTAAGAGATGCCTCGACGATACGTATCTCGGTCTCAGGTGTCCACTGAAGGCTCCATTTCTCAGCCCATGTCGCCGTATCCTGCCTGTATTTTTCCTGCTTGGAAAATCCGGTCTGAAGAACTGACATACGGTGCAGGAAAAATGAACGGTTCAGATCCAGGAACGCAGCTTCCTGAGATTTCACGCGGAGATTCTCACGCAGGTCCAATTCCAGATCCTGACGTTCGCTGCTCCTGAATCTCTCCAGCTTAAGCACCTTCAGCTGACGGAGAAAATCTTCCTGTACGGAAGTGCATACCGTGCCTTCCGGCATCTGACCGATCCTGGTTCCGATCTCGGTGCTTGCTACAGCAGTCGCTATCTCCGCAAAGCTTCCCTCTCCGATACATGTGACCGCAGAAGAGCGGAGATCTGCCAGCGCAGGATATTTCCCGCCGTTCATCGCAGCCAGCTCCTTTGCAAGTCTGAGCGCTTCTATCACTTGTGCCGATGATGCCATTCCGCCGTGCAGTCTCTGATAAGCTGCAACTCTGGTCAGGTATTCCGAAGCGGCCATATCGCCGCCCGGTGCGCCTCCGGATGCATTGCGGCACCTCCATAAGATCTCAAAATATCCCGGTGCCTTAGCACCTGCCCCGTAGCCGGAATGTTCCGACAAACGGTAATATGAATACGGCATAAGAGTCGCATTGCAGTCCTTCAGATTTTGTTTGCCGGCAAGCGCAGCATCAGTCTTTTTGCGGTCGTCTTCCGAATACGCTTCCTTTACTGCAGCCGTATGGAATGCACCGGTCACAACTACGATATTGCGGTCCGGATCTTCCGCTGCTGCCTCGGCGATCATACGCCGCATAAAGCATTCTCTAAGAGCCTCGTGCTCAGCCTTGTAGCTGTCTTTATCTGCCTCCGAGAACTCGCGCAAAGAAGCACCGTACTTTTCCATTGCGGAAGCCAGCTCTTCACGGTCGCTGCATCCTTCAAAGGTGTACTCCCAAAAAGAATCGTGTGGTATGCCTGTCAGCTGCTCGATCTGTTCATATACGGATAGTTTTCTATTCTGTTCAGGACTTCCACTGTCCGGATCTTCTTTGTCTCCGTCCTCATCAGTGCTTTGACGGGAACTCATCTCTTCTTCCGCTTCTTCCGCGCGTCTGCGGAGTTCCTTGTAGTACCCGAGCGCAATGCCGGACGGAAGATCTATGAATCTTGCCTTAACGCCTTTTTCCTTTGCCCATAAAATGGCCTGATATTCCGGTGAAAATTCCGCGAAAGGATAGAGCACCGTCTCTACAGGCGGTTCTTTCGTGTATGCCAGGATCGCTGCAGGCAGTTCTGCTTCTTCCGACACAAGTCCGTCCATAAGACCGTTTAAGTCTGACGGTCCTTCGATCAGTACCAGTCCCGGTTCTTCATTCTGCAGCAATTCCCGGAGATAGTATGCACATACCGGCGACAGATGCCGGATTCCGAAATAAGTGATCTTTCCCAATTTAGAGCAGGCTCCTGCACTCCGAATAAAGCGTACTGTATTCCTTACCGCGCTTGCGCATTACATTCTCAAGGTATTCTTCCCATACCTTGGCATCTTTCTTATCGTCCTTTACTATCGCTCCCTGCAGCGCGCTCGCAAGTTCGGCATCCGTAACCTTGCCGTTGCCGAAGCTTCCTGCCAGTGCCATGCTGTTCACGATCAGTGAGATCTCTTCTGCTGTTGAGAGTACACCGCTGGTCTGTGCCAGCTTCACTTTCCCGTCGATCGTCTGTCCTGCACGCAGCTCGCGGAAAATGGTAACAACCTTTTCCACGGTATTTGCATCCGGCATTGAGGCACGAAGTTCAAAATCATTAGCGAGTTTGGCAGCTCTCGTCTGTACGATCTCCATCTCTGCTTCGATAGATGCAGGCGCCGGCAGTACCACGATATTGAAACGGCGCTTCAAAGCGGAGCTCATCTCGTTTACACCCTTATCTCTTGTATTTGCGGTAGCGATGATGGAGAAGCCTTTTTTCGCAGCCAATTCCTCAGAAAGTTCAGGAATGGCGATCCTCTTCTCAGAAAGGATTGAGATCAAGGCATCCTGCACCTCGCTCGCACAGCGCGAAATCTCCTCGACACGCGCGATAGCCCCTTCCTCCATTGCCGTATAGATCGGGCTCTTGATGAGGCTCTCATGGGACGGACCCTTGGCAAGCAGCATCGCATAGTTCCAGGAGTAGCGGATCTGCTCTTCGGTAGTTCCGGCCGTGCCCTGGATAACGCGTGACGAATTGCCGTTGATAGCGGCACTTAAGTTCTCCGAGAGCCATGACTTGGCCGTTCCGGGATCACCTATCAAGAGCAGTGCACGGTCCGTGACCAGTGTCGCAATGCAGATCTCCACCAAACGCTTATCACCGATATACTTCGGTGTGATAGTCTTACTGCCTGCTTTGCCGCCGCAGATATATGTAAGTACCGAACGCGGTGACATCTGCCAGCCGGCCGGCTTGGGATCCTTATCTGCCGCGATCAAGGCATCGATCTCTTCTTTGTAGGTGTCTTCTGCGGAAAGCCGCAGGATTCCGTTTTGATTCGCCATTTTACTATCCTCCGTATACTCAGATCATTTCATCTATAACCCGCATGATCTTCTGCCGGTCTTCAGCTCTGACCTTTGAGAACATCTTGTTCACCCGGTCTTTTGCATATTGATACTCTTTGACCATCTGATCATGATCAGCGATCTCCACACGCATGCTTCCGTACCAGCCGGCTCCCGGTGCGACGCTCGGTCTTAAGCTCTGCACTTCCGAATTCTTGCAGAGAAATTCATAGTACAGATCGACTCTTCCCTTTTTATCCGTGATAAGTTTGTGAACCGGCGTACCGTAATATAACGACGGGTGTGCCTCTATAGCCTTTTCCAGGAACGGTATCGCTACTTTCATGATCCTTTCATGTTCCCATGGTCCGACACTGTACGCACCATAGACAGTATCTTCGCACAACGCCCTTGTCGCCGGATCGCTGCTCAGGCAAAGCTTGGAAAGGCTCACACAGCATTCCGCCGCAGCATTGAAGCTCTTAAGCGCTGCCGGATCTGTCAGTACATCCAGTATCGCCTGCGGCAGCTCTTTGCCAATCTTCCTGGTAAGAAAATCAAACCCGCGTGTCCACTCGACACGATACTCGCCTAAAACCGGGATCAAACGGATACTACGGAGCATTTCAGATGCAAACTTGTAACGGGCAGGGCATTTTTCATCCTCACAGTAATTGCCATAGATCATGTCCTGAACACGCATCAGATCAGAAACACTCAAAGTGCCATTTACCAAACCGCAATATGCGTACGCTCCCGAAAATCTTTCAGGACTTTTTTCATAAAGCCGTTCGATAAGATCATCCGCACCGGGAATGCCTTCGATCAGATTGCCGATGAGGATCGATGATCCCGAAGTCCTTCTGCCCTTATTCATCAGCTTCAACATTCTGAAGAACGCTTCTGCTGCAACCGGTCCCGTCTTTCTCTCCAACAGGGTCATTTTCGGCGGCTTCTTATTATCAGCCTCACATAATTGAACATACTTCCAAACACACGCTGCAGCAGTTTCTGACGGAGATACCCTTATCAGCTCCTCATCGGATCCGGAGAAATCTTCTTTCGCAAGCATTTTCTCGAAATAGTTATCGATCCCCGCTGCCCCTGAACGGGCCAGAGATTCAAGCGATGCCGATTTGATCTTTCCCTTACCGGTCTTATATAACTCCATCAGGACATCTTCATTATCGGTGCTGCAGGAGAGCGCACTTATAGCCTCCAGGCGGACCTTCTGTGATATCGTTTCGTTCCGGGCAAGTTCCTGATACCAGGCATTCTCTTTGGCACCATATACACTTGCTATAACCTTTATCTGTCTTCCCTTTGCCGATTCATCTTTCAGATCCAGGCTGTCCTTATAGATCTGCTTCAGACCGTCACCGCAGATCTCCAGAACAAGTGCGGCAAATCTTTCTCCATATTCCGATGCTCTGCCGTTCAGTCCGTCGGCTACAGCCCTGCCAAAACGGATGTCAGTGAGCACTCCGGGATACTTATCAGCGATCTTGATAGTGTTTTCGCTTCCCTTACTCAGCAGTTCCAATGCTTCCTGCATCTCCCTGTAAGTAACATTTCCCACCGGAGGCTCTTGCTCCCAGATTCCTGCATGTTCCTTAAGTCCGACGGATTCACCGCCCTCAGGCACACCGTTTTGTCCGAGCGTTACCGCGACAGCATCTGCCAGGGCAATGCAGTCGGCCAGCTGTGACGATGCATCAGGTCCTGCTTCCAGAAGTTTCTCGCATTTCTGTTTAAGCGCGGCAAACACCTTTCCCTTTTCAGCAAGCTCAGCCAGGCCTTCAACGGCACGCTTTAACCGGAAATCCTCTTTTATGATGCTGCTGCCTGCCAGCGCCGCATTATATAATCTGTCCCTTACTTCATAGAATGCTGATATATCCATATTGCTCTCCGTTTCCCTTTCTCGTATCCGCCATAACCGCTTTATATCAAACGCAATACCGCAGACTGTGTTACCACGGTAAGCGGCACCATATAAACTGTTTTATCCTCAGCCGAATACCTGATCTCGCCCAGGAGCGCGCCACCTTTGCAATAACGCTCCGGCAGATGCTTCAGTGTCTGAAGGTTTCCGGCATATTCGGAAGATGTGCGAAGTTCGATGGATTCCTCGCCCTTCCAAAGAGCCGTCACTCCGGCTTCGGAAACTGTTATGCGGTCAAACGCGATCAGCATTGCGGCCGATTCGTCGGACAGTGTATTTTTCAATTCGTTCTTTGCTTCTTTTACGGCAGCGTTAATACCGTCTCTTGCAAGAGACAACACTTTTCCGGGTATTTCCGGTCCGCAGGGTTCGCTCACTGCCTCTTCCCAGCGGATACGTCTGTTGATACCGCCGGGATAGGTATAGAGCTTTTTAACCTTATACAGCTCAAATGCACTGTCATCGGCATGCACATATTTCTTTGCCTTCACAGGGCGGATGTTCTCGGTCTTTGAGACTGTGCCGCCTGTCAGATCGATCCAATATGCCGTATCTGTCTCAGTCTGTGCCGCAGGATCCCAAAGTACGGTAAAGGAGAGCTGCACTAGTTCGGCATCTTCTTTATAAAGGCCGAGTTCCTCCAGCTGTTCTAAGCGCCAGATGCCTCCCAGCTGCTCGTACAGGATATCGTCCTTAGGTCCGAAATCACCGCTCTCCAACTGCTTCTCAAGCCATGCCCTGCACTTCTTGGCTGCCTGGTCGAGCTGAACCAGTTTCTCTACAAGTTCCTTCTCTCCAACCTGGCTTCTGTCTGCCTGCACAGCCAGAATGAAACGCTGAAGCAACAGCTGCAGACCGTTCAGATAGTAATCTCCCAACTGCTTTGCGAGATCTTGGTATTTACTGACAGAACCACTGTTTATCGTGCCAAGTCCGGCACTAAGCATCTCATTCGTAAAATCGGATACCAGAGAAAGTCCTTCCATCTGGCGGGCGATCTTTTTCTTCGCTGCCGAATCAGCAGATGCCTTCTTTTTCTGCGCTTCTTTCTGAAGTTCTTCTTCGGACTTCGGTGCCGCATCATCGGATGCAGCCTGCTTAGCTTTCTCTTCGCGCTTCTCGATCTTTTCGCGCTTGCGGGCAATGTCTTCAGGCACATCGCCGGGCTCAAACGTCCTGCCTGCAGCAAAATCCAGCATCAGCGCCAGCGCATGCTTGCACGGGAACTGTCTGCTCGGGCAGCTGCAGCGGCTGACCACTGAATCTCCTGACACATCAACCGAAGTATGGTACGGCTCCTTTCCGGAACCCTTGCAGTCACCGTAGATAAGCGTCCTGTCTGCCGTGATCTTTCTTCCGGAAAAATCCCCTTTCGACGATATCTTGCGTGCATTTGCCAGTGCAGAAGCATTCACCGCATTCCGCTGTACGTATTCTTCTGTAAGTACCGAAATATCCATAGATCTCCCTTTCTTTTCCGGGCGTCGCTCAGCCCTGTATTTTGGATTATAACATTCCGGCGAATGACTGCCGTTATTTCACATACTGTCTGTCTATTTCAAGATCACGGATATATCTCCTGATATCATCCGAGAGCTCTTCTGCTTCAGCTTCACGTTCTTTTATCTTCTCTTCGGCAAGGGACAATTCAGTCTTGTATTCTTCGATATAAGTGTCTATTTCCTTCATGATCTTCATTCTTGGAAAGACATATCCGAGATTAACGCCTGCGCCGATAAGAAGCGTCAGGCCGCCAAAAACAGCCATAAAGGCAAAAGCTCCTCCTGTGCCGCTAGCAGCCAACACCGCAGCAATGATCAATTCTACGATTATAAAGAGGGCAGTATTACACCATCCAAAAATGAAGTAGGCTGTAGGATGCCATTTCCCGTGCCTGCCGGCCTTGATATAGTAATCGCGACGGGTATCTTCGGTTAACCTCATGGCAGTCTCGATCCTATTGCAATCCTGGCGCAGGGATTCTATCTCCCTTCTGCAATCGGCCATCCGTTTTTTGTCGGCATAGAGCCCGGCAAACTTCTTAAAGTATTCCTTGTCTTCTTCCGAAGCGCTTTCGAGCACTTCTTTTACTTTCTTGGAATTATACGAAAAATGTTTTGCTTCGGCATCAAGAGCAAGCTCGTCCATATCATTCAGATAAGCTGCTGACAACATCAATTCCCTGAGAGCATAAAAATCGTGAGGCTTACTTACATTTTCCATTTCTTAATCCCTTATCAGATATCCCTAATTCCGATTACCGCTGTTATGATCATATGCTCCTGGTCAGTTTTCCTGTTTATCTTGCCCAAGTCTGCCAGACCACGCCCGTTGCTCTTATGTACGATTCGGCTTCCCTGGCTTTGGCCAGATACTTGGTAACACCGGGAATGATCAATGCAAGCAGAGCGAAGACACTGAGTATTACTCCAATGATCGAAAGGATCAGACCGGCAACCGCAGCACCTTTGAAATATGCATTCTTCTTTGCAATGCCGGCTATCGAGAAGATCGTTCCCAGAAGTCCTGTGAGGAACGGAATTCCCGGCAACCAGCATAATACGACAGTAAGTATTCCCATTATGAGTCCGGCTACAGCTATCCCGTTGGGGCGTTTTGCAGGCACAGGTTCAACAGCAGGCGCCGGCGCGGAAGGATCCGGAACAGGTGCTCCGCAGTTGGAGCAGACTGTGCGCTTGCTTGGTATATATGAGCCGCATTTATTGCAATACATGATCGTTACCTGTCTTCCTTTACCTTATTCTTTTTGATGTCTATTCTGATAATATATCATTTCTTTCCGTCTTAAAGCTCTTTCTTATCACGCTTACGCATTGTTTTATCTCATTATCATTAATCTCTCTTATCATGTTTGTCACCTTTATCCTTTTAGCTTTTCCAGTCTTATCAGATGCTCTTCGTCAGGTGTGGTTATACCGTTTTTATAATGGTAACCCATCTTCAGATAGAACGGCACGCCGGTTATCGAAGCAGGTATCTCTATGCGCTTTGCACGAATGAAATATTCATCCTTTTCGAGCACTTCAACGATCGACCGTCCAACACCTTTTCCCTGATATTCGGGAAGCACAAAGATCGTAAATAGGCTGCTCTCATCTTCCTTGCCCCAATATGGTCCGATGGCACCGCACCCGATTATCTTCCCTTCATCACAGGCAACATAGAAATGGGTCCATGAAGCTCTTTGCAAGACTGCTTCAGGAGTCTCAGAAGCAATAAGTTCATCCATCAGTTCCACAGGATAATCCTTGGTATTGGATATCCTGATAGTTGTTCTGATAACCTCTGATACCGCTTGTGCATCTTCATCTTTGAATCTTCTGATCTCCATTCTCATGTCCTCCTTAGAAAATAATAAAGGCCACTTATCTCGTGATAAATGGCCTTGGTGTAACTGAATTAAATAACGGATTATCTTAGAGCAACAACAATGCCATACGACTTAAAGTCATAAGTTAACTTGCGCATATACATTGTTGTCATGTTATTAAGCATTGATCCTGTCTCCTTGTTTGAGGGCTATATTATTACCACGATCGCGAAAAGTCAATCAGCCTGTCCGCAATACTGTTATGTAAGGATAAGCTTTCTGACAGCTTCCGCAAAGTCCTTTGTTTTGCCTGAATCAAGCAGATAAATGACCTTGTTCCTTCGCAGATAATTATATCATGTCTATCTCGCGATCATTCAACATACATGACCGTCTCAAGCTCATCAAATCCATAATGTCTGAATGAGATCCTATAATCAGGATGCATCTTGAGAACAAGGTCTGCCAACGTAACAAAATCTTCGTACTTATGGTAAACGGAGATCGCCATTCTCGGACGGTTCTCCATAATGAGTTTGCGTGCACCGAGGAGCGCTTCATACTCCGCGCCTTCGATATCCATCTTAATGAAAGTTATCCTCTTGCCTGCAAGCACGTCATCAAGGGCTACAGTCTCGATCTCTTCAACGCCTTCGAAATTCCTCTTCTCAGCCTCTTCCCTGCTTATGATGCATGAAGTCTCAAAAGCATCTGCTGCAAAATAAACCTTCTTATTAACATCGGAAGTGCCATAGGGATAAAGATCACATTTGCCGAGCGGAGCAAGGATCTCCTTGGCTTTAGCATAATTCACCGGATCAGCTTCGAAGGAATAGATGTGGTCAAAACCCTTATGTCCGCACCATCCTGCAAAGTCGTAGCAGGTGGCTCCGTCAAAGCATCCGCAGTCTACAAAGACTTCGTTTTCCCTGGCCTCGAAAAAATCGAAATACTGTCCCTGGTTGTTGCGCCAGTCGAAAATACCTGAGCAGATGTTCTTTTCGCTTATTCCGATATCCTCCATAAGGCGCTTCTTAACGTCGTCTGCTGCAGACTTTACAGAGTAAGAGATAACGAATGTCTTATCGTCATACAGAGCTTTGTTCTCACTAAGTTCCTGCTCGGTGATCACCTTGATACCGGTATCTTTATCAACAGGTCCTTTGCTCTCATCAGGATCGATGAAGCTGTCGACCGTCACGTCAAAGTGCTTAAATCTTCCGGCGAGATAATGTCCTGCACGGCCTGCACCATAGATCAGGCAATGCGTGCCTTTTTGGATCTTCTCAACATATACCTGCATGTCGCTGCTGAGATTTCTGTACTTTGATTCAAGCCCCGTTATATAACCCACATCGCCCGTTTTGGCATACATCATCCGGGCTTCGAAGACCTTCTTTGATATCTCATCGTTAAGATGTTCATATACATTCCGTGCCATCTCCGGAAAATCATCTGTTATATTACCGGATCCTCTGAGTGCTTTCTGCTTGTCAGCTGCCTCATCCGATCCGAATTCTACCCTCTTATCTGCTATGCTCATTTCTTTATCCTCTTTCGAAAGTGTTTGTTGATTATTATGCCTTTACCGGAAGCTTCCGGTCGGAAATATCTTATTTGCCGGTACCGTGGTTTTGGTTCCCTCTGATCAGGCATCTTAAGTATGCATCTATGATCTCTCCGGGGCTTTGCACAAGACCGCCGCCGATCCACCACTTGACGGTGTTTATGAAGCTCCCGATGACGAACTGCTTCTTGAATTCGGAAGACACGTCTATATCGATATGTGAGATCAGGTCACCGAAAGCATTTTCAAGATAACCGGAAAAGTAACGCGTAAAGAGCTTCTCCGACTCACCGTACATGATCGAACTGATATTGTCTTCGTGGTCCTTGATGTGCCAGAGAAGGTGCTCCAGCAGTGCCCTCAGTTCCTCATGGTTGGCTGAGAAATCGTGGCTCTTCTCAGGCATCAGCGATTCGGAGAAAACATGTGTGAACATCTCGTCACACATCTGTTCAAGAAGCTGGTCCTTCGTCTCAAAATGAGAATAGAATGTGCTCCTTCCGATGTTTGCTTCATCGATGATCTCCTGCACCGTTATATCTTCGAAGCGCCGCTTTCTTAACAGCTTTGTAAGTGCATCGTAGATTGCTGTCCTGGTCTTTTGCTGACGTCTGTCCATATCCTTTTACCGTACATTTTCCGAATAATGTTCAATAACAGACAAATCGAAAAGTCTGATTATTGTCTGCTCATATCACGGATTATAACATTTTGCTGAACAAAGTGTTCAGGAAGTGATCCGGTATGAATAACAAAAAGGCAGTCAGATACGCAATATACGCAGCATTACTCTATGCGGTAAGCACACCGTTCTCAAAGATGCTCATGGATAAGATCCCTCCGGTCTTCATGGCAGGGCTTCTTTATCTCGGTGCCGCGGCCGGCATGAGCATTGTCACGGCATTATCCCGTAAGAACAAGAAGGAAGATTCATCTTTCACCCACAGTGACCTGCCCTATCTGATATTGATGGTCCTGCTCGATATTGCGGCACCGATACTCCTGATGACAGCGCTGAAAAACTCTCAGGCAGAATCCGTATCCCTGCTTAATAACTTTGAGATCGTAGCGACATCCCTGATCGCTCTCCTGATCTTCAAGGAGAAGATATCACCGAGGCTCTGGATCGCGATAACGCTGATAACGGCTGCGAGCATAATGCTCTCATTAAGCGATATCGGTTCATTTGCAATATCCGTTTACTCGCTCCTGGCATTGCTCGCCTGCTGTTGCTGGGGACTTGAGAACAACTGCACACGCAAGCTTTCCAACAGAGACCCGGCAAAGATAGTTATCATAAAAGGCTTCGGCTCCGGAACGGGATCGGTCATCGTGGCTCTTATATCCGGTGAACGGCTCTCTCTTACTCCATATATACTGCCGGCGCTGCTCTTGGGCTTCATCGCATACGGTCTCAGCATCTACACCTACGTCTATGCGCAGCGTTACATAGGAGCTGCAAAGACATCCGCATTCTATGCTCTGGCACCGTTCATGGGAGCGCTCATCTCACTTGCGCTCTTCCCGAAGATACCTTCTTTACTGTACGTCTTATCATTCGTCATCATGGCGCTGGGAGCATTCCTGGCAATAGAAAAGGAAAGGACATGAACATGGCAAAAAGAGATTTCAAATTCGACAAGAGAGCCGGCAAATACGATGATCATTTTGAAGGCAGGCTGTCACGCAGATTCTACGAACTCCTTTACAGATACACAGACCTCAGGAGCGGTGACAAGGTGCTTGATGTGGGATGCGGGACAGGAACGATCTTAAAGACTTTCCGTGAGCTCGAAAAGATCGAAGGACACGGAATAGATGTCGAGCCGGAGATGCTCTCTGTCGCGCGCAGGAAATGCCCTGACATGGACATAAGGGAATGCTCCTGCGAAGATACCCCTTACGATGAATCTTACTTTGATACATTAACTGCCTGCATGGCGTATCATCATTTCCCGGATAAGGATGCTTTTGAGAAAGAGGCCCTGCGTATCCTCAAGCCGAAGGGAAAGCTCTATATAGCAGATCCCGCCTTCCCTCATCTGATAAGGAAAACACTGAACTTCTTATGCCGCAACATCAACGGTGAATTCTTTTCCTCCGAAGAGATCCGCTCAAGATTTGAACGTCAGGGCTTCCGTTACATAGGCGAGCAAAAAGACAGATATGCCCGGCTCGTTATTTTCGAGAAGCCGTAAGAACATTTGACTTAAAAGATATCCAGCCTCATCTGCCTGTCGATCCAGCTGCTCTGGTCAGCCTCATGTATGATATCTTCCGGATTCAGATTGCCGAGCAAAAAGGGCGACTTTGGATCGTGCTTTCTCATGTTCTCCTTAACAAGATCAGGATCGGTATTCGCGTAGCAGTATCTGCAGAGATGTCCGGATGTATCGTAAGCGCCGATGTGTGTTCC
>JAEFBA010000065.1 GCA_016292145.1 Saccharofermentans sp.
GAGTACGAGCAGGCTATGAAAGAGCTTGATGAGCAGTTAGCAAAATATGAAGCAGAGGTATGATCATGGGAGATATAGTAAAAATCGCTACACGTGAGAGCTATGGTAACGCACTCGCAGAGCTCGGTAAAGTGAACCCCAACGTGGTAGTTCTCGACGCTGACCTCGCAGGCGCAACAAAGACTTCCACATTCAAGAAGGCATTCCCGGATCGTCATATCGACTGCGGAATTGCAGAAGCAAACATGACAGGCATCGCTGCAGGTCTTTCCACATGCGGCAAGATCCCGTTCGTTTCATCTTTCGCTATGTTTGCAGCAGGCAGAAACTTCGAGCAGGTAAGAAACTCCATAGGTTACCCCCACCTCAACGTTAAGATCGGCGCTACACATGCCGGCATCACGGTAGGTGAGGACGGTGCTTCCCACCAGTGCTTAGAGGATATCGCTCTTATGAGAACTATCCCCGGCATGACAGTTATCGTTCCTTCCGATGACATCGAAGCTAAGGCTGCTGTTTTCGCTGCTGCTGAGACAGAGGGACCTTTCTACATGAGATTCGGAAGAGCTGCTGTACCTGTAATCAACGACAATCCTGACTACAAGTTCGAAGTAGGCAAGGCTGTTGTCCTCAAGGACGGCACAGACATGGTAATCTTCGCTTGCGGCGTATGCGTAGCTGAGGCTCTCGGCGCAGCTGAGAAGCTTGCAGCTGACGGCATCAATGCTGCAGTCGTAAACATCCACACGATCAAGCCCATCGACAAGGATACTGTCCTTGAGTTCGCCAAGAAGACTAACAGAGTATTCACAGTTGAAGAGCACTCCGTTATCGGCGGTATGGGCAGCGCAGTCTGCGATGTTCTTGCTGAAGAGTATCCTGTTAAGGTTACAAAGATCGGCGTCTATGACAGATTCGGTAAGTCCGGCCCTGCTGGCGCCCTCATGAAGGAATTCCAGCTCGACGCTGAGGGTATCTACAACCAGATCAAGGCTAAGATCTGAGTCGTTTTTCGAAGTATTCGAAAATAATGACGGCGTCTTCACTGCGAAGGCGCCGTCTTTTTTTTTGATCTTTGCGTCCGGGTCCGTGGTTCGCTGAATGTTGCCCGTGTGGTGAAAATGTGCAAAGGGTGAAATCGTACTCTTTTGAGCCCGGAAAACGTACGAAAAAGTTGCTTGCACTTTGCAACACGCAAAATCGTACGTTTCTGAGCCCGGAAAACGTACGGTCAGGCGTCTTGCAAAATAAGCCGCGCTCCTTGCATGCACTTCCTGTCCATGACACCCATAACTACATTAAAAAGGCCGTCTCATCGAGTAAGACGGCCATATATCAGGAAATTACAAAACCGATTATTATCCTCGTCTTCCGTCGCCTTCCTTGTCGGCAAAGGAGATCTCGGCGCCGAGCTTCTCGAAGATCCTCTTAAGGAATATCGAATAGAAGGCGGCGATTATCGAGATGCCGAGGAAGATCAGAAGGCTCATGGTCAGTGAAGGGAACTGCCACAGAGCATATGCGAGACCTGCTGAGATAACGACGTACATGATGGTTACAGGAACGTTGCTTATCGAGAGCAGGAGAGAGTTCTTGAGAATCTGGAAGAACGTTTCTTCGAACCATGCCAGGATCGGGAATGAATAGAATGTGTTTGCCAGGATCACGAAAAGGAAGAAGTACGGGCAGAACACAACCCATCTTGCGGTCTCGGGCGGGAGCATGAGGTTGCAGAGCACGATCTGGGTAATGAAGAATGCGGATACTGCAACATAAAAGAGCTCCAGAAGGGTGGCCTTAAGGAAGTTGTCGCGGAATGCCTTGAAATAATCCCTGAAGATGGCGGGGTTATCGCCTGCGAGTATTGCGATCGTGATCCTGTAGAGCGCTGTAAGGGAAGCGCCGATGGTAAAGATCGGTATACAAGTAATAATAAACAATAAGTTAACTATAATCAGATTAGCCAAACCGGTAAGGAATCTGGTTGCTGCACTTTTAGGGTTGAAAAACGAAGGTCTAGCCGGAGGTGCCTTCTTTTTATCTGCCATATGAATTTCCTCTTGTTCTATATATAATAAACATACAAATACTACCACATAACCACGGAAGTTGCGCACCTTAGGAGCGATTTGCACAATAGAGGCTTAATAGCCTTGTCGAAAATGCGACACCTTACACTCCTTTTTATGCAATTTATCTTCTGCGAAAGCAAAAATTGTACAAAATAGTCAAAAAAAGCAAGAATTGTATAACTGTGGTCAAATTGTAGCAAGAAATGTGGAGAAACATATTCCGTTTTTGACTAATATTTACAATGTAGAAGGGCCAAGAGGCCCGGAACAATTTCATTAAGGAGGAAACTTTATGAAAAAGGTTATTGCCAGTGTTCTTTCATTAGCAATGGTCGCAGCACTCGCTACAGGTTGTAACGGCAACGGTGGTGACGGCACAACGACAACTACTAGTGGAGAAGGCGGTGGAGTTACGCCTACAGAGACAGAGGCGCCCACAGACACAACAGCTACAGAAAAGCGTACTATGACATTCGGTACAGGTTCTGAGAAGATCAATCTCTGGGCTTTCACAGACGAGATCCCGAAGATGGTAGGTCAGTATGTTAAGCAGAAGCCCGAGTTCGGTCAGAAGTACACAGTTGAGTGTACAATCATCGCTACAGACGGTGGTGCTTATCAGACAGCTCTCGACAACGCTCTCGTAGCAGGTGGAGACACAGCTCCTGATATGTATGCAGCAGAGGCAGCATTCATCCTCAAGTATTCACAGGGTGACATGGCTAAGTTCGCAGCTACATACAAGGAACTCGGCATCGATGTAGATGCTAAGATCAAGGAAGCTGACATCGCTAAGTACACAATCGAAGTAGGTTCTCGTGGTAGTGATCTCGTAGCTCTCGGCTATCAGGCTACAGGCTGCGCTATGATCTACAACTCAGAAGTTGCTAAGGATACATTCGGCACAGACGATCCTAAGAAGATCGAGGAGATCGTAGGCGCTGGTTCCGGTAAGTGGGACAAGTTCTTCGAAGCAGCAGCTAAGCTCAAGGAAAAGGGCTATGCAGCAGTTTCTGGTTCTAGTGACATTTGGAACGCTTGCGAGAAGTCCGCAGATAAGGCTTGGATCGTAGACGGTCAGCTCAACATTGACCCTAAGAGAGAGCAGTACCTCGACATCGCTAAGCAGCTCAAGGACAACGGTTGGTCTAACGACGCTAACGGTTGGTCAGAGGCTTGGTATGCTGACATGAAGGGCGAAGGCGCTCAGAAGGTATTCGCATTCTTCGGACCTGCATGGCTTATCAACTACGTTATGATCGGTAACTCCGGTGGAAACAAGGCTGGTGAAGGTACATTCGGTCAGTGGAGAGTATGTGCTCCGCCGGTAGGCTTCTTCTGGGGCGGCACATGGGTTCTTGGTAGCAAGGACACAAGCAAGAAGGAAGGCGTTGCAGAGCTCATCGAGTGGATCACTCTTGACTCTTCTGACACAGGTCTCCAGTATCTCTGGGCTAACGGATCTGTAGACTGGGACAATGATCCTTCAACAGCAACAGCTAAGGATACAGTAGCTTCTGCTACAGTTATGGCTAAGTCCGACGGTAAGCTCGACTTCTGCGGCGGCCAGGACATCTTCCCTGCATTCATCCAGGGTAACCAGTATGCTTCTGCTAAGGCTATGACACAGTATGATGAGACCATCAATGGTTACTTCACAGATGCTGCTGCTCAGTATGCAGAGGGCAACGTAGATAGAGCAGGTGCTATCGAGCAGTTCAAGACGAACGTTCAGGATAACCTCTCCTTCTAATAGGATCTAATTTTTAGATGCTGTGACGGCAGGGTAGATCAGGCATTTACCCTGCCGTTTTTTAAAACTTAGAGGAGGCTGTAATGAGAAACAAAAAACTTGTCAATTATGCAAAATACGGATACTTTTTCTCAATTCCGTTCATTGTATCATTTTGCATTTTTACACTTTATCCGGTCATCTATACATTCGTGCTCGGATTTACTGATTTAAAGGGTGCCGGCAACACAGACTGGCATTGGCTCCCTTCCGTTGGTAAGAATCTTTTTACCAACTTTACTGATGTATTAACATCAAAGACATTCCATAAGGCATTCAGAAACACATGGATCATCTGGATCATGAACTTCATACCCCAGATTGGATTTGCTCTCTTGTTTACTGCTTGGTTCACAGACAGGAGATCCAAAGTTAAGGGTACAGGTTTATTCAAGGTCCTCTTCTATATGCCTAACATCATCACAGCAGCTTCAATGGCTATCTTGTTCCAGAAGCTGTTCGGTTACCCGGTAGGTGCTGTTAACCAGCTCTTCAACGCTAATCAGCCCTACAACTTCCTGATCAATGACTGGCCTATCAAGCTCATCGTTGCTTTCGTTCAGTTCTTCCAGTGGTATGGTCATACAATGGTAAACCTCATCGCAGGCGTTATCGGTATCAGCCCTGAGATCTTCGAAGCTGCAGAAATCGATGGTGCGAACAGAGTTCAGACATTCTTCAAGGTAACCATCCCTTGTATTCGCCAGATCATGTTGTTCGTTCTCGTAACATCACTCATCGGCGGACTTAATATGTTCGATATTCCGCAGTTGTTGGTTGGCGCTAAGGCAGCTAACGGCGCGGCTCTTACAACAAATATGTACATTAGAAACCAGGCATTTGACGGTAGTTACCTCTACAACAGAGCTGCAGCTGCTTCTGTCATCTTGTTCCTTGTTATCGTTATTCTCTCTGCAATCGTCTTCTACATCCTCAGAGATAAGGATGAAGCTAAGCTCAAGAAGCTTAGAAAGATGGAGCTCAGAGCAGCGAAGAAAGGTTTTTGAGGTGAATAGATATGGCTAATGACGTAAAATTACATTCTATCAAGAGGAATGAGACAGCTCTTAAAGTAGTTATCTACGTAGTCTCAATCTTTTTCTCAATCATGACGCTGTTCCCCTTCGTTATGTTGATCTGTAACTCTTACAAGAACACGTACGAAGTTCAGGCAAGCACATTGTCGCTCTTTTCAAAGGAGCCTATTAAGAACCTGCAGTTCAACTGGAAGCAGATCACAAGTAAGGACGCTTTCCACCCCGGCGTAGGTTTCAGAAACTCCTTTATCGTTGCAACATTGAGCACGATCCTTAACGTTTACTTCTCCTGCCTCACAGCTTATGCGATCACAGCATATGAGTGGAAGCTCAAAGAAGGATTCAACGCTATGATCATGGCAGTTATGATGATTCCTGGTACTGTTACTATGATCGGTTTCTTCCAGTTTGCGTACAGCATCGGATTGGTTAATAAGCTTTCAGCTCTCATTCTCCCTTCCATCGCTGCTCCTATGGTAGTATTCTTCATGCGTCAGTACTTGCAGGCTTCCCTCTCTATGGAGATCGTACAGTCTGCCAGAATCGACGGTGCAGGCGAGTTCAGAATCTTTAACCAGATCGTTGTTCCGCTCATGAAGCCCGCTATCGCTACACAGGCTATCTTCGCTTATGTAGGAAGCTGGAACAACCTCTTCTCACCTATGATCCTCCTTACGGATAAGAATAAGAAGACTCTCCCGGTCATGGTATCCTTGCTCAATGGTGATATCTATAAGAAAGAGTACGGCGCTATTTACTTAGGACTCCTTATCACAGTCCTTCCTCTTATCGTCGTTTACGCTTTCCTCTCCAAGTACATCGTTGAAGGTGTAGCATTGGGCGGTGTCAAGTCTTAATACTTACTTCGCTTATATAGTAGGTTTAAGTCTCGGCTAAACGATTTACAAAACAACACACTGCGTCTTTGGACATTGCCTCCCCAAAGACGCAGTTTTTTTATGCCTGTTTTTTCGAGCACGCGAAAAAAAAGGAATAGCCCAAATAAATAAGAGCCGGTACTCGAGGAGATGTACCGACCCTTATCCGATAAAAGTGAAAGGAGCACTTTTATTTCTTCTTTAACCGTCTCATCCTGTTCCTGAACTGGGAGGGTGAGCACCCGTACTGCTTCTTAAAGCAGCGGCTTAATGAAGTCAGGTTATTGAATCCGCAGGACATCGCGATATCACTGATCTGAAGATCGGTGTCGGTGAGCTGCCTTTCGACTTCCTTAAGCTTTAATGTCGTCTGATAGTCGTTGAAAGTCATGCCGGTATATTCCTTAAAGAGGCGGGCGAAGTGGAACTTCGAATAACCGACGTGAGTTGCTGCCTCATCCATTGAGACGTTCTCTGAACTGTGCATTGCGAGCCATTCAGCAAGCGACTTGAACTTGATGTAGACTTCGCGCTGCTTGTCGTTCTGAACCACGACGAGGCTGTCGGAATAATCCTTCTTCATGAGCATTCCGAATACATCCATGAGCTTGCTGTAGATGGACATCTCTTTTACCGTTGTCGAGTAGAAGAAGTAGAGATCGTTGATCTCCATGAATCTCTCGAAGATAAGGCTGTATACTTCCGGATGTGTCTCGGGAGTAATGAGCAGAGGTTCCTTGATTATCTTTCTGAACTCATCGTAATCGAAGAGCCCCTGCAGAAAATCGATATTAAACAGATAGATAAACCTGATACCGGACCTTGTTCCGGCGATCTTGTGAAGCATGTCCGGCGGCACAAGAAGGATCTCTTTCTCCTTAAGGATTATCGTTCTGTCGTCGAAGATATAGGTATAGGATTTCTCGATCGGGATCGTGATCTCCAGACAACTGTGCTTATGGACAGGGTAGTCCTCGGAACGGTTGTTATACCAGATGCGCATATTGGCGCCCGGAATGAAATCAACTTCTTCTACGTCGTTGCTGACGATCCTGCCGGCAAAACTGCCGATAGGCTGCTGATACTTACCGGGAACGGAGTTATCGTTAAACTGCATTATTAATCCCCATCAATAAAAGTGACTGCTACAATTTTATATACTGATTTAGTCGTTTTCAAGCCTATATGCGCATAAAAATAGCAAAATCTGTAAAATATCAAGCAGAATGTGATACATAAACATTTTCGCGTACTGTAAAATTTAACTATTAATTTCAAGACAGGAGAATACTGCTTATGGACAGACAAAAAGCGAAGCAAAGAGCTGAAGAATTAGTAAGTAAAATGACCATTGAAGAGGCCTGCTCGCAGCTCAGATACGACTCTCCTGCGATCGACCGCCTGGGCATTCCGGAGTACAACTGGTGGAACGAGACACTGCATGGCGTAGCAAGAGCCGGAACGGCCACGAGCTTCCCTCAGGCAATCGGCCTCGGCGCTACTTTCGATACGGAACTCATGGGCGAAGTCGGTGAGGTCTGCGGCAACGAAGGACGTGCAAAATACAACGAATACAAGGCTAACGGCGACCGTGACATCTATAAGGGACTTACATTCTGGTCACCTAACGTAAACCTTTTCCGTGACCCGAGGTGGGGCAGGGGCCAGGAGACATACGGCGAAGATCCGGTCCTTATCTCAAGGCTTGCGATCCCATTCATCGAAGGACTTCAGGGTGACGGCGAATACATGAAGACCGCTGCCTGCGCAAAGCACTTTGTTGTCCACTCCGGACCTGAGGCTTTAAGGCATCAGTTCAACGCTACATGCAACGATAAGGATCTCTATGAGACATACATGCCCGCTTTCGAGGCATGCGTAAAGGAAGCAAAGGTCGAGTCCGTAATGGGCGCCTATAACAGGACCAACGGCGAGCCATGCTGCGGTCACTCCTATCTGCAGGACGTCATCCGTGACAAGTGGAATTTCGAAGGACACATCGTCTCCGACTGCTGGGCGATCAGAGACTTCCACGAGCATCACAAGGTAACAAAGACCAACGAAGAGAGCGCCGCGCTCGCACTTAACAAGGGGTGCGACCTTAACTGCGGCTGCACATATATCCACCTGATGAGCGCATACAAGCAGGGCCTCATTACCGAAGAGACCATCCGCCAGGCAGCAGTAAGGCTCTTTACCACAAGATTCATCCTGGGTATGTTCGATGAGACTGAATTTGACGGACTTAACTACCTTGATGTTGAGACAAAGGATAATCTCGC
This sequence comes from Saccharofermentans sp., assembly GCA_016292145.1. Lineage (GTDB taxonomy): Bacteria > Bacillota > Clostridia > Saccharofermentanales > Saccharofermentanaceae > Saccharofermentans. The sequence goes on from JAEFBA010000065.1 coordinate 8,062, forward strand.
GGTCGCGAAAAAAGCTTCCGACGAGAGCATCGTTCTCCTCAAGAACGACGGCATCCTTCCTCTTGATGCAGACAAGCAGCAGGTCATCGCCGTAATCGGCCCTAACGCTGATTCCAGAGCCTGCCTCATCGGCAACTACTACGGAACATCATCAGAGTACATCACGGCCTTAGAGGGCATCAGGAACGCCGCAGGAGAGGGCGTCAGGATCCTTTATTCCGAAGGATGCGACATCAGCACTCCGAAGCCGGACGTTCTGTCACGTGAGTATCACAGACTTGCTGAAGCAAAGGCAGTCATGAACAGAGCTGATCTTGTAGTTCTTGTCATCGGCCTTAACGAGAATCTCGAAGGCGAAGAAGGTGACCAGGGCAATATGTATAAGTCCGGAGACAAGCCGGATCTTCTGTTCCCCAAGACACAGCGCAAGCTCATCGATCTCGTCATCGCATCAGGAAAGCCCTTCATTACAGTTGTAATGGCAGGGTCTGCAATGGATCTCAGCGTTCTTAATGACAAGGCTTCTGCTGTCCTCCAGGCATGGTATCCGGGTGCAAGGGGCGGCCAGTCGATCGGCGACATCATCTTCGGCAAGGTAAATCCTTCAGGCAAGCTCCCTGTTACTTTTTACAAGGATACAAACGACCTTCCTGACTTTGAGGATTACTCGATGAAGGGAAGGACATACCGTTATCTTGAGACAGAGCCTCTCTATCCGTTCGGCTTCGGTCTTACATACGGAAATGTGGACATCACATCAGTCGATCACACCGGCGATAAGAGCAGCGGAGTTAATGTAAAGGTCTCTGTCACGAATTCCGGCAGCATCAGTACATCTGAAGTCATCCAGATCTACATGAAGGCTGAAGATCCCAACGAAGTTCTGAATACCAGACTTGCCGCATTCGGCAGGATCACTCTCGAAGCAGGCGCTTCAGGCACGATTGAATTCAATATCCCTGCCGAGAGCTTCAAAGTCGTTAACGATAAGGGCGAGAAGGTAGATCCTGCAGGCGATATTACATTCTTTGCAGGCTTCGGTCAGCCCGACAGCCTCACTGAAAGGCTTACCGGAAAGAAGGCTTTCACCTTTAAGGTCTGATCCTGTGATTCAATAAAACAGCATATCTGCGGGCTGTGTAACATTGTTACACGGCCCGTTTTTGTTGCTTGATCAGGAAAAAGCAAAGCATGCATTGCATCTTTATTTATTATTTATATTTATATTTGACACTTTTTTGCCACAATCTTAAAATAAAAGATAGTGAAGATGTAAAATTGGCTTTTAGGAGGGCAAAAGAGCTTGGATTTATCGTACCCGTTATTTCAGATACCGTTTGTCGGTTATTACCTGATCTTTTTGGCTTTTTTGTTCGGAGCTGTATTTGCAAGCTTCATAACATGCACGGCATGGCGTGTTGTCCGCGGTGAAGACTGGATGTTAGGTCACAGCCACTGCGATACTTGCGGACACGAATTATCCACGGCTGATCTTTTCCCGATCGTCTCATATATCGCACTCAAAGGAAAATGCAGATACTGCGGTTCGAAGGTCCCTCCGAGAGACCTGATCTTCGAGATCATTCTCGGTGTGCTGTTCGCAGCAACACTCTGGCTTCACGGCGTTGTAGACGCTGCAGTCATTGCGGCTCTGGCGCTCGAGATGCTGCTCCTTGGCCTTTCACTGGCTGACTGGGATTCAGGCGTTATTCCCGACGGTTTCCTTGCAGCGATCCTTGTCGTATGGATCCTGTCTGCAGCCTTCAGACCCGATGTTCAGAGGTTTGCTTTTGAAGGTATCATCGCGTCTTTGGCAGCAGGAATCCTGATCGCGCTCGGTACGGCTATCACAGGCAAGATAATGAAGACAAAAGTCAGCTACGGCCCTGCAAAGCTTGCAATGTGCCTATTGATATTCCTGGGCTTTAAGGGATCGGTCATCGCAATGGGCGTTGCGGTCGTGCTTGGTATTGTTTTCGCGCTCGTTTGCAAAGCCCGTAAAAGAAAGATCTCACTCGCTCCTGCGATCTCAATAGGATTCGTGGCAGCGTTTTTGGTTAAAGATATTTTGGCTATGATTGCCTGATAAACAGTTGGAGGAATTACATGGGTACTTATTTAGTTACAGGCGGATCAGGATTCTTTGGCCAGATCATGTCACGTTATATGATCGGAAAGGGTCACACGCTTGTTAATATCGATCTTTGTGACAGCGAGTTCAAGGATGAGAGATTCATCTGCTTCAAGGGCGATATCAGAGACAAGGAACTTCTCGAGAAGATCTTCTCATCATATAAGTTCGATGCGGTCTTCCATTTTGCAGCAATGCTCGCGCATGAGCGCAAGATGATGAAAGAACTCTGGACTTCCAATGTCGACGGCACTCAGAACATACTCGATATGTGTATAAATCATGGCGTTGATAAGATCATATTCACGTCTTCCAACTGCCTGTGGGGCAGGAATTTCGATTATCCCGTAACAGAAGAGGAGGAGCCTGCTCCCGTTGAGATCTACGGCAGATCCAAGCTCGAAGGCGAGAAGATCCTTATGTCTGCTCCGGATAAGGTAAATGCAATAATCTTCAGATGCCCTACCATCATGGATGAGGGACGTCTTGGTCTTCTTGCGATCCTTTATGAGTTCGTTGACGACAACAAGAAGCTCTGGCTTGTAGGGAACGGCGAGAACCGTTACCAGTTCATCTATGCAAAGGACCTGGCGCGCGCATGTGAGCTTGCATTGGGTCATAACAAGAGCGATATCTTCAATATCGGATCAGATGATGTAAAGAGCTTTAACTATACTTACCAGTATGTCGTTGATCATTCCACATCGAAGTCCAAGCTCGCGCATTTCCCGCCGAGATTTGCCAAGTTCATGATGAAGGCATGCTATCACCTTGGAATCTCGCCTCTCGGCGTATATCAGTACAACATGATCTCTTCGACATTTATCTTCGATACGAGCAAACTGAAGAGGGAACTGGGCTGGGAGCCTACTATGAAGAACGAAGACATGCTCCTCAGATCTTATGAGTTCTATCACAAGAACCGTGAAGAGATCCACAACAGGAAGGACGTCTCCGCCCACAACAGGGAAGCTGACATGGGCTTTGCCATAAGAGTATTGAAGTTCTTTTCCTGATCTTATATGAACAAGATAAAGCCTAATAAAACATGGATAATCTACGGAATAGTCTTTGCGGCTTTTATGTGCATAGCTGTATTTGCGGGGATCCATCACGAGCCTTGGGCAGATGAAGCCCAGAGCTGGCTTATCGCGCGCGACAATGATCTGATCGGAATCTTCAAAGCAGTAAAGTACGAAGGTACGATCCCCACATGGCATCTGATAAATAAGGCGTTCCAGCTGGCCGGTCTTGATTACGATCACATATTCGTGATCCCGCTTATCTTCTCGGCCATAGGCGTCATTCTGTTATTCTTAACTGACGCGCCGCTTCTTGCGAAGATAATGCTGCCGTTCTCGTTTTTTGTCGTTTATCAGAACAGCGTTGTTGCCAGACAGTATTCTCTCGTTTTCCCGGCAATGATGCTGATCGTGATCCTTTACAAGAAGCGTTTTGAGGTACCGGTAAGATATCATCTCGCATTGTTTTTATTGGCAATAACCAGTTCTTATGGCGTCGTGATAGCGTGCTCGTTCATGCTTTGGGATTTTATAGGAATGGTGAGGACAAGATTTAACGATCCGCTCTATAAAAAGACTATCATTCCTTTTTTCGCGACAGGATTGGTAATAGTGGTGATGTCTTATCTGTCGCTGCCGCCGGATGATTGTTCGATGTCCTTAACGCAGTTCCCGTTTGCGAAAAATGCCACCAACGCATTGCTGTTCAACATCGATAACGTTTTTATTCAATATGGTTTCCTGGCTTTTGTCCTGCTCTTGTTATGTTATTATTTCAGGCACAATCTGGTCAGGTTTCTTGTCATTTTCGCGCCTTTGATAATATTCATGAATATCGTTTATCAAAGAGAATGGCACATGACATATCTGTTTTGCCTTGTGGTTTCGCTGATGCTTATTTTCAGGGATGAAGCGAAAAATACGAAGCACAAGTCTGAGAAGGGATTGAATATCGCTGCTGACTGCATTGCAGTTGCACTTCTTGCCGTCCAGTGCGTAACAGGATTCTATTCAGTCTATTACGATTACAGATACTCATATTCTCCGGCAAAGGAGATTGCGGAATTCTTAACCCCGTATCACAAAGCCGGCGCAGTTATAGACAGATGGGGTTTCAGTTCAGTGTCTGTATCGCCGTATTTTGAAGACAATCTTTATAGCAATGAGCCTTACGGAAAGACTTATTTTATTTGGAGTTATTCTGCTCCTAACGATGAATTGTCGGAAGAATACCCGGATATCGCTGTAACCGATGAATATATTGAAAAGTTTGAATCGGAATACGACATCCGTGTTTACAACAGACACATGATATTCAAACTGGAAGAAGTGGAGATGGAACCTTATATCGTTTATGTTAAGAAACAGATATAAAGTGTAATAAGTAATGAATAAACTCAAACCTACAAAGTTGTGGATAATCTACGGAATAGTCTTTGCGGCTTATCTTTGCATGGCCATATTTGCAGGAATCCATCACGAACCATGGGCAGATGAAGCCCAGAGCTGGCTTATTGCACGCGACAACCATTCGTTGATCGGCATTTTCCGTGCCGTAAAGCTCGAAGGAACGCTGCCTACCTGGCACCTGATAAATAAAGCTTTCCAATTGGCTGGACTTGATTACGATCACATATTTGTGATCCCGCTCTTATTCTCTGCGATAGGCGTCCTTTTGCTCTTCTTTACTGATGCGCCGCTCACGGTGAAAGTAACGCTGCCGTTCACTTTTTTCGCTGTCTATCAGAATGCGGTCGTAGCAAGGCAGTATGCACTTGTTTTCCCGGCCATGATGCTGATCGTCATTCTTTACAAGAAACGTTTTGAGGTTCCTGTCAGATATCATCTGGCATTGTTTTTTCTGGCATTGACCAGTTCATACGGCGTCATAGTAACGTGCTCGTTCATGCTATGGGATTTCATTTGCATGGTCCGCAAGAAGTTCAAAGATCCGGTCTTCAATAAAACTTACATGCCTTTTTTCACGACCGGAATAGTGATCCTTGTGATGTCTTATCTTTCCTTACCACCTGACGATTGTTCCATGGTATTGGATAATATTCAGTTTGCGAAAAACGTTACTAACACTTTGTTGTATACCATAGACGACGATTTGCTCAGATGGATCTTTTTGATCTTTATGACAGGTGTGTTCATTTATTATTTCAGACACTGTTTGATCCGGGCGCTGGTCATATTTTCGCCCCTCGTCATCTTTATGAACGTCTTGTATCACAGGCCGTGGCATATGACATACCTGTTCTTCCTGCTGGTTTCGATGATGATCATTTTCAGAGACGACTTCAAAAAGACGCCAAAACACATAGAGGACGTAGCAAATCTCCTGGTAAAAGGCATTGTCGGCATTTTGCTTGCCGTTCACGTTTTTTCAGGTTTCTATTCGATCTATTTTGATTATAAATATGCATATTCCGGTGCAAAAGAAACAGCCGGGTTTTTGAAGCCCTATGTTGAATCCGGCGCTACTTTGAACAGGGTAGGCTTTTATTCGATGGCGGTCTCGCCGTATTACGATCACAGCATTTTCGCGAACGACACCTGCGGCGTAACTTACTTTGTATGGAGTTATAACGTGCCGAACGGTGACCTGTCAGAAGAGTGGCCGGACGTGCTCGTTTCATACCGATACTATGACCGGTTTGATAATGCCGACTACGAAGTCCACAGATTTGACAGCAACATGACCTTTAAAATGGATACAGTCGAGGCGGTACCATACATTGTTTATGTTAAAAAGGGAATATAGCGGGGTTTAGCGTTGGCTTGACGGTGTTTGGCCGGCGGCGCCGGACGGCCGGCTCAGCGCTCCGCTCATAATGTTTGACTTATCGGCAGTCGTCCTATATAATATCCGAGTTTGAAATCCACGCGAAGAGAGGGGGGATAAAGATGTCTGAGATTAAAGTTAAGGAAGGCGAGTCCCTTGACAGTGCACTTCGCAGATTTAAGCGTTCTTGCGCAAAGTCAGGCGTTCTTGCAGAAGTTCGTAAGAGAGAACATTACGAGAAGCCTTCTGTAAAGAGAAAGAAGAAGTCTGAAGCAGCTCGTAAGAGAAAGCATTAATAAGACTTAAATGAGGCCACCTTAAAGGGTGGCCTTTTTTGTTGTCCAAACGGGCAACCTCTTTTACTTTGTAAGTTCTTCTACAGCAGGTACCTACGTATCTTCTCCTCAATAACCTTAGTATTCAACGGGTGGTTTTCCGTCTCAAAAGTCAGTATCAGGCTTGATTCATCGAAATCCTTTGAGAGCGTGTACTTTTCGAACTTATTGGCATTCCGATTCACATAATCCTGATCTCCGAGCTTACCCAAATGCTCCCAATAGAAAATCTTGCGCAGCCTCACGTTCAGGCACTTGAAGTCCGGCGCCGCAAATATCACGCCGTTATCGTATACCGGGAATTCGCAAAGGTACGGCACCTTATTCCTAAACATGGCATTCGCGATCAGTATCTCCGACTTCGACCTTACACGCTCACCATTGTCCGTATAGAATTCCGGGTCAGTACTCTTGAACCCCGGCCTTGTGTATGGCTGGCTCAAAAACTGTCTGATAAACTCCTCATCGCTCAAAAACTCAGGTGTGACCAGCTCTTTTCTGGGCGCGCTGAGCTTCTCGTAAACCTCAATAGCCGCGTCTGGGTCGTAGTCTTTTATGAACTTTTCTATTGCCTTTTGCTGGCCTGTTAGCGCTTCGAGCAGCTTTTTATCGTAGTCCTTTTGCGCGAGTCGGACGGCGAGGGAGCGGTCTTTACGGGGAATGTACTTGCCCATGTTTTCACTAGGGTTGATCCTGTGATAGTACTGATACTTATTCCACTTGTTAATTATGCGCAAAGAGCCTTCCGGTGCATTCTTGTTGCGTTTCTTAATAGCTTCTATACGTTTTTCGAGTGATTTATTAAGAAGAACCAGTTCCTCCAATACCGTGATTGATTTAAACATAGCATAGGCTCCTTTTAATTATAAGATGACAGACAAAAATGCGATTATTGAAGATTCTGTCTGTAGTTTTTTAGAAAAAATCGATGATTATTGAACGAACCTACATATAAAAATCCAAAAATTATCGAAAATGTCTGTAGGTTTTGGGTTCAGATACGCTTTTAAGGCCAAAACCTACCGACAAATAAGCAGTTATTAATCAAAATGTCTGTAGGTCCGATTTTGACTAAGATCGATCGGATGTGAATAATCAAAATTTATAGGGTTCGAGCCCACATTTCAACCCTTTCAGAGCAGATTGAGACTAAATTGCAAAAGTTGAGACTGGTCTCAAAACCGACAGGCGCCGTTTTTGTAAATGAGCGTCAATTCGGCTATAATAAAGCCAATAAAGATAAAG
>JAEFBA010000066.1 GCA_016292145.1 Saccharofermentans sp.
GGATCAAGGACGCTTCTTTCGTTATTAACGGCGTGAGATATCAGATCCCCAAGAACGAAGGCGAGAACAACCTCCATTCAGGCAATCCCGGTTATCACAATGTGTTCTGGGACGGCAAGATCCTTTCAGAGGAAGAAGCAGACGGGATCATTCTGGATTCCAAGATCGCAGGCATTCCCGGCTGCGACGGCGGAGCAGTTCTTTTGAGTTACACAAGCCCTGACGGAGCTACCGGTTTCCCCGGAAACCTTGTTACAAAGGTTATGTATTGCTGGCTTGAGGATAAGACATTCCTGATCCTTTATTGCGGAAAGACAGACAAGGATACGATTTTCGCGCCCACAAACCACGCATACTTCAACCTCAGAGGCGAGGCTGCAGAGGGTACTGTTAATAATGACCTCATCATGATCAACTCCGACAAGATCACGATCAAGGACGATATGAATGTTCCTACAGGTGAGCTTCTGGATGTTGAAGGCACTGTTTTCGACTGCAGGGAATACAGATTCATAGGCGAGCTCAATGACAGCGATGACCACCAGATGGTTATCTCCAAGGGTATCGACCAGAACTTCTGCCTTAATACTTCAGCAGGCACATTTTCCTTTGCTGCAGCTGTTACGGCTCCTGAGTCAGGAATCACAATGGAGTGCTTAACAGACCTTCCGGGCATCCAGATCTATGCAGGAAATAACCTGGGAAGCCCGCTTGACATCAAGACAACAAAGGCTTACGGCCAGTACGATGCTATCTGCCTTGAGGCTCAGATGGTACCTAATGCCGTTAATCTTGAAGGCTTTGTTTCTCCTGTCATCAAGGCAGGCAAGAAGGTTTACCACGCCTGCGGATACAGATTTGTTTAAATCATTGATGATTTTGGCTTTTTTGAGTGGTACAATGCTTAACTAATTAAAAACATCTTTAAGAAAGAAGGATAGTTTTATGGAAAAGAAGAATCTCGATTGGTCAAATTTGACCTTCTCTTATCAGAAGACAGATAAGAGATTCGTAGCTAACTACACGAACGGCGCATGGGACGAAGGCGCGCTCATCGATGACGACATGATCGTCATGAGCGAAGACGCAGGCGTTCTCCAGTATGCACAGACAGTATTTGAAGGCCTTAAGGCTTATGAGACAGTAGACGGCAGGATCGTTACTTTCCGTCCTGACCTCAACGCTGAAAGACTTCATGACTCTGCAGTCCGCCTCGAGATTCCCCCGATTTCCAAGGAATTATTCCTCAGATCAGTCCAGGAGACAGTTGCAGGCAACGCAGCTTGGGTTCCTCCGTATGGTTCCGGCGCATCACTCTACCTGAGACCTTATATCTTCGGTATTAACCCCGTTATCGGTGTTAAGCCTGCTGATGACTATCAGTACAGGATCTTCGCTACACCTGTAGGCCCTTACTTCAAGGGCGGCGCTAAGCCGATCGCAGTTAAGATCTCTGACTTTGACCGTGCTGCTCCGAGAGGAACAGGCAACATCAAGGCAGGCCTCAACTATGCTATGTCTCTCCACGCAATCGTTACAGCACACAAGGAAGGATTTGCTGAGAACATCTATCTCGATCCCGCTACACGTACAAAGATTGAGGAGACAGGCGGAGCTAACATCATCCTTACAGACGGCCAGGGCACACTCGTTGTACCTAAGTCCGATTCCATCCTTCCTTCTATCACAAGAAGATCCTTGGTTTACGTTGCTGAGCACTATTGCGGCATGAAGATAGAGGAGAGAGAAGTATATCTCGACGAGATCATGAGCGGCAAGTTCACAGAGGGCGGTCTCTGCGGTACAGCTGCAGTTATCTCACCTCTCGGCTCCATCAACGATCACGGCAAGGAATTCAAGTTCGCTTCCGGCATGGAGGAGATGGGTCCTGTCATGACAAAGCTCAGAGAGACACTCACAGGCATCCAGATGGGTACTGTTGAAGCACCTGAGGGCTGGATCATGGAGATCAAGGTCTGATCTTAAATAACGATCGATTAAATAAGGCTGTCACTTCGGTGGCAGCCTTTTAATTTGTTTTAGTTTTCTCGAAAAAGTGATGTAACAGGTCAGATACCTTGATCGTGAGCGGCTTTGAGCACGGCATAACTGAACAGGCCGATGCCATAGGGAGCGTTGGGGTGGAACTGGTTGAACATGTATTTTTCGAAGCCTTCGCTCTTCAGGACTGAAGTTATTACGGGATCTGCATTGATGTAGATGCAGCCTGAACTCTCGCAGTAGGCGGCCAGGGCTTTGCGGTATTCGTCACCGCGGTCGAAATAGCTTTGTTTCAGGTCGCAAAATGTCCAGGGTGATACATAGTAGATCTTTGCTTCGGAGGATCTGTCCTTTATCAAGGAAGTAAGCTTACCGGCATTTTGGGCGAATTCATCCGAAGTATGTGACGCATAAGATTCATCGTAAAAAAGTATGTCATTGATGCCGATCGCAATGATATAAATATCAGCTGCCGGTATTTTTTCGCTGTTATCGATGAGATTATTTATCGTCCAGCCACTTCTTGATAAATTGTAGACCTCGCCTTTAATATGGGGCGTGAGCGCTTGATACCACGGCACTTCATCCGTGTGATAGCCGGATGTTATGCTGTCACCGAGAAAACAGATGGACTTTCCGCTGCGAAGATCCTTATAAAGACTGCTGTCCTTAAGTTCGGAGGTCATGCCTCCGTATAATCTGTTATTCTTCTGCCTGATCCTGAAATCATTTATGTCAGGATAGAAAATGATCCCCAGGAAGACCAGAACAAGCATAACAAGGACGACCGAAAGAACGATCGCGGTCTTTTTGGTTTTCGCACTGTCATTTTTCCTGACCATAAAATAATTATATCAAATTAAATGGGCTGACATAGTCTGGCAAAAAGAAACCTGCACACCGGTTTAAGGCGGTATGCAGGTTTGAAATCAGCCTGATTATAAAGATTACAGCAGGTGAGCTCTTATTTCCTCGCCGGAAAGAGGTGAGAGGAGAGCAGGAGCGATATCGAAGACTGTCTTGCAGCCGAAGTCGCCCTTCTGTGAGAGGCGGTAGATGGCTCTTGCATAAGCTGTGAGGACAGAACCTGTGAATTCAGGGTTGGAATCGAGCTTTAATGAATACTCGATAACGTGCTTGTTCTCGCCGTTTGCACCTGTCTTGCCTGTGCGGAATACGAAGCCGCCGTGGTTGATCCTGGAGTGATCTCTTACGAACTCTTCTTCGGAGATGAAGTGAACTGTTGTATCGTAATCTGCGAAGTAGTTGGGCATTTCCTTGATGGTCTTCTCGATGAGAGCTAAGTCAGCGCCTTCTTCAGCTACTACGAAGCACTCTCTCGTATGCTTCTGGCGTGTTGTGAGCTCAGGCTCGGAACCGGATCTTACTGCCTCGAGTGCTGCTTCCACAGGGATCGTATACTGCTTGCCGTTCTTAACTCCGGGAACTCTTCTAATCGCGTCAGAATGACCCTGGGATACGCCCTTGCCCCAGAATGTATAATCCTTGCCCTCAGGAAGGATGCAGCTGCCGTAGAGACGGTTGATGGAGAACATACCGGGATCCCAGCCGCCGGAGATGAGAGCTGTGTGATTACTTGCCAATGCGGCCTTGTCAACGTTTGCGAAATGTTCAGGAATCTTTGCATGTGTATCAAAGCTGTCGATTACGTTGAACATTGAAGCGTATTCGGGAGTCTGAGTGGGAAGGTCTGTAGCAGAACCGCCGCAGATGACGAGAACGTCGATCTTGTCCTGATAATTTGCCGCGTCATTTGAATTAGCTACTTCTACGCCTTCTGTAAGTGTCTTAACTGTGGAAGGGTCTCTTCTCGTGAAAACCACTTTGAGCTCCATGTCGGGATTCTGACGGATAGCGAGCTCAACGCCCTTTGCGAGATTGCCGTAACCTAAAATACCAATTCTGATAGCCATTATTAAATCCTCCTAAGGATACAGTAACAGTTGGTTACTTATTTTATATTCGTCCGAAATTATAACAAACTTGATAGGAAATTGGGTATATTTTGCGACTATAACAAAAATACGGTTATTGTATTATAATTGCCCTATGCCAAACTTAAAGTATCTGATAAGGCGCGTTACGCGCATGGACTATAAGGCGATGAACGCCAAGATCAAGGATATCCACGAGAAGTCGGGTAAGTCCCGCGTGTGGATATTTTTCGACATGATCCACTGCGGCAGGAAGTTTGGCGCAGGCTATATGGATTACTGGCTCTATGAGATGTATAACCTCAACGACAAAGAGCGCGACACATATATCACCAGAGGCCGCAACTATGATCTCGTTAAGCGATATAACGATCCGGCTTATACAGACCTGATTGACAATAAGATCGAATTCAACAAGCGCTTCGGCGAATTCCTTGGCCGCAAGTGGCTTGAGATCAGGAAAGACAATAAGCAGGCGTGCCTGGATTTCATAAACAGCCACGATATCCTTTTTGCCAAGGCTGACCTTGGTTCCTGCGGCAAGACGGTTGAGAAGATCGACTGCAAAGCTGAAAAGGCTGAAGATATCTATGAGCGCCTTGTAAATCAGGAACGTCCGCATTTCTTTGAAGAGGCAATCGTACAGCATCCGGCTGTAAGTGCGATCTATCCTTATGCCATAAATACGATAAGGATCGTAACTATCCAGAGGGAAGGCAAGGTCCATGTTGCAAGTGCCTGCTGCAGATTCGGCAATTACGGCCACAGCGTCGATAATTTCAACAACGGCGGCATGACTGCGCCCGTTGATGAGAAGACCGGTGAGATCACTGATTTCCCTATAGATAAGACCAAGGTCCTTTACGAGAAGCACCCCATGACAGGTGCCGTATTTAAGGGCTTTGTTTTCCCGATGTGGGATCAGGTAATAGAGATGTGCACAAAGGCGGCAATGGTCGTTCCGCAGGTCGGTTTTATCGGCTGGGACGTCTGCCTTACGCCTGACGGACCCGTGATCGTTGAGGGTAATGACTATCCCGGCCATGACCTTTACCAGCTCCCTGAACATACCCACGACAAGATGGGTATCTGGCCCAAATATCAGTTTTAATTTATCGCTTGATAATTCAGGAACAGAAGAGTAAACTCTCGATTGTCAACTAAATCTGCAAAGAGGTTTACAATGCCTGAAACAAGCGTAAAATCAAGCAATTCGAAGTCTAAATCAACAAAAAACAGGGCCTTTATCTATGATATGGTCCTCATTTCCATATCAGCAGCCCTGATCGCAGTATGTTCGTGGATAAGCATCCCGTTAGGTCCTGTGCCGTTTACTCTGCAGACATTGGGAATCCTCGCCGTAATGCTCACGACAGGCGGAAGAAGAGGCACTATCGCTGTTCTCGTATATCTGGCTCTCGGTGCAGTCGGTGTGCCTGTTTTCGCAGGCTTTAAAGGAGGTATAGCATCCTTTGCAGGCCCTACGGGCGGATTCCTTGTCGGATTCCTGATCGCTGCCCTTGTCTATTGGATGCTCGAAAAGCTTATCTTCAAGAGACTCATGACATCTTCGGTCAAGACCTGGATATTCGGTATGATAAGCTTTGTTATTTTCGAGATCATAATGTATATCGTCGGCGTTATCTGGTTCATGACGGTCTATGCGGCCCAGACAGGCCCTGTAGGACTTGCGACAGTCATGGGCTGGTGCGTATTCCCGTTCATCATTCCCGATATCGTAAAAATGGTCGCAGCGGTCTTTATCGGAGAGCGTGCCTCAAAACTCATTCGTAATTAAGGTTGTATTAAGACTGTATCTTATCTAATTTGTTATAATATCCAAGATGGGCATTACGCCTGTCAATCAAGGGAATACAAGGAGATAAATACGTGTCTGATTATATTTTAAAGGTCAACGGCGTATGCAAAGACTACGGCAGTGCGCATGTGCTGCATGACATGAGCTTTGTCGTGCCTAAGGGTTCGATCTTCGGACTCGTCGGAAGGAACGGTGCCGGCAAGACCACGATAATGAGGATCATATCCGGTCTTCAAAAGCCAACCAAAGGCACAGTCGAATACGGATTTGACAACAAGGCACTGGGCAAGGTCGGAGCGCTGGTCGAACTTCCTTCGATCTATTCGAATGCTTCTGCAAGAGATAATCTCATCTATCAGTATATTAATCTGGGGCTTAAGATCGACGAATCGGTCGATAAGCTCCTGGAATTGGTAGGACTTGCCGATACAGGCAAGAAGAAAGCAGGAAAGTTCTCTTTGGGCATGCGCCAGAGACTCGGAATAGCTATCGCTATGGCCGGCAATCCTGACGTGCTCATACTAGACGAACCCATTAACGGTCTTGACCCTCAGGGAATCATCCAGATAAGAGACCTTCTGATCTATCTCAATAAGGAGAAGGGTGTTACGGTCATAATATCGAGCCATATCCTCTCCGAGCTTTCCAAGCTTGCGACGGATTTCGCCTTTGTAGAGGGAGGCAGGGTCGTAAAGGAGATCAAGGCCGATGTGCTTGAAGATGCAGGCGGACTCCATACGGAATTCTATACCGGCAATCCTGAGGCTTTGATCCCGATCCTTAATGCCAACGGCCTTAGCGCAAGATTTGACAGCGAATCAGGCGTTGTGCATGCAAAGGGATATTACAATCTCACCAATATCGTTCTGGCGGCAAATGAAGCGGGTGTAAATATTGCCAGGGTCGTTACCAGAGAGACCGATCTTGAGACTTACTTCGTTAATCTTGTAGGAGGTGAGTCACATGCCTGAGTTATTAAGATTTGAATTCAGACGTCTTTCTAAGAGCATTTTCTACAGGATCGTAGGAGTGTATTGCATCGTCTGGCCTGTTATTGTTGTCTTATTACTGAGACTTATTCTCGGATTATTCATGAATGATTCAGGCCTGAACTTTGCGGACATAGGGCTGGACAAAGGTGAGATCAGATATTTAAACTGGCTGATCTCCGTCGGTTTTATAAATGATCTGCCCAAGTTCCTGGCATTGTTTATATGTCTGCATGTGGGAAGGGATTTCACGGACGGTATCGTAAGAAATAAGATCACTGCCGGTCATTCGAGAACTTCGATCTTTTTTTCTTATCTGATCACCCAGATAGCTGCAACGGTCATTCTTTGCGCTGTCTACATCGGTTCTGCTCTGTTAGCGCTCCTTATCACGGGATTCGGAGTCGATCTGAACGGAGGAGAGATGTTCAGCAGGTGGGGCACTGCCATTGTCATACTTCTGGTGTTAACAGTGTTCTTTACCGTTATTTCACTGATATTCAGGAGACGCGCACTGCCGATCGTCTTCTCGATAATCATAGTTGTTGTAATGTCTTCACTCTCGTCTATTGTCGGTGCGTTTAATCTTCCCGCGAAGGCAGTAAATGATTACATAGCCGCAAGAGATGAAGCTTATGACGAGATGGTTGAGGAGAATATCTATACGGATGACTATGTTAAAACTTTGAAAAAGACCTATACCAAAGATACCTATACGAACATTGCATGGAAGTTCTGCCATCCGGCTTATGTCGTATCCAATCTCGGCTTTAACGGCGATTATGGCGCTGACGCAACGCAGCTTATTGGCGGAAATACTGAATATCTCGATGAGCTCGATTTCTCAGGTAATTTCATAAGTTACTATGACGGTGATTATTCTCCGGACGGCTCCGGACTTACCCTTAGAGATCTCAAGAAGATGGATTCGATGCGTATCAGTTACACGAAGCTCAATCTTATTTACATCGGAAGATCATTATTGTATATATTGGTAATCGGCGGAAGCGGCTACTATATTTTTAGAAAGAAGAACCTGTTCTGATGTTTTATCTTGATCACCGTTTAACAATAATCATCGGCGCTTACGGAAGCGGTAAATCCGAGATCGCAGTCAATATGTCTCTTGCCCAGCGAAAAGCTTTGCCGGACAAAAAGCTCCTTATCGCAGATCTCGACATCGTCAATCCTTTCTACAGATCTTCGGACTGCGCAAAGGACCTGGAGGAAGCCGGAATAAGGCTCGTAACGCCTCTTTATGCAGGTTCCAACGTCGATGCTCCGGTATTGCCTCCGGATATGTATGTTATTTTCGATGACGAGTCATATCAGGGCATCTTTGATATCGGCGGCGAGGACATGGGAGCACTTGTCCTGGGCTCTCTTAAGCACAGGATCGAGAACACTGATGCGGTCATCTACATGGCCGTAAACACCTTAAGGCCTTTTACGTCTGACCCGGAGCAGATCGCAATTATGACCTCGGAACTGTCTGCAGCTGCAGGCTTTAAGATCGACGGTTATATCAATAACACGAACCTTCTGGAAGAGACAACCGCAGAGATGGTAAAAGAGGGTGAAGGAAAGATCCTGGAAGCATCCAAGATCACGGGAGTTCCCCTGGTAGCCAACTGCGTCATGGAAGGTGTGGAGATTCCTGAGGGAATGCTTGCAAATACTGAGCTTTTCAGAATGAGCCGCAGAATACATTACGCGTACTAAATCGTGTTAAATATTATTGTTGTTTTGTTAAGAAAATGATATTATTTTTCTTGGCGGAGATAATTCGACCAAGTACCTAGGAGGAATATTAATATGGGATTGATTAGCTTAATCAAGAATGTTGCAGGAGCAACATTTGATTCTATCAACAGCCAGATCTCGGATCAGTACCTTGAGTTCTTCACACAGGACTCTTTAGGACAGGAGATCCTTGTAAAGAAGGGTGCTAACAAGATGGAGAGGGGTAGAAACAAGGGTAATTCCGAAGTTATCTCCAACGGTTCCATCATCAACGTACCTGAGGGCTGTTTCTGTCTCCTCGTTAACAACGGAGAGATCGTAGACGTAGTATCTGACGCAGGCGCTTATAAGTGGGATACATCCACAGCACCTTCAATTCTCGCTAACAAGAATTTCGGTGAGAATGTAAAGCAGTCCATCGGTGACATCTGGAACCGTATGAAGATGGGCGGAGAGATTCAGCAGCAGCAGAGAGTTTACTTTGTAAACAAGCTCGAGATGATGAATCAGAACTTCGGTACACCTTCACCGGTACCTTATGCAGACCCTGAGTATCGTAACATCTATATCCGTTTGAACGGTACATTCTCCTTCAGAGTTGAGAATCCTGTTACATTCTTCAGAAACATCGTTGGCAACGTAAGAGACGAGTACACAGTTGCAGACTTCATGGGAACACCCGCTAAGCCTCAGCAGCCCCGCCTCGAGTTCCTTGACAACATCACAGAGACACTTAACAAGTGCGGCGGACCTTACCCGCAGGGCATCATGTTCTCTACACTCCCTTCCAAGCAGGGTGAGTTCCGTAGATACATGCAGGACTGCCTCGATGACGAATGGCTCCAGAAGAGAGGTATCGTTGTAGAGAAGGTTGCTATCGCTTCCGTTACACCTGACGACAAGTCCCGTGAGAGAATCGAGAAGGTCGACGAGGCAAAGCTCTATGGTTCCGATCAGGCAGCTCTCGGTGCAGCTGTTGCTTTGGGCCAGACAGAGGCTATGAAGGCTGCCGGCGGAAACGCAAACGGCGCAGTTACCGGCTTCATGGGTCTCGGTATGATGGGCCAAGTTGGCGGAAACAACGCTACAGCAGCAGCTCTCAATACTGTTCAGGCTAGCCAGGGTCAGCCTCAGACAGGTTTCTTCGCAGGTCAGACAGCAGCACCTGCTGCAGCTCCCGCAGCAGCTGGCTGGACATGTTCTTGCGGTCAGACAGGCAACACAGGTAAGTTCTGCGGCAACTGCGGTAATCCTCAGCCCGCTCCCGTAGCACCTGCAGCAGGCTGGACATGCTCCTGCGGCCAGACAGGCAACACAGGTAAGTTCTGCGGCAACTGCGGCGCACCTGCACCTGCAGCAGCTCCTACAGCTTGCCCTAAGTGCGGCTACAAGCCCGCTGACGGCGTTATGCCTAAGTTCTGCCCTGAGTGCGGCACAAAGATCGAATAAGATCTTAAGTTTTCTAACTGATACACTTATGGAGGCTGTCTCTTCGGAGACAGCCTCTTTTTTGCTCAGAATACCTTTGATTTTGTCAAAACCTGTCGAAAACACACTGCCCGATGATGTATAATCGGACCGGGGATAGATTTTTTATATTGGAGAGGGTAAGGGCATGAACGGTTTGCGGCATTCGGTGTCGGTTTGTTCAGCAGTTTTGCTGGACAATTTTGTTGTTTGCAATTCTTTTCGCGGTAATGGCAAGAGCAGGGGAGGCAGATCATGAGTGATCCTTCCGGGCTTATAAGCGTCATTCTTCCGGCATTTAACTGTGAGAAGACACTTGAGGATACCTTGGATTCCGTTATCGGGCAGACATACAGGGATTTAGAGGTGATCCTCATTAATGATTCTTCTACCGACGGTACTTCCGCGATCTGTGACAGATATGCACGGAAGGACGCAAGGATAAGATATTATGTTAATTCCAAGAATATCGGTACTCTTGAGACCAGACTCCGGGCCATTAATCTTGCAAAAGGCGAATGGATCGCATTTGTAGATTCTGATGACGTATGGGACACCTGTAAGCTTGAGAAACAGGTCGGTCTTCAGAAGGCCACGGACTGTGACCTCATCTATACTGCATCATCATTTGTAAATGAGAACGGAAAGAAGTATAAGTGGATAATGCATGTTCCTGAGGAAGTCGGATATAAGCGGCTTTTAAGGCAGAATATCATCTCCAATTCGTCAGTTCTTTTAAGAAAAAGTGATTTCCTTAAATATTCGCCTTTTACGGAACGCGAGAACGACATGCATGAGGATTTTGCGTGCTGGCTTTGTATGCTCAGGGCAGGACGCAAGGCAAGAGGCATAAATGAGCCCTTGATAACATACAGGATCCACAAGAAGTCGATCAGCAGCAATAAGGTGAATGCGTCGAAGCTGAATATGAATACTTATAAGTATATCGGTCTTGATTTCTTTGAAAGGTATTATTACCAGTGCTGTTATGCAGTCAACGGAATCTTTAAATACATGCACTTGAGATGAGGAGATCATTTGATGAGACGTAATCTTGAAGTGCTGGTCAGTGCGCTCGGTAAGGATCCGGTCCAACTTGCTTCTGATATGAACCTTGAATGTGATGCCGTAATCGTCAATCAGGGAGATAAGGATCTGTGTTATGACTTTGAGACCGGGAACGCTTATAGGATCAGGGTCATAGAATCTACAGAACGTGGCGTTGGACGATCCAGGAACCTGGCACTCGAGAATGCCGACAGTAAGATCGTGATGTTCTCCGATGATGATATCGTTTATTCAAAAGGGTATGCGGATAGGGTCCTGGAAGCGTTTAATTCTGATCCCGGGGCGGATATCATAATGTTCAATGTGGATGTCTGCGAAGAGCGAAGAACGTATAACATCACCAAAAAGATGAATGTACACAAGTGGTCAGTCGGAAGATATCCGGCGTTTGCTGCTGCGGCAAGGCTCGGAAGCATAAGGAAATCCGGTGTCAGATTCTCGCGCCTCTTCGGCGGAGGGGCAAAATACTCCAGCGGGGAAGACAATCTATTCTTTATGGACTGTCTTAAGGCAGGAATGGTAATAAAAGCGGTTCCTGTTGCGATCGGGGCCGAGAAACCCAGGAAATCCACGTGGTTTAACGGGTATAACGAGAAGTTTTTTTTTGACAGAGGAGTTCTTTTCAGCTTTTTGTACGGAAGATATGCAGTGCTTTGGGCGTTGAGATTTGCATTGGCCAAGAGGAATTTATACGGTAAGTCCGTAAAGCCTTCAGATGCTTTCAGGACAATGAAGGCGGGGATAAGGGAAGGCAATAAATTGAAAGATAACCCCGAGAGGTCTGACAGATAATGAGCTTAAGGAATAGTATCAGGAGCATTTGCTCGGAAAAGGCATTCTACATGTCAGTCATAGGCCTTCTTGTGGCGCTCCCTTTAGCTGAATTCATAACGGAGATAATATGGCGGTTTAATGAGGATATCATGCCTTCATTCTTCCAGCCGCAGATCCTTATGGCATTTGGCATTATAGGAACACTGCTTACGGTCCTTTACTGGGTATCGGCAGATTACGGCAGGAGAAAGTTCAGGGTTGCAGATGTTTTCTATTTCACTTTATTGTTCTTCATGATCCTGTCTGCGGTGTTCTCGAAAAATCCCGGAGAGTATTCGCGCGGATATGCCTTTTATTGTGAGAATCCGCTTCATTTCCTTGCGTACTACTGGCTGTACTTTGCCGGAACGCTTATAGATGATAAGAGATACAGAAGGAACATCCTCTTTGTCTATCTTGGAGTAGCACTGTTTCAGGGAATCTTTGCTTTCCTTCAGACGTTTAATATCGAATTGGCATATTGTCCTTCATATCATGCTGAGAGAGCAGCTTACGGCCTTACTCAGAACAGTAATTTTTTTGCCGGCCTCTGTCTGGTCTTCGCAGCCTGCGCCTCCGGCGTGTATATCTTTGCGGATGAGCTGAACATTCCAAAGAAGATGCGATATCTGATCCTTGTACTGGCAGCATTCCTTTTCTATGTCATGTTGGGAAGCAGGGCGAGACTTGCCTGGGTCGGATTTGCCGGCCTTCTTATCTTCTATATTATCTCGATGGCTGTAATGTTCAGAAAGGATAAGGAGTCCGTAAGAGCTCCGTTAAAGCGTTCGCTGATCCTTGCCGGCTGCTTTTTGGCGGTTTTCCTGGCAGCACTGTTCTTTACAGACTATATCAGGGAAGCAACGGTGAGGTCCTATTGGGAAGTTGCAAACGGCGATGTCGACAAGATCGGATCGGACCGTATCTACAACTGGAAGATGGGGCTTTCAAGTGTTCCCGGGCACTGGCTCACAGGAGTTGGCCTTGATAACTACAGCTATGTGTTCTTATCAGACCCCGGTTATCAGTTCGGAATGTACGTTCAGGAGAAGGGCCATAATGAGTATCTTCATACTATGGTTACCCAGGGCGTTCCTGCATTGATCAACTATCTGGCTCTGCTGATCTATGCATGTGGTGGGGCAGTAAAGAGTATCCTTAAGCGTTCTTCCGGAGAAGAGCGGGCCGTTACATGGATACTTCTGGGCATGTTTGCAGCATATTCCGTTCAGGCATTCTTTAACAGCAGCATAATCAACGTCGTTGTATATTTCTGGTTCGTCATAGGGCTGATTACTCCAAGAACTGTTATCAAGCCTGACAAAAACCGATTGAATTCAGCAGATTTGTGATAAAATGCTAAAGAAAATTAATATCGAAAGGCGGATACCTCTATGGGCAAATATTTTGGCACCGACGGTTTCAGAGGAGAGGCAAACAAAGCTCTCACCGCGCAGAAAGCATTCCAGGTAGGAAGATACATCGGCTGGTACTATGGTCAGCAGCACGATGACAAGAGAGCAAAGATCATCATCGGCAAAGACACAAGAAGAAGCTCTTATATGCTTGAGGCAGCTCTTACTGCCGGCATCACATCCTCAGGTTCTGATGCATACCTTCTTCACGTAACAACAACACCTTCGGTATCTTACTGCTGCAGAACAGACGGTTTTGACTGCGGAATCATGATCTCCGCATCCCACAACCCCTTCTATGACAACGGAATCAAGATCATGCGTGCCAACGGCCAGAAGATTGAGGCAGAGATCGAAGAGAAGATCGAAGCTTACATCGACGGCCAGATCGAGGAGATTCCTCTTGCCGAGCGCGAGGCAATCGGCAACGTTATTGACTACGCTGCAGGCCGCAACCGTTACATCGGCTACCTCATGACAGTTCCTACAAGAGCATTCAACGGCATGAAGGTCGGTCTTGACTGCGCTAACGGCGCTTCATGGAATATCGCAAGATCAGTTTTCGAGGCTTTGGGCGCAAAGGTTTACATCATCAACAACACACCTGACGGCCTTAACATCAATACAAACTGCGGTTCAACACATATCGATAACCTTAAGAAGTACGTTCTCGATAACGGACTTAACGTCGGCTTTGCATACGACGGCGATGCTGACAGATGCCTTTGTGTTGACGAGCTCGGCAACGAAGTAAACGGCGACCAGATCATGTATCTGTGCGGCAAGTATCTGAAGGAGAGCGGCAAGCTCGACGGCAATACGATCGTTACAACCATCATGAGCAACATGGGACTTTACAAGGCATGCGAGGCTATCGGCATCCGTACGGAGAAGACCGCTGTAGGCGATAAGTATGTTGCAGAGAACATGATGCAGAACGGCTTCGTATTAGGCGGTGAGCAGTCAGGCCATATCATTTTCGCAAAGTATGCAACAACAGGAGACGGAATCCTTACATCACTCATGGTCCTCATGACCATGCTCGAGAAGAAGCTCCCTCTCTCAATGCTTGCAGGTGAGATGAAGATGTTCCCTCAGTGCCTCAAGAACGTAGTCGTTAAGGACAAGGAAGAAGCTCAGAAGAATCCTGCAGTCCTTAAGGGCGTCGAAGAAGTCAACAAGGCGTTGGGCGGCGACGGAAGAATGCTTCTTCGTGCTTCCGGCACAGAACCGAAGATCCGTGTCATGGTAGAGGCCAAGACGGATGAACTCTGTGAGAAGTATGTAGATCAGCTCATCGCAGTCATTAAAGAACAGGGCCTTGCAGCAGACTAAAGAGTATTACGGCTTCGTATGGTTTCATGCGAAGCCGTTTTATATACACACTAAAAAAGTTGGGAGAATTGAATTATGAGAGTCATCAGAAAGAGTAACTACGAAGAAGCTTCAATGGCATGTGCTGAGCTTATCGCTTCACAGATCAGGCTTAAGCCCGACTGCAAGATCGGTCTTGCCACAGGATCGACACCTATAGGAACTTATAAGGACCTTGTAGATATGTATAAGGCAGGAAGCCTTGATTTCTCTAAGGTCACATCCGCTAACCTTGACGAATACAGAGGCCTTGGCGGTGATCATGACCAGTCCTACAGATATTTCATGAACACAAATCTTTTCGATCACGTAAACATCGACAAGAGCAAGACATACGTACCTGACGGTCTTGAGGCAGATGCAGTCAAGGCATGCACAGATTACGACAAGATCCTCGAGTCTCTTGGACACCTTGATATCCAGCTTCTCGGTATCGGCGGAGACGGACACATCGGCTTCAATGAGCCTGCTGACGCTTTCTGCGTTAACACACAGTGCATCGATCTTGAGAACCAGACGATCCAGGACAACGCAAGACTCTTCTTCAACGGCGATCTTGATGCTGTTCCTACACAGGCTTACACAATGGGTATCGGCTACATCATGAAGTCCACAACAGTTATCCTCATGGCTACAGGCGCAGGCAAGAAGGATATCGTTGAGAAGGCATTCTGCGGACCCGTTACCCCCAGAGTTCCTGCATCCATCCTCCAGCTTCACCCGAACGTAGTAGTCATCGGTGACGAGGCTGCTATCTCTGATGCAGTTGTAGCTGCTGCAAAGTAATTTAGATCAATTGATCATTCGGGGCGGTGTCTTATAGGACACCGCCTTTTTTGTTGGATTACTGTTTTATTC
>JAEFBA010000067.1 GCA_016292145.1 Saccharofermentans sp.
CATAAGATATAAGATTAACTATTACGCCAACTATCTCAACTGCTAATGTTGCTATTAATGTGCTGATACATACTTTTTTCATCATAAACGTTCTCCCCCGTGTAATCCCCATAAGCAACCATTCAACTGGTTGCTTTGCTCATTAGCTGAATAAATTCATTATAGCATGAGAGACTGGTGCATTGGGGTCGGGAAAGTGCTGCTTATGTCTTTGAAAATGCGTTTTCCCCGATTGATAAAAAATTGACGATAACAGCCTCAAATCGTCACACAAACTTCAATTCGGGCTGAATTGACGAAAACATTGACGAAATCAGGGCAGAATCGCCAAATAATCATACAATCGGTTTTGCCAGTAATAGGTCTGCTTTTCGATATTGGTCAGTTATACGATTGGCTGCTCTTATTTGAATATAAACGCCAGTATATCCGGCAGGTATGTATATACGAACAGGAGCAATGCCAAAGAGAAGAAGACCCACATGGTTACGCTGTGCGTCATGGTGCGGAGGATCTGCTTTCTGGGGAGCTCCCCTACTATCGGCATGAGCTTGAACTTCTTGCGTTTAACGATGACCATTACAAAGCCTGCGATCTGGAATCCCGCGAGGGTGATGATCCAAACCAGAAGGACGAGAAGAAGCGGCATAACCGACTTCATCATGGCATCGTAATCAATATTCGGATTTATAGTTCCGTTGCTCATGTCCATGCCCATGCGCTTCATCAGCTCGGCGAGCAATTCGACTGTGATGGAAGAAGTTACGACATTAAGGCTTGCATGGAGGATCATTGTATAGATGATCCTTCCTGTGCGGATATAGACGAATGCGAAAAGAACTCCTAAAAAGAACGCAAAGAAGAACTGCTGGAAATTGCCGTGCCAGAGTCCGAACATGATTCCGGACATTGCACAGCTGATGAACTCACCGTGGCGGAGAGTGCGGTCGATCAAGAACTTTCTGAATAAGAGCTCCTCGAAGATCGCGGGCATGATGCCTACGGTAATGATCCTGATGACCGTATCAGAGCCGATTATCAGGCTGTCTTTAAGGCTGCTCAATGCATCTTCGGAAGAATTATCTCCGAATAAAGTGACAGATGACAGAGCGGTATGAATGGGCATGCCCATGAGGGATCCAACCTGTCCAAGACCGTAGACCATCATAATGAGGAGCATTATCTGTCCGAAAGTAAGTTTTTTCTTCTCTATCTTTACGGAAGGAAGCACTTTGAGAGAAAGTCCCAGAACAAGGCAGCCGAGCACGCTTACGTTGAATGAATTCATAAGAAGATAGATAGTTGTAAAGTGCGCGTTGTAGAATTCAGGGCAGATGAGGTCCAAAGCCGCCGAAGCAAATTTGATCGGGAATATGAAGCACCAGCCCCAGATTGCATATCTGGACGCTACTGCGGCCATAGTCTCTTCCACAGTATCGGTGCTGTTGCAGCAACGGGCGAGTACGATAAGCACAGCTAAAAGAGGAATGGCAAAAGCTGCGATGAACGGAATACCGTATAATGACACTTCATCGCCGTAAACAAGGCCGTTTGCATTATTGAAGCTGAGCAGCAGTGCCAGGATCACGGTAAGTATGATTGCTGTGACTGATAAGCCTTTGCGCAAAGCTTTATTTTCCATAAATTCCTCCTGACTGTCCCTTACACGGTTCACACCGAAGCTAATTATACTTAAATAATACCTACATTTCATTAATAGCAACAAAACCGAACCTTAACGCTGCCTTAATTATTCTATTAATTGGCATATGTTTATTTTGGGCAAAATGCGTGTATACTGTCGTAGTTATCTTTATAAAAAGAAGGAAAATTCTATGTCAGATTCCAAAGTATTCAGGATTTTTGTAGTAAATCCCGGCAGCACGTCAACCAAGGTCGAGTTTTTCGAGAACGAGAAAAGCGTACTCGAAGGCAATGTATTCCACGATTCAGCGATCCTAAAGAATTTTCCTACGATCAACGACCAGCTGGATTACCGTATGGAATATGTAAAGAAATGGCTGAAGGACAATAATATCGATCTGACCGGTGTTGATGCCATCGTCGGCAGAGGCGGTGCATGCTACCCCATAGAAGGCGGCACTTACGAAGTAGACGACAGGCTTGTAAACGATATCCGCGAAGCAAAGGGCGGCGTTTATCACTCCAGCATGCTCGGCGTTCAGATGGCTAAGCTGCTTCACGACGAGTTCGGCGGAAAGCTTCTCATGGTTGACCCGATCGTTGTTGATGAATATCAGGATGTTGCAAGGATCACAGGCGTTAAGGGCATTTACAGAACATCTGCCACACACGCTCTTAATCTCCGCGCAACTGCTCACAAGTACGCAAAGAGCGTAGGCAAGAAGTATAACGAGATGAATCTTATCGTATGCCACATCGACGGCGGCATTACGATCACGGCTCACCAGCACGGCAGAATGATCGATGCCAATGACGGCAGCGGCGGTGACGGCCCGATGACTCCTACAAGAATGGGTACGATGGCAATTACTGATGTGCTCACAAAGCTCATGGACCGTCCGAAGGAAGAGATCAGGAGCCTTTGCATGGCAACAGGCGGTCTCTCCTCCTGGTTCGGCACGTCCAATTCAGATATTATCCACGACCTTGTCGAGGCAGGCGACGCCAAGGCTACGCTTATCTGGAATGCCATGATCTATCAGATCACAAAGTGGATCGGCTCGATGGCATGCGTACTTCACGGCGAAGTTGACGGCATCGTCCTGACAGGCGGCCTCATGCGTTTCCAGGACGTTTATGACGGCATCAAGGATGCATGCGGCTGGATCGCACCTGTAGCGTCCTACCCGGGCGAGCTTGAGCACGAAGCAATGAGAGCTGCAGCGCTCAGAGTCTTAAGAGGCGAAGAACACGCAAAGACATATCCCGGCAAGCCGAGATTTGAAGGATTCGATTATCTGTAAGGAGAATATTTATGAGCTTTATCGAGACAATCAAAGCAAGAGCAAGAAGTGACATTAAGACTATCGTTCTTCCCGAATCTGAAGACGACAGAACAATACTTGCGGCAGCAAAGGTTCTGGCAGAAAAGACCGCTCAGCCCATCATCATCGGAACGGAAGAAGAGGTCATGGGCGCGGCAGCAAGACTTAATGCTGACCTTACGGGCGTTCAGATCCTTGATCACACAAAATCCGCCGAGATCGACAAGTATGCAACGCTCCTTGCCCAGATCAGAGCCAAGAAAGGCATGACCTTCGATATGGCAAAGAATCTTTTAAGCGACAAGCTCACATTCGGCATCATGATGGTCAAATCAGGCGATGCTGACGGTCTCGTATCCGGCGCATGCCATACATCAGCAGACATGCTCCGCCCTGCTCTTCAGATCATTAAGACGGCACCTGAGAGAAAGATCGCGTCAATAGCTTTCATGTTCGAACTTCCCGACAAGACCATCGGTGAAGACGGCATCATCCTCTGTGCTGACTGCGCTTTGATGCAGGATCCTAACCCTGAAGAACTTGCTGAGATCGGTGCTGAATCTGCTGCATCTTTTGAAGCTCTTATGGGCAAGAAAGCAAAGGTCGCATTCCTCTGCCACTCTACAAAGGGTTCTGCTAACCACCCCTTCGTAGATAAGGTAGTTGAGGCAGTTAAGATCGCCAAGGAAAAGTATCCTGATGTCCTTCTGGACGGCGAACTCCAGCTCGACGCTGCGATCATCCCCGAGATCGGTGCTTCGAAGGCTCCCGGTTCACCTGTTGCAGGCCAGGCTAATGTATTGATCTTCCCTAACCTTGAAGCAGGCAATATCGGTTATAAGCTCATCCAGAGGATCGGCAAGGCTGAGGCTTACAGCTTCCTCCAGGGTCTTGCAGCACCTGTAAATGACCTCTCCAGAGGATGCAGCGTAGACGAGCTTGCAGGCGTTATCGTTATCACCGCAGTTCAGGCACAGCAGATGGCTGCTTCGAAATAATAGTTTTCGACAAAACTAATGTAAAATATAGGAAGCGTTGATAAGTCAGCGCTTCTTATTTTTTGCAGAGGTTTATCTCGTTATGTGGAACGGACTTAAGATATCTGAAGTTTTTTTCGAAGAGTATGGTCTTCCCATGCTCGAAAAGGATTTCCCCGAATATAAAGATCAGATCGCGGCAGGCCTTGCCGGCCAGACGTCCGAATGCTTTGGCTACGATGACTACATCTCAAGAGATCACGACTATGCGCCGGGCTTCTGCCTGTGGCTTCCGGAAGAATTAAAAAAGCAGATCGGCGATGATCTGCAAAAAGCATATGAGGATCTTCCGGTACAGGAATTCATCTTAAGTCACAGAAGCGATGTCGGGATGGCTGAACCGTCACCGATAATGACAGGCGCAAGGCGTCACCGGGTAGGCGTTCACAGCATCGAGGAATTTTATTACGAACATACCGGAATGACACATGCTCCGGTTACCACGCAGGACTGGCTTGCTACGCCCCAAATGCACTTAGCCGAAGCAGTCAACGGAAAAGTATTCCGTGACCCTCCGGCTAAATTTAGTGCTATTCGAAATGTTTGGGCTGGTTATTATCCTGAAAACATATTGAAGAAGAAAGTCGCTGCAGACCTTGCCATGGCGGGTAAAACCGGGCAATTCAACTATGTTCGCTCAATAAAACGTGGTGACGTAGGGGCCGCTTATTTCTGCGTTACAGAATTCATATACAAGATTACTGCGGCATTGTTCCTTCTTAACGGCCGCTATATGCCATATTACAAGTGGCGTTTCAGAGCGATGAAAGAGTTTACCGTCTTGAGCTGCGTGATAGAACCGCTTATAAAGCTTTCTCAAATGAGCGAAGAAGAAAGTCTGGGTAAGGTCGATCTTATAGAGAGTATAAGCGGCGAGGTTGTCAAGGAACTGGTTAAACGCGGTTGGTCTTCGGGCTACAGCGACTATCTTCTCGACAATGCAAAACTCGTTATGAAGACCATAGATGATACAGAGATTGCATCCTGGAATGTTTTCGTCGGTGAAGATTGATTTACTTAATCTGCTTCAGGAATGAATACGGTAACATATCCCGAATCATTGATCGTTGTTTCTAACTTGGGTTTATCCTCGGTCATGCTGTATGAAGCATTATTCTTTACTCCGTTCCAGCGTGCGAAAACAAGAACAAACACCATAGCGATTGCGAGCAGGAAGCCCGCAATCACTACGAAACCGCTCCCCATATTTGCGGCGTAACTTTTTACTCTTATAGCTAAATCCGGAAACATGCTATTTCCTCCTTTGCTTAACTTCTGAGCTTATTATGGCAAAGGAAAAAATCAAAAAAGTACTAAATCGGCATCAAAACGGCATCAATTACATAAAATCAAGATGTCTGGATCGTACAATATATAAAACTTACTTCTACATTTACCTGGAACGTATAGTTCTTACCGTCTCTGAATACAAGACGGTATGCTACGCCCATATCCTCAGGGGATTCCGATAACATATGGTATGTAACGAGCTTTGCGGAAAGCTGTCTCTGGTAATGATTATATATAGCATTGCTGTATCTCTCCGCTATTGATTTCGACGGATCGGAATACTGATCGACACCTTCTACCAGATCAGTCCACAGTCCGTTATCGGAATTGATACTGCTGCGGAGAATAGCTCCTGTCCTGTCATCGACCAGACAGTTGAAGCTCCACTCGTCATTTATCTTGCTATCGACGACCCAGATAACTATGGTGCCTCTGTTGTTGGCAAGGTTTGCAAGCATCGGCTGTGCATTCGTTCCAAACCCGGTCTGCGATTTAATGCCCGTAAAATCTGTTATGAACTCAGATACTATACGTTCGATGTCGGCCTTCTGATTAGCGATGCCTTTATCGAGTTCGATATATGTGGTAATCGCAGTTTCATAATTAACCAGATTTATCTTCTGATTCATTGCGAGGTCATCTCTGTAGGAAAGGTTTACCTGCTCGATGTTAAGGCTCTCCTGCTTTCCCTCGGATAACCTGTCTTCGAAATTATAAACAGCAAGAGGAAGGAACCACCCGAGTGCTGCCGCCATAAGGAAGAAGATTGCTGTAATGACCGTACTTATCCGCTTCATAACGTCATCTCCTTGATCGTAACCGTAACACAGGTTCCGTTTCCTTCTCTCGAAGCAAATGCTATCGTTCCGCCGTGAAGCTGAATGACTTCTTTGCACAATGTCAGACCGAGGCCTGCACCGCCCTGCGCTCTCGAACGCGATTTGTCGACACGGTAGAACGCCTCAGTAATATGCTTGATCGCTTCTTCCGGCATACCTCTTCCGTTATCGAAAACACGGATGCGGTAATATCCCTGTATGCTCTCTCCGACGATCATGATATTACCGCCGTTATCGATAGCTTTTCTGGCATTATCCAAAAGGTTCGTAAGTACCGAACTGAAAAGATCCGGCTCAACAAGGCAGATGCCGTGTTCACATCGGCTCTGAAGCATGATCCCTCTCTTTGTGTAGACAGGCTGCAGATGCAGCGAAAGATTGTCTATCATCTGCTTCATGTCAGTCGGGATGAGCTTGATTGATTCCTTCTTCATCATAAGAAGGTCAAGGAGTTTTAATGAAAGTGATTCAAGACGTTTGCCTTCTGAGAAGATATAGTTTGCAGCTTCCTGAGCTTCTTCGCCTGTAAGTGACTGGCTTCTTAAAAGATCCGCATAACCGATGATGGATGTCATAGGAGTCTTAAGTTCATGAGCAAAACTTCCCATAAACTGATCCTGATGTTCCATCGTGAGCTTAAGCTCGTTGATGTTATCGGAAAGCCTGTCTGCCATGTTGTCAAAATCAGATCCGATCTGACCTATCTCATCTAACACCTTCGGATTTACTCTCGCATCGAGATCACCGGAGGCAAGCGCTCTTGCCGTTCTCGACACCTTAGCCAAAGGCTTAGTCATGAGGTATGTCGCGATCCATGCGGTAAAGCCTCCGATCACGATAAGCAGCAGGAAGATCTGGTGATAAGTACGTACCTGGGATTCTCTTGCCGCATATACAGGCGAGATATCATAAAGGATAACAAGCTGCAGTGGTTTGCTGTCGGTATTAACGCTTCCGCAGATCTGGTAATAATTCTTGCCGTCTCTTGTGAACATCATCGATTCAAAATCTGTGCGGCTCTCATAGTCCGTGATCGTCTCACCGGTCTGGTATAAGACGGTATCACCCCTCAAGAGCTTGATCCCGACGATACTCTCGGAAGTCTTCATTTTCTCGAGCGTATTACTGATGCTCGAGAAATCCTGCTGGATGTCTACGAAGTTAACAAGCTGAACAGACTGAAGGATCATCTCGTAAGATTCATTACTGGTTCTCTTGATCTGACTTAAAGCACTCTTGAAATTCTGCCTGATCAAAAGTACGCCTCCCACACCATAACTCAATGTGAGAAGCCATACCATTACGAGAAGCATCTTCTGCCTGAATCGCATTAATCAGCCTCCAGCCTGTATCCTACCTTCGGCACAGCATGAATAACGTCTTCCCATCCGAGCTTTTTTCGAAGTCTCTGAATGTGAAGATCGACAGTCTTACTTCCATACGGGAACGGTTCGTTCCAGACACGCTCGTAGATCGTCTCCCTGTACATGGCGATACCCGGATTCCTTGCAAACAGAAGGAGCAGTTCATATTCCTTCGGAGTAAGCGGTATCTGATATCCGTCCTTATATACGATCATGGCCTTGGTATCTATGGTAAGACCTGCAATAGTGATCTCCGTATCCGTCTTGTTATAACGGCGCAAGACAACATTTACCCTGGCAAGGAGCTCGATGATCTCGAAAGGCTTTGCAAGGTAATCCTCAGCGCCCAATTCAAGGCCTCTTACTCTGTCCTCGACCATATTCTTCGCTGTAAGGAAGATTACGGGAAGCTTCATCGGCCTGATATACTGCATCAGCGAAAAACCGTCGATCTTCGGGATCATTACGTCCAGAAGTATAAGGTCAAAAACATTATTCTTTATCATATCGAGAGCCTGTTCGCCGTCATATGCGCACATGCATGAATAGCCTGCTTTTGTAAGGCTCATTCTGATAAGGTTAGATATCGGTTTCTCGTCTTCAACAATTAAAATATGTATCATAGTCCCCACCTCGCTAGATACAATTATACATTCAAGAGACGGAATACGGTATTAATTATTTTTGTTCTTATTGTCATCGCGCGTATTATTTAAGCAAATGCCCGTAATTCATTTGTTTTTGCCTAATTCCTGTTATAAGATAAATTAATGGGATAAGGGAGGGATAGCAATGGCTGTAATATGCAAAAACTGCGGAGGAACACTGGTCTTCGATCCGGAATCACAGAAGATGACCTGTGACCGCTGCGGGGCCTTTATCACTCCCGGCGAAGTGGAATTTTACGCAAGAGATATATTAGAGAACAAAAAGGTCATTCCTCTCAGCAAGATAATGGGAGCCGAACCTTACGATGATCTTCCGGTAAGCTACAGCGATCCGGATGAAATAAGAAAAGACGCTGAAGAATATCCTGATTATGAGCTGGAAGATCCTCCGCCGCTTCTTAATGACATCCCCGGACCTATAAGGAACTTTGCAAAAAGAAACTTTGCAAAATGGGATTTCAGTGATAACTACATGGAATGCGCTGTATATACATGTGATTATTGCGGCGGTGAAGTTATCGTAAACGGTACTGAAGCTTCGACAATGTGCATCTTCTGCGGCAATCCCGTCATAGTATTCAGCAGGATCGCAAAACAAAGAAGACCGGAGCTGATCGTTCCTTTTAAGATAACAAAAAAGGACGCGCTTAAAGCTATACGCAAGCACTTCAATAAAGGCATTTTTATTCCGAGAGAAGTTAAACATTTCAAGGAAAAGCAGGTCCGCGGAATCTACATTCCTTATTGGATCGCAGATGCGGAGCACTATGGTTCTGCCATTATTTTGGGAAGCGTTGAAAAGTCAAAATCCGGCGAACCTGATACTTATTACTACGGAAGAGCCGGAACGATCATGATAAGGGACTTTCCTGTTGATGCATCAAGAATCTTACCGTACGATATCAGCTCAAGGCTTGAACCATACGGTATCAGGAATGCTACAGAATTCAATGAAGATTATCTTGCAGGTTTCTACTCAAGTATCGCGGATGACAGTATCGATGGTCTGTCCGATCTTATCGAGAAAAGAGCAGCTGCTATTTTTGAAGAAGAAGCAAAGGCAGATATAATGAATGCCTATCCCGAGAGGATCATTGAGGCAGTTCATCATACAGAAATAGATTACGGCAGTCTGCGTTATGCTATGCTCCCTGCCTGGTTCGTAATCTATGAGCACAAGGGAAAGCACAACACTATCCTCGTTAACGGTGAGACAGGCAAAGTCGTCTGCGGTGTCCCGTGGAACCGGAAAATCCTCTATTCGCTTTATTTTCTGTTTGCAACTGCACTGTCTTGCGGAGCCGTATATATGATCAACATTTTCCTCACAGAATCCGATTGGGATTTCGATGATATTTCCAATGCTATCTTGTTTTTAGTATTAATAATTGGAATATCATTCGCCTGGGGAATCAAGATGTTTAAAAAAGTGCATAAGAGTCTGGGTCTTACTCAGGGACGCTCTGTATTTAATTTTGTAAAAAGGGGGCGGGAACAAGTATGATCAAGTTTTTAAGTGTAGTTCTGGGAATCGGCTTCGGCTTCGGAGTTGCTACCTTCGTCTTCAGTTATTTTCTTAATGAATCCAATAACATCGGAGACAGTGTCGGTTCTGCCTTCTATTACGTACGCTCAAGAAAATTCCATGCCAGAATGGACAAAATGACACCAAGCGAGAGACATGAGTTCATCTCCCGATATCACAGACTTTTCTGACAGGCGCTAAAACAGTCTGCGCTTGGATTACCCTATGCCCGTAACCTTAAAATCCTTGTCCTCTACGGCCTTTGTAAGAACATCGTCTGCGACGTCCTTTTCGAGTGCTACAACAGCCGTGCCCTTATCGTGAGATACGTCAGCTGAGATAACGCCGTCAATAGCTTCCAGAGCCTTCTTTACGGTCGCTTCGCAGTGTCCGCACATCATGCCTTCGATCTTGATAGTCTTTTCCATAGTATTTATCTCCTTTTCATTTTTGATCTCTAATTCATTAAGTCTGTTCCTGATATCGCTCCTGGCCTTGTCATGCTTTGTATCATATGGTCTTATGAGATTTAACCTTAACGCGTTCATGCACACCGTAAAGCTCGACAGGCTCATTGCAGCAGCGCCGAACATAGGTGTCATTGTTATTCCCAAAGCTGCGTAAGCACCTGCTGCAACAGGTATCAGCGCGACGTTATAGATGAAGGCCCAGAAGAGATTTTCGTGGATATTTCTTATCGTTCTTCTGGATATCCTGACGGCTGCCGCAGCATCTTTTAAGCTGGATTTCATGAGCACCACATCAGCAGCATCTATTGCAATGTCTGTTCCCGCACCGATCGCGATGCCTGTATCTGCTGTAGTCAGTGCAGGCGCGTCATTTATGCCGTCGCCGATCATTATCACCTTGCCGTATTCCTGAAGCTTCTTTACGATATTTTCCTTGTCGCCCGGAAGAACGTCAGATACTGTCATATCGACACCGGACGCTTTTCTTATGCTCTCAGCCGTTCTGCTGTTATCACCCGTGAGCATTACCGTGTAAAGGCCAAGCTGCTTAAATTCTCTTACAGCCTCTGCAGAGTCTTCTCTTATCGTATCGGCAACTGCGATTATGCCTGCAAGCCTGCCGTCAGATTCGAAGAATAAAGGTGTCTTGCCTTCTGAAGCAAGCGCCTTTGCCTTGTTTTCGAAAACTTGATCTACGCCTGATATGAACTTAAGATTGCCGCCCCTTAGATGCCTGCCGTTAAGATTTCCTTCCAGACCGTTTCCTGCATGCACCTTAAAGCCCTCGATCTTATGCAGGCTGACTTCATGAGCCTTGCAGTATTCAGTCACAGTCTTGCCGAGAGGATGCTCGCTGGCATTCTCCAGCGCGTAAGCAGCTTCGAGCAGTTCAGCCTCGTCATTTGCGGGAATGACGTCAGTCACAACCGGAACACCATTTGTTATGGTGCCTGTCTTGTCCAGAACGACTATCTCAGCCTTGCCTGTCTGTTCCAGTGCGGAAGATGTCTTAAAAAGAATTCCGTTCTTTGCGGCAACACCGTTTCCGACCATTATCGCAACAGGCGTTGCAAGTCCCAATGCACACGGGCAGCTCACGACAAGCACCGATATGGCTCTCGTAAGTGAATAGCCTGCGTCTTTGCCAACAGCAAGCCAGATGATCAGCACTATTGCAGCGATTATGAGCACCGCGGGAACGAATATGCCGGATACCTTGTCTGCGATCCTTGCTATCGGAGCCTTTGAGCCTGCAGATTCACTGACCATCTTAATGATCTGTGCAAGAGCCGTGTCTTCGCCGACCTTCTCTGCCCTGCAAGTTATAAAGCCTGAACGGTTTATCGTTCCTGCCGAGACCTTATCTCCGGGCACTTTATCTGCCGGAACAGATTCTCCCGTAAGAGCAGATTCGTCAACTGCGCATTCACCTTCCTGGATAACTCCGTCGACCGGGATCTGTCCGCCAGGTCTTACCACAAAGATATCTCCTGCAACGACTTCTTCGACAGGCACCGTGACCTCTTCTGAGTTCCTTATGAGAACGGCAGTCTTCGGCTGAAGATTCAGGAGCGCCTTGAGGGCATTTGTGGTCCGTCCCTTAGATATTGCCTCAAGGAGTTTTCCGATGGTTATCAGCGTCACGATCATGGCTGCGGATTCGAAATAGAGCTCATCCATCAGTGCCATCTGAGCCTCGTGAGAGCCCGCATTTGTCATCTGTAACAATGTTACAAAGCTGTAAATGAACGATATTCCTGACCCCATCGCGACCAGAGTGTCCATATTCGTACTCTTGTGGATGAGCGCCTTAAAACCGTTCACGAAGAACTTCTTATTTATCATCATGACGATGCCGGAAAGGAACATCTCGATTATACCTATGCCCACCATATTGTGCTCAAGGAACTTCGGAGCCGGCCACCCCCACATCGAGACACCCATGGAGAAATACATCAATACGAGCAGGAAAATAAGAGAACTGATAAGCCTGTTCCTGAGAACGGGGATCTCCTTGTTCTCCAGCTGTTCTTCCATGCTTGCGAAAAGCTGCCCTTTGGGTTTCGCGCCCGCCTTCTCTGGCGAGGCACCATAACCTGCATCTTCAACAGCCTTGATTACCGCAGCCTTATCAGCCGTACCTATAACGTTCATGGAATTTGTAAGCAGCGATACGCTGCAGGATTCCACGCCTTCCACGCCTTTTACGGCCTTCTCGACGTGTGCCTGGCAGGCAGCACAGCTCATACCGGTAACAAGGTACTTCTCTGTCTTAACTTCTTTGTTTTCCATTAGGAATACGCATTCTAAGGTTGATTGTTATTTCATAAGTTTCTGTAAGAGCTCAACCAACTCTTCAGTCTTCTCATCTGAGCCGTTCCTGATATCTTCGGCAACGCACGTTCTTATGTGGCTTCCGAGAAGGACCTTGGAGAAGCTGTTCAGGGAACATTTGGCAGCGCTTACCTGAGTAAGCACGTCAACACAGTAGGCATCTTCTTCGACCATCTTCCTGATGCCTCTGATCTGTCCCTCGATACGGTTTAACCTCGTGATAAGATCCTTGATCTCTTCTTCGGATCTTTCCTTCGTTCTGCAATGCGGGCATTTCTTCTCTGCCATAGTGATACCTCCCGGCGCATACCCCCATAGGGTATATTACCAATCACAAGAATATACCCCCATAGGGTATATGTCAAGTGCAAGCGCTATATTAGAAAATATAAATGCTATAATTAATTCATGCTGAAGAACAAAAAGCCCACATCCGTATTAGAGATTGTTGCTTTGGGATATCTTTTTATCCCGGTCTTTATATTCATGCTGTCATGGATAAAGCTGTGGATCTCTATACCTGTAGTCATTTTGGTCTTGATAGCTCTTTGCAAAATGCTATTCGACAAAGGCACGGATGACAGCGGTCAGAAGATAAAGATATCTTCTTCATTCATTGTCTGTTCAGTTATCTGTTTTGTTTTGATCCTGCTTTTATCTTATTTCCTTGGTGCAGGCGGATTTACGGCACAGCCCTTCGACTCAATAAAGCATAATTTCATTCTGAGTGACCTGATTGAAAGGCCTTGGCCTGTACGTTATGAATTGAACGGCGATAAAGGTGTCTTATGCTATTACATTGCAGGATATCTGGTTCCGGCGCTGGTCGGAAAGATCACTTCAAGCTTTGATGCCGCTTCAGCCTTCTCCGCAATCTGGCACGCAATTGGAATATTCATTGCCATTCTCGTTTTTTACAGTTCATTAGGCAATAAAAGAAAGCCTGTCCATTTACTTGCTGTTTTTGCGGTCATTATGCTTTTCGCTCCGTTTAATGCGCTGATGCAGTTTGTATATATGATCATCTATCCTGACCGCACCGTCACCGCATTCCATTTCCAGTGGATAAGCGAAGATATCAACGTTCAGCTCTCTTCGAATCTGACACTTCTTCGTTACGTTTTCCCGCAGTTCGTTCCTACGCTGATAGTGACTTCTCTATTGTTCAAACTGCGCAAAAGATATGACAAGTGGGCCTTTATGGCATCTCCGCTGTTGTCATTCTCTGTCTTTGCATTCATGGGAATAGTTGAGCTTATGCTGATCCTGTTTGTTTTCGACATGATAAAGGATAAGAACGTCAAAAAGTCTCTTCGAAGCATACTGAGCCTCGAAAACATTGCAGGTGTAGTATCCGCATCCCTTTTCCTGCTCTACCTTGCCGGAAACATCATGCAGACCAAGCCCGCAGGCGCCGAGAATGCATTAAAACTAGTTGATTACAGCGAGCTGCCGCTCGTTCTCATTTTGCACGAGATCGCCTGGGGATTATGGTTAGTCTTCCTCTTCAAAACAAACAAAAAAGAACCGCTCCTGTGGGCAGTCTCCTTATGTCTGTTCATTTTCCCGTTCTTAGAATTCGGCCACTATAACGACCTCTGCATAAGAGGCAGCATGCCGGCTTTGCTCTGCCTCTGTTTCCTTTTGGCAAAGGAACTGACCGGTGCTCTCGGATCTGCCAATAAGCGCCTGCTCCCTGCAGCAGCCATTGTTATTGCACTTTTGTTGTCGGGAATTTTCCCCGCTCTTGAGGAAATGCATCTTCCGGAGAATAAGAGTATCTTGTCACAGGAGTATTACTGGGATGAATACAGCAATTCGTTAGCATTCTTTACCGAGTACGACTGGACCAGATATCAATACATTGATTGGGAAGAGAATTCTATAAGCAATTTCATTCTTAGATAATTCCGCATTGTCCCACCTTGCAAAACCTATTCCTTTAATATATATTTCTTTTGCTTAAAGAAAGGAATATCAATGCGCCGCACAAAACCACAGGGAGTCATATTACTTCTCATCACAGCCATCATCTGGGGATCTTCTTTCGTTGCCCAGTCGATTGGCATGCAGAGCATCGACGCATTCACTTTCACGGGCATAAGGACAACGCTCGGTGTAATCTTTCTTTTTCCTTTCACGCTGATAATCAACAAAGGATTTGATCTGCGCGGTTCGACTCTAAAGAAGGGCCTGATCCTTGGCATCGTATTCTCTATCGCACAGAATTTCCAGCAGTTTGCTTTCTACTATTCGACTTCAGGCAAGATCGCATTCATCACAGCTTTTTACATGTTCTTCGTGCCGCTCTTCTCGGTCATATTCTTAAAGAAAAAGATCGCGGCACTTACATGGATATCGATCTTCATAGGCCTTATCGGTCTGTTCCTTCTCTGCATCAATCCGGCTGAACTTGCAAACATCAATCTGGGCGATATATTGGCTCTTATCTGCGCTGTCTTCTACGCTGTACAGATAATGCTTATCGACAAGTTTACGGAGAAAGATATAAGCGGAGTACAGCTTTCCTTCATGCAGTTCTTCGTTGCCGCAATAATATCGATCATCGCGATGTTCATTTTCGAGCGCCCTGTAATAGCAGACATAAAAACCGCAGCCCCTTCCCTTTTATATTCGGGAATAATGAGCTGCGGCATTGCATATACTCTTCAGATATTGGGACAGAAAAAAGCAAGTCCCGTTGTTGCCTCTCTTTTAATGTGCCTCGAGTCGGTTTTCGCGGTCATTTCCGCTGCGATAGTCCTTCACGAGAACATGCTGCCAAGAGAGCTGGCAGGGTGCCTTATAATGTTCGGCGCGATCATTCTTTCTCAGGTTTCTGAGTCTCTTTCTGCGAAGAAGCAGAATCAGAAGCAACCTCAGTCGTAGGGAATACATATTTCAGAAGGATAACCATTCCTACCATCAAGGCGATTCCGATAAAGAGCGAGAGGAAAGCGTTCTTGGCGAAACCTGCAA
>JAEFBA010000007.1 GCA_016292145.1 Saccharofermentans sp.
CGTTAAGATCGATTGCATCAGCTTCGCATGTGAGGCATGTGATGTATGAATCGCCTGTGAGGACCCATGTGGAACCCTTTTCGTTCTCTACATAAACTTCGCCTTCGTTGGCTGCGTTAATAGTGCCTGTGTAAGTCGTGCCTTCTGAGAGATAAAGGTTCAACGCGGAGACTTTGTCTACGACGATATCGCCTGTCTGGGCCTGCTTCTTAAGGTAGAGATTTACCTTGCCGCCGTTGGAACCTTCTGTGCCCCAGCCTGCTGCAGCTGCTCTTAAGAAGACACCGTTTGAATCCTGATTTATTATCTCGACGTTCTCAAGCGTTATGGTTGTCGCGGTGTTGTTGACGAAGAAGATGTCGCCGTTCTTATTTGTAAGTGAGCCGCCTGTCATCGTGAATGTCGCAAGGCCGACGGAAGCGTCACCAGACATTGACTGGTAGATCATGACAGCGTTATAAGTATCTGACTTATTGCTGTTGTGGGCGTTATTGTCGGCTGTGAGATTTACGTTATTAAGTGTTACAGAATTCTTGCCTTCGACAACAACTCCTTCGGACTGTGTCGATTCAAGTGTTGCATTGCTGACCGTGATGTCCGCTGTTGAGTAGATCACAGGTGAACCTTTTCCGTCCGTCACATAAGTGCCTCCGTCGACATTTACGGTTCCGCCGCCTCTGTCAGATCTTATTGCCGCGGATGAATTGCCTGTTGTGTGAATGTCTAGATCGGAGGCATTCATCGTACCGCCGCCTGTAGTCATGAGACCGCCGGAGCAGTTGCCTGAAGTCGTTATCATTGAATTGCTGATGTTGACTGTCGTGCCGCTGCCGTATGAGAAGACTGCGTTGGCGTGTGTGCCGTTCGTGTCGACTACTATGTCTGTGAGTGTTAGTGTTGCGCCGTCTGTTGCGAAAATCGCAGCGTTGTCGCCGTAGAAATCTGCTTCGTCTCCTGAAGCGGAATCACCTGTCTTGGTTACCTTGATGTTTGAATACTCGGCTGTATTACCGCTGACCTCGATCGCATGTCCGCCGTCTTTGTCATTGCTTATCTCTTCGTTTATCTTTATGTCTGCAGACTGTGTCTGGACTTCCGTCTCTGAAGATTCGGTTGCTTTATTTGAAGCAAGACAAGCAGTGACTGAGACTGACATCGCAGCTGCAGTGGCAATTGCGAGTATTAAGAGAACCTTTTTTCTGATCATTGCCTTATTCCTCCTTGGTGTTTTATAGCCTGATGATAATGAGGCAACCTAAAGCCTACTTGAAATCATGTGAGGCAAAAAGGAGGAATAAAGATCCCGGTATTAATATCCCATTTCCTTAAGTCCCTTTACTACTTCGACGTAGAAGGGAACGATGTCGCTGACTTCGTTATCCGAAGAAGGTGTCTTCTTTGTAAAGCGCCTGCGCCTCATATCGACAACGTCAGCGTGTGAGATGCCTCTGCGGGTTGTGGAC
This sequence comes from Saccharofermentans sp., assembly GCA_016292145.1. Taxonomy (GTDB): domain Bacteria; phylum Bacillota; class Clostridia; order Saccharofermentanales; family Saccharofermentanaceae; genus Saccharofermentans. Next base: position 1,464 of record JAEFBA010000007.1, read on the forward strand.
GTTCTGACGCCCTTAAAGTCTGCCCAGTGCATTGAATCAGTGGAGACCATGCCGTCGTTGTCGCCGTCGAATTTTCGAACGATCGGATAAGTTATGCAGAAGACGGAATCCGAGAAAGAACCCTTGCACTTGAAGCCGTAGCTCTGGCAAAGGATGTTGTCCGGTGTGGGGTTGTCGATATTGAACTGCTCGGCAGTCTTGGTCGTGAGGATGTCGAAACAGGCATAGCTGTCAGGATGCTTGTCGCCAAGGATCTTATGCCAGACGTCGTTGCCTTTTGCAGCAACCTTGACCATCCAATGAGGCGCTCTCATCAGGAAATCAACGGTCTTGGAGCCGTGGTGGGGTGTGTCGATCGTGGTGATCGAAGCGATCTTATCGCTGTAGCCGTGGTTAAAAAGATATCTGGATTCAAGACCTCCCTTGGAATGCGCGAGGATGTTTACCTTCGGCGCGCCGGTGATCTTAAGGACTTCATCAAGGCTCTTCGCAATGATGTCCGCGTTGCCTTCGACGGAACCTACGGCGTCCTGGTGACCGAAGAAGACATTCGCGCCCTCTGATTCAAGGACTTTGGGGATCCTGCCCCAGTAACACAGGTGCTTTCTGTCACGGAACCCCATTCCGTGAACCATTAATAATGGGTACTTCAAACAGCATTCGTTACTCATATAAATCTCTCCCATCAGGTTTCCGGCCTATATTGGGAGTATAACGCGGTATTATACAATGTTCAATACTGAATTTTGTTTAAGAGTGGCTTTTCCTTGAGATTGCCACAACTTTGAGGGCGAGGAAGGCAATTATCAGACCAACCGTTGTAACTGCAAAGCTTACAATCAGCATGAAGTGGGGACCCTTGATGTCTAAGAGCCTGCCGCATACAAGACTTGAGAAGACGCCGCCGAGCGTTATGGAGACATTGATATAAGCCTGTCCTTTGACCTGATCTAGCCTTTCCATCGTCTGATTAACGAAATAAGCGCCGGCAGGGATGAAGACCGCATAAGCGAACATCTGCATGGCCTGGCTTATGTAGACGACGATCATGTTGGGAGCAATGAGCATCAGGAGTGTCTTGATAAGAAATGCCACGGCGGAGATCAGGAGAAGGTTCTTAACGGAGATCTTCTTGATGATCTTATCGATAAGCGCCATAGTCGGGAGCTCTAAGAACGCAGCACAGCTGACGGCAATACCCATCTGAGCCTCGGTACCGCCCAGGGGAGTTATTATCTGGATCATGTAATCGTTGATCGCGTTGTGCGCAAAGAAGAAGCAGACAGCAGCGAGCACGAAGAGCATGAAGCCGGGGTAGGTCTTAATGAAGCTGAAGAGGTTATTATGTGCTACCTCATTCTTCTCTATCTTAGGAGTCTCGGTCTTGGGCTTCTTGAAGAAGTACAGTACAATCAGCGCGATGGTAAGGAAGATGATGTCCAGAATTATGAGGATGCTTACGCCGAACTTTCCGATGGCTCTGCCCGTAAAGAAAGAAGTTACGGCAAATCCCACAGAGCCGAGACCTCTTGCCAGACCATAGTAGATATGGCATCCTGCCGCCTCATACTCGAAATACATCGCCGTTATGATCGGCTGGTACACCATCTGTACCATATATATCAGCGCGAAAATAATAAATATTACTACTATCCCGTTCTTTATCAGGAGCAGGAGTACCGAGCCTATGAGCAGGAGCGCCGTCGACGCCATGGAGACATTGCGGTTAGTGAGCTTGCCCTGCTTGTCTATAAGGCCTGCGACAAACGGCTGGAATACGACTGAAAGGATGTTGGCGAGGGCCAGCGTGATGCCGATAAGAGTGTTGGAGAAACCCTTTTCGAGCAGGAAAACGGACGCATAAGCATGAATGCAGCTGTATACGGCAAAATAAGTTGCGTTGATGATGATATATCGTAATGTCCAGAATTTTCTTGTGTTTGTCATAGGATGCCGCCGTTTTTGATTTGGCTAATTATACTATGCGGCGTGTTCATTTTCTTATCAATGATTAAAATGCTAATATATTCAACATAAATACCGAAAAGCGTTAATAAGAGAAAAGCATGCAGTATTTGAGATATTTGGGACAGCTTACATATAATCCTATCCTCATCCTGGTCATGGCAATAGTCGGACTGGTTCTGTCGACTTTTGTAAAGAGCCTCATACAGCTCGCCTTTGCGAAGATCATGGGACTGAAAGTTACGGATATCATGATATTCGGTCTCAAATATACAAAGCTCAAAAACGGAAAGTGGGAAAAAAGAGGACGCAAAGCCGGGGTCGGATTACAGGTTGAAACAGCATTTGACCTTGAGCGTGATGCCGATTTGGACAGCAGGAAGCTCATTGCCAAAGATAAGTCCTACATGATCGTAACTGCGATCTTCGTGCTCCTTGCCGGAATCTTAGCTTTTGCAGGGCTCCTTATCGCCGCGTTCAACGTAGACTCGGTTTTCCTCGCATCGGTGTTATTCCTTTTGGGATTCTGGCTCCTGCTATTTTTAATAGGGAAATTCTTTCTTGCCATTTCAGTAGTATCAAAGGTCAATGCCAAAAAGTCTTTGAGCGGATATGCCCAGGAAGGCTTAAGTATGCTGAGGTCCGGTGTTCCCTTTGAACAGATGGAACTGAAGCCTTTTAGCGAACTTAATTACACGAAGGTTTGGGATACGGAGAAGCAGATGTATTTTCTTCTTTATTTCGAGTATCTGGATGCGAACGGGTTCTTTGACAGACTGCCTGAAGCAGTAGCTGAGGCAGAGAAGACGATTAAGCCCGATATGGCATATTCCAAGATCCTCATGTGTGTCTGCATGGATCTTGTTTATTACTACTCTTACCACAACATCGTTCCCGCCAAGGCTGAGGAATACTATCACAGGATCTTTGACGATATCACGAAGGATACGGAGTCCAACACGATGTTCATAAGAGGGTTCTATGAACTTAACTGCTTCGGCAATGTTGATGCCGCAAAGGACTGTGCGATAAAAGCGCTGGAAAAGATAGATGAGTTCTCTGTCGGTGCCGAGAGAGAGTACTGCAGAAAGTGCATAGCAAGGCTCAATCACGCGATAGACAACTTCCCGGGGAAGGCCTTATAAGGGTTTAGAAAAGCCGGACAAATAATGAACTTCAGGACTTTTTAGCCGTTCACAGACAGACAAAAATCTATGCTCTTGTCGGGTTTTGCGCCTGACAACTCTAAAAGACTTTGATATTTATTTTCAAACCTTGAAAAGCAACTTTCCAATAAATAATATATTGTCTGTTGATCAGAGGTTTTTAGTGTAGCCATTTGGAGGCATGATTTTTATGGTAGATGTATGGCCGGCGTTATTGGGGCTTTGCTCCGGTATGGCCTTATTCTTGTATAGCGTTAAGATCACCAGCGGAAGTTTACAGGCGATTGCAGGCGAGAAGTTAAAGAGCGTTCTTGCAAAACTCACGGGAAACAGAATTATGGGCGTCCTGGTCGGTGCGGGCATTACTGCGCTGATCCAGTCCTCGACAGCTACTTCGGTCATGTCGGTAGGATTCGTTAATGCGGGACTTATGAACCTTTATCAGGCTTTATGGGTCATCATGGGTGCCAATATCGGTACGAATATCACGGCACAGCTCATCGCTTTCGATGTCGGAGCTATTGCACCTATCGTAGCTCTCTTAGGCACTTTCTTCTGCCTTCTTACGAAGGATAAGAAGCTCAGGAGCATCGGTGAGGCTGTTGCAGGATTAGGCTTCATCTTCGTTGCCATGTCACTGATGAAGGAATCAATGGCTCCTTTGAGTGAGATGGATATCGTAAAGGAGATCTTTGCTTCGATCAACAATCCGTTCGTCGGGATCATCGTAGGTATTATCTTCGTTATCATCATCCAGAGTTCCGCTGCCGGTGTCGGTGTGCTCCAGGCAATGGCGATGTCCGCTTCAGGCGCGCAGCTCATGAGTCTCGACCAGGCGATGTTCATCATCTTCGGTCTTAATATCGGAACATGCGTTACGGCTGTTTTCGCATCCATCGGAGGTTCCAGAAACGCTACCAGAGCAGGTATGCTCCACATGATGTTCAATGTAATCGGCACTGCGATCTTTACGGCAGCATATTATGCACTTCCTGTTGCTGAATGGGTAAGAGCCCTGTCTCCTAATGATGTTGCAAGACAGTTTGCGAACATGCACCTTGTCTTCAACCTCGCTTCTACGATCATATTGCTTCCTTTCGGCAAGTTCATCGTTAAGCTCGTTAAGCTCATGGTTCCCGACAAGAAGGGCGGAGATGACAGTGTCCAGTATCTCAAGTATCTTAACCCCAGCATGCTCAGCAATAACGAGCAGGTCGGTACCGAAGTCCTCATTAGAGCTCTCTGCAACGAGATCAGCAGAATGCTCGAGATGGCCGGAAACAACGTCCAGAGAAGTATCGAAGCAGTTCTTGATAACAGCGAAAAGACACAGAATACGATCAACGACACGGAAGAATACGTCGATTACCTGAACAAGGAGATATCTTATTACATCTCGCATGCCATGGTTTTCGACATGTCCGAGAAACACGCAGTTGCAATGAGCGCACTCTTCAAGATAACCGGCAATATCGAGCGTATGGGTGACCATGCCACAAACATCTCAGGCTATGCGAACCTCCTGGAGAGCAAGGGCTTAAAGCTCTCAGACAAGGCGAGGGCTGAAGTAAGCCAGATGGCAGCAACAACCAAGGATGCTTATAACATCCTCCTTGGAAGCAAGCCCGGTTCGGTCCACATCAAGATGGCTCAGATGGAGCAGAAGATCGATGACATGACCGAAGATTACAGAGAACACCAGCTCGAGAGGCTTAAATCCGGCGTCTGCTCAGGTGATGCATGTGTCATCTATTCTGAGATGCTTACAGACTTCGAGCGCCTGGGCGACCACATGCTCAACATCGCTGAGGCCGCAGCTGAGTCCAAGCTCATTACCTTGACCGTACCCGAAGAAGTAAATGCTGAAGAGGACAAAAAGTCCAAGAAAAAGTTGGCAGCAGCCAAGACATAAATATAGACGGTCATCTATATAAATGACCGCTATCTGTGGAGACAGAATATGAGTGAAACAGGCAAAAGTATAGTTAATGTCGTATTGTTTGAACCGGAGATCCCGCAGAATACAGGCAACATCATGCGCACCTGTGTTGCTACGGGTGCAACGCTCCATATAATCGGTCCGGTCGGATTTGATATAGATAATCCGGAATTCAGAAGGGCATCCACAAACCACATCACATGGGCTGAGTACACACTCTACGATTCCTGGCAGGACTTCGTTGATAAGAACGACGGCGAGTATTTCTTCATGACGCGTTACGGAAAGGTTCCGCCTTCGGATATCGATTTTAAAAAGGCATCCGGGAATTCGGAGATCTATCTTATCTTCGGTAAAGAAAGCACGGGTATACCGGGCGAGATCTTAAGGGCTAACCTCGACAGATGCTTCAGGATACCTATGGCACCAGACTGCAGATGTCTCAATGTCTCCAATGCTGCAGCAGTCGCTATTTACGAAGTGTTAAGGCAGCTTAACTATCCCGGCCTGTCGTTCAAGGAAGAACAGAAGGGCGAGGATTTCCTTGAAGAGAATTATTCCTACGACGAGACTTTAAGAAGAAAGCACAAATAAGCTGCAGGTCAGGATTCGGACATCACAGCAAGTCCAAGGATCATGAATCCGATCAGGATGCCGGCGATCGAAGTTATGAGGCCTGCAGTGGCCATACCTTTTTTGCCTGCATTCTTCTGTGTAAGTCCGATAATGGAACATACGATTCCTGCGATTCCGGGGACCATATTAATAAAGGGCAGCCAAAAAAAGACTGATGTAATGATTCCGAATACCAGGCCTATGATTGCAAATACGTTGTTCTTCTTAGGCTCGAATGAAGTAACGACAGTCTGATATGCAGGCTGCTGATAGACCGGCTGCTGATAAATGGGCTGAACGCTTGCCGGCATTATGGGTTGTTCCACAGGCTCGGGTGCGGGAGCCGGAGCAGGTGCAGGAGCAGGAGCTGCTTTGGGTGCCGGTGCAGGCGCGCCGCAATTAGAGCAAAATGCTTCACCGTTCTCTATCAAGGAACCGCATTGTTCACAGTACATAAATCTACCCCCACATCAAAAGAAGTTTATCATTTGGAATTTTACCATATATAAAAACTGCCCGCATTTGATTGCGGGCAGAAATCATTGTCTTTTCGAGATCAGTATCAGAAATCTACTCTGTAACCGTCGATGTGAAGGACACCAGTTACATATCCGTTGTCGGAATTTACGAAATCGCCGTCAATAAAGAGATCTCCGGAATTATAATCGTAGTCGGATGTCTTGGGCGAATAAGATGTATCCCAGATATCATCCCATTCCTGCTTGAGCGAAGGATCTGTAACTATTGCCTGATAGACCAATCCGTAATAACCGATGGTAGCAACGATACCGATAATGGTTAATATGAGACCTACGATCGCCTTAGGCTTGCCGCCGGCATTCTTCTTTGCAAGTCCCACGATCGAGAAGATCAAGCCGAGAAGACCCAGAATACCTGTGGTGAATATATTGAAGAACGGGAGCCAGAAGAGAACGAGTGTGATGATACCGAATATAAGACCCGCGGTAGCTGCGCCGTTAGGAAGCTTTTTGGGACCCAGATTCGCCTGATATGCGGGTGACTGATATACAGGCTGCTGGTAAACCGGCTGAACCGGTTGTGCCTGCTGATATACAGGCTGCTGATAAACCGGCTGAACAGGCTGGGCCTGCTGGTAGACCGGCTGAACGGGCTGTGCCTGAGGCTGCTGATAGACAGGCTGAACAGGCTGTGCTGCAGGTGCAGGAGCTGGTGCCGGTGCGGGCGCAGGCGCTGCTGCAACTACGGGTGCTGCTGCCGGAGCAGGTGCTGAAACGGGAGCGGGTGCTCCGCAGTTAGAACAAAAGGACTGACCGTCAGGAATCGATGAACCACACTGTTCGCAAAACATAATCTTCCCCTCCTGATTTTTTATAAAACTTTTTGTAAGAACGCCTGAAGTCTCTCGTTCTGAGGATTTGTAAAGATCTGTTCAGGTGTGTTCTCCTCGATGATTTTACCACAGTCCATAAATATAACGCGAGTACCGACTTCACGTGCGAAGCCCATCTCGTGCGTTACACAGACCATGGTCATTCCTGCTTTCGCAAGATTCTTCATAACCTCAAGAACTTCGCCGACCATCTCAGGGTCCAAAGCACTTGTAGGCTCGTCGAAAAGCATTACCTCAGGTTCCATGGCAAGTGCTCTTACGATGGCAATCCTCTGCTTCTGTCCGCCTGAGAGCTGCGAAGGATATGCATTAGCGCGGTCTGCCAGACCTACTCTCTCGAGAAGTGATATCGCTTTCTTCTCGGCTTCCTCCTTGGAAAGACCGTGGAGCTTCATCGGCGCTATGGTCATATTTCTAAGGATCGTAAGGTGAGGGAAGAGGTTGAAATGCTGGAACACCATTCCCATCTTCTGTCTGAGCTTATTGATGTCTGTCGAAGGAGCCATGATGTCAGCTCCGTCGAAAGTGATCGTTCCGCCTGTGGGGCGCTCGAGGAGATTAAGAGATCTTAAGAATGTCGATTTACCGGAACCTGAAGGGCCGATGACAACGACAACTTCGCCTTTCTTTATATCGGTGGTAACACCGTCCAAGGCCTTGACCTCTCCGTCGTTATAGTATTTCTTGAGATCCTTTACGGATATGATTACGTTATTATCAGCGCTCACTGTTCTTGAGCCTCCTTTCGAGCAACGATACAAGCCAGCTGAAGAACATTACGATCACGAGATAGATGATCGCTACGGCAATGAGAGGCATGAACGCAGAATATGTTCTGGATCTGATGATGTCTCCGCCTTTGGTAAGTTCCTGAAGTCCGACATAACCTGATACTGAAGTCTCTTTGATGAGGACGATAAATTCGTTTGCGAGTGCAGGGAGGACTGTCTTAAATGCCTGCGGGATGATGATGAAGGCCATTGTCCTTACATAACCGAAACCAAGTGAACGGCCTGCTTCGAACTGGCCCTTGTCGATACTCATGATGCCGCCTCTGATGATCTCGGCAACGTAAGCTCCGGAGTTGATACCGAATGCAAGAACGGCAACCATGACCTTGTTGTTGGAGGAAGCGAAAATGACGAAGTATATGATCATGAGCTGAACTACTACAGGCGTACCTCTGATAACCGTGAGGTAGATGCCGCAGAGCTTATAGAAAAAGTAGAGGACTGCCTTACCGAAGCCGCCCTTAAGCTCTTCTTTCAATGTGTCATAAGAAGATCTTACGAGTGCGACGATGACACCCAAAACAATACCCAAGAGAACAGCGAAAAATGTAACTTCAAATGTGACGCCAAGACCTTTCAGCAGATAGGTATAGCGGTTATCTGTTATGAAATTGTTTTCAAAATCTGAATAGAATGCGCTTGCATAGAACGCATCACGGATATTGCTGATCCATGAAGGGACGTTGTTCATGGGCATAAACAGCAAAATATATGCTGCAAGAGCTGCCACTGCGATCACGCCGATCACGATAAGCGTATTTCTGATCTTGGATTTATTAGTCTTTTTTCCGCTCATTTGATGTTCCTCGAATTTTTAAGTGTCGACCCTTAAAAAGTAACTTCAATTATAAATAAGAAAAGAGCGGAAATACAGACCATATTTCCGCTCTTTAGATTGTTTTCCTTAGATTTAAGTAACTAAGATTACTTGTTTGCTGCAGCAACGAATGCCTTTGCAGGCTCGTTGTCGATAACAACTGCATCGATCTTGCCGGACTGGAGAGCGATTACAGCATCGTTACCCTTTGCGAAACGCTCAACTCTGTCTTCACCTACACCGCCGTCTTCAACGGAAGAAGACATGTAGATGTCGCCTGTTGTACCTGTCTGAACGCCAACCTTGTAGTTGCCTGCAAGAAGCTTATCTACGTCAGTGATCTCGGAACCTTCAACAACGATTACGGACTGAACGCCTGTAGCATAAGGTGTGGAGAAGTTAACGGACTTAAGTCTGTCTTCTGTAACTGTCATGCCTGCGCATCCGATGTCATACTTGCCTGCCTGAACGCCTGCGATGATGGAATCGAACTCAACGTCCTCGATAACGAGCTCAAGACCGAGCTTGTCAGCTACTGCCTTAGCGATCTCAGGGTCGATACCTACGATAGCATCACCTTCGTGATACTCATAAGGCTGGAAGTAAGCGTTTGTAGCCATGATGAGCTTGCCTTCCTGAATGGTTGAGAAATCAGGATATTCGCCCTTTACGGATTCCTTCTTCTCTACTGTCTTACCGGAAGGAATGTACTTCTCGATGATGGAAGGAATTGTGCCGTCTTCTGTAAGTTCCTTAAGAGCCTGATCGATAGCTGCCTTGAGGCCTTCATTCTCTTTGTTGATTGCCATAGCGTAATCTTCTACTGCGTAAGCAGTGTCAAGGATCTTGAGGTTCTTCTTAGCCTGGCCGCAGGATGTCATTCCGAGCAAAAGAGCTGCAGAAAGGAAAGCTGCTGCGATTCTGTTAAGTGTCTTCATAACAATCTCCTTTTGTTATAGTTTGGATATCGGTATCTTACGCTATGAAAGGCTGCAAGGTATATGCACAAAAACCCTAAAATTTGTGTATTCTTTCCTTTGCTTATTAGTATTTTCTTAAATATAATTATTTTAGATTTAGGGAAAGGTCTTTGGGGGATGGTCTATGAAGAGGATATTGATTCTCGGATGCAATGAGCTGACCAAGCGTTTGCTCATTGAACTTTGTAAATATCAGTCCTACGTATCAGGTATTTGTCTTGCTTCGCGCAAGAAGGAAGAATGTGATGAGCTCAGAGAGCTCGCTTTAAGCATGGGTGTCAGAGTTACCACTGCAGGTATCGACATGAATAATGTTGAGGCTGCCATGATGATGGTAAGGATCTTTGCGCCCGATATGGTCGTTAATCTTCTCCCGCCGGATCTCTCGCTTTCGGCGATGGATCTCGCCATAAAGGCGAAGGCAGATTATATCGACTGTGCACTTTACGGTGTGCCGGAATTCCCGTCACCCATCTCGCTTCTTTCCAAGCAGTTCGAGAAGTTCATCGAATTCCAGAATAACTGCAATACCGCTGTCTGCGGCGCAGGCCTTGTCCCGGGCGTTGCAAACACGATCATAAGACATGCCGGTCTTTATCATTTCAAGAAGATCGACAGCATCGATATCGTCTCAGTTTCCGGCGAACAGAAAGAAAATGTTAAGGGCAAGAAGAAGGATATCGATACCAATCTTTATTCGGAGGACATCAAGCCGCCGCTTATTCCTATCAAGAAAGCGACCAACGACAGAAAGGTCTTCTATATTGAGAAGGGCAAGGTCGTCGAGGCAGATCCTCTGTCCATTGAGGGCAAGTCGGATGCCGGAACCAAGGTGTTCTTATCTTCCAGCCCCATGCTCACGGACCTTCTTAAGGAGTTCCCTGATGCTATCAGCGTAAGATATTTCAAGCTTGGCAAAAAGCCGCCCAAGGAACATATACCTCCCCAGAAGAAGATCGATTTCCTCCAGGAGATGGGTCTGCTCTCCAACATTCCCGTTAAGGTTAATAATGTCGAGGTAGCTCCGATCGATCTCATCGCTGCCATGCTTCCTAAGCAGGCAGATATCGAACTCGAGAAGGATGAGGATGAGAAGGCTAAGGGCATGGCATCTTTCGAGATCTATATCACAGGCCAGAGCAAGAGAGATGACAAAGAGATCACCAAGTCTTACATCATCAAGGGCGATAACGACGAGTGCTATGAGAAGAACTACAACAATGCTTTCGATTATTTGAAGGGTTCTGCTCTTATTGCAGGAGTCAAGCTCATGTGCAAGGACAAATGGAAGAAGCCCGGCGTATTCACTCCGGCTGCATTTGACTGCAATTCCTACTATGAAGCCTTTGTCATGGAAGGAATAGAAATCAAAGAAGGCGAAGGTAAGCGCTTCTGAGAGCGCTTATAAATAAATCAGAACTTTAGGAGAAGTAAATGGTAGATTCTAGTTTATGGAAAGACATGCAGATCAACGACAAGCTCGTAATTGACACGATCCGGAAAGACGGTAAGGACACCATTTATTTCAAAGATAAGGATTCAAGATTCATTTGGAATAACACAATGCACGCTAAGCAGTTCGGCTTGGATGATCCCAATGCGCTCATCGGAAAGACCGACAGGGACTTCTTCCCGGCTGAATTTGCGGACAAGGCAAGACAGCTCGAGCTGGAGATCATGAGGACCGGCAAGCCTGTCCTGAATTATGAAGAGGCGCTCCCTCTTGATGAAGACAACATAAAGTACTACAGTGCATCCAAATATCCTCTGTACGACAAGAATAATGAGATCGTCGGCACATGGGGTATCAGCAGAGACATCACCGAGATGAAGAATCTGGAGCTCGAACTTGAGCGTTCCTATCACAAGATGGAACTCCTTGCCAGAGTAGATGACTTAAGCGGTCTTTATAACAGACGCTACTTCTACGAGACGCTCGAAAAGTATGCAAGCCTCTATGAGAAGAGATCTGACGGCAGCACATTCGCTCTCCTTGTCATCGATGTCGATGACATGACGCACATCAATGACCAGTATGGCCAGCAGAACGGCGATATCGTATTAAGAAGCATTGCCGAGCAGTGCATGGCTAATGTCAGAACCGAAGATACCTGCTTCCGCACAGGCGGTGACGAATTCGCGATAGTCCTTCTCGATATAGAGAAGATCACGGCTGTCGGAATGGCTAAAAAGCTTGTCGAAAATATCGCAGGCGAGCCTGTTATCCTTGACGGCAAGCGTGAAAGCGTAACTATCTCGGCAGGTCTTGCGATGTTCGATAATTCTGAGCCTGATCTGTCCGACCTGCTCTCCAGAGCTGAAAGAAAGCTCAACAAGTCAAAGAGAGAAGGAAAGAACAAGATGTCGTTCTGATCTGAGATCGACAGTGATTTAAGAGTTCATGGCCGGGAGATATCCCGGCCTTGCTTTTGGGTGTGGTACGGAAGAACGGTTGTTTAAGCAAGGCCGGATTATTCCCTTTACGGAGAAAAAACGGATTTTGGGTATGCTGTCTTTGGTCGGTTACGCGGCACCCTTATCCTTAAGATAGACATGGTCGTTATTGATATATGTATGGGCAGTGATGACTGCCGGCTTGTTAACACGCTTGATGGGAGTTACACGGACAGAAGAGGGAATACCTGTCCTGACTGTTCTGGAGAGTGAAGCTCTGACAGGCGCCTTGGAAGGAGCGGGAGCAGAAGCTTCCCTGATCTCATCATCGACATCCTTCCAGTAATCAATGCAGGAAGTTGCAGCCTTGATAGTTACGAGAATAAAGAAAAAGAAGATAAGCATATCGAGTGGTGACATAAGTAATTCCTCCAAAAAAGTTCAAATGTTCTTTCTTGGAGGTACTATACCACGTGTTAAGTTCGAATAATGGGACTAAAACGGCAATTTAGCCAAAAACGAACAAAAATTTGCTTGTGCTCAGTTTCCGAGTCTGGATGCTCCGATCCTGTCGGCACCGTTTGCAATCATTTCCTTTGCAGCATCCTCAGTCCTGATGCCGCCTGCGGCCTTGATCCTGACTTCCGGGTCTACGTTCTTCTTCATGAGAACGATATCTTCGACCTTGGCTCCGGCGCTGCCAAAGCCCGTGGATGTCTTGATAAAATCTGCCTTTGCATCGCTTACGATCCTGCAGAGGCGGATCTTCTCGTCTTCCGTAAGATCACATGTCTCAATGATCACCTTAAGGATGGCGCCTTTGGAGTGAACGGCTTCAGCGATGAGCTTTATCTCTTCATACACTTCGTCATATCTGCCGGCCTTAACAAAGCCGATGTTGATCACCATGTCGATCTCGGAAGCGCCGTTGTCACAGGCTTCTTTTGCTTCATATACCTTGGAGCCTGTTGTCGAATAGCCGTTAGGAAAACCTATGACCGTACATACTGCTACCCTGCCTTGAGAGAAGCGTACCGCGTCCTTTACATAGCAGGGAGGGATGCAGACGGATGCTGTCTTAAGGGCAGAAGCTCTCTCGATGAGGTCTTTTATGTCATCGGTTGTGGCTACGGTCTTAAGGTTTGTAAGATCGACATAGCTCATGATGTTCTCAGGATCAGGCCTGTTCGTATTGGCTTCCGGAACGAAGTCGTGCTTATAGTCTGCTGACATAAGGCTTGTCAGCACGATGCCGGCAATATTGTTGAATCCCGTGAGCTCGCCCATGTTGTTCGGAACACGGTATCCGGCGCCGTAGATCAGGAGAGGGATGCATTCCCTTGAATGGTCTGTTGAAGCGGTTGAGGGATCGCAGCCGTGATCTGCAGTGATCATGAGAAGGTCATCGTCTCTTAACTTGCTTAAGATCGTGCCCAGCGCATCATCGAACTCATGCATGGCGGTGTTGTAGCCTTCGATATCGTTCCTGTGGCCGTACTTCATGTCGAAATCGACGAGATTTATGAAGCAGAGACCGTTAAAGTCACGGTCCATCATCTCTATTGTCTTGTTGATACCGTCAGTATTGCCCTTGGTGGGATTGGATTCCGTAAGGCCCCTTCCTGCGAAGAGGTCGTATATCTTACCGACCGAGATCACATCATAGCCTTCACTCTTTAAGAGGTCGAGCATGGTTGAAGACGGAGCGGCAAGAGAGAAATCATGGCGGTTAGCAGTCCTTGTGAAGCTCCCGGGCTCTCCGACAAAGGGTCTTGCTATGACTCTTCCGACCGCATGATCACCGCTCATTACTTCACGTGCCTTCTGACATACATCGTAAAGCTCTTCCAAAGGAACAACTTCCTCGTGAGCTGCGATCTGGAGAACGCTGTCAGCTGATGTATAGATGATGAGCTTGCCTGTCTTTATGTGTTCCTCGCCGTAATCGCGGATGACATCAGTGCCGCTGTAAGGCTTATTGCAGAGGAATTCTTTGCCGGTAGCCTTTTCGAGCGCGCGCATGACATCTTCAGGGAAGCCGTCCGGATAAGTGGGCTGGGCCTTGTCTGAAATGATTCCTGCGATCTCCCAGTGTCCTATAGTGGAATCCTTGCCTGCCGAGACCTCGCGTACCCTTGCATAAGAACCGATGGGTGAGGGAATGAATGCCTGGGCATCTTTATATGCTTTTATACGTGGGTCGTTTTCGCCGTCGATCGCGAGAAGTCCCATTTTCGCAAGATTCGGAAAAGCATCGTTGGAGTATGAGAGCACAGCGGCAAGGGTGTTGCTGCCTTCATCACCGAACTTTGCGGCATCAGGTGCGCCGCCTATTCCGAAACTGTCCAGAACTATAAGAAAAACACGTTTAGCCATATTAAATCTCCATATCTAAATTATTGATCATTATAAAACAATTCAGCTGACTACATCGCCTTCCAGATAAAATGTCGGAGCATTATGGGCGTCGATGCCTGTTATAACAAAAGTTACGGTCTGTCCCTTGATCACATCGGTCCCGGAACCTTCGTTAGGACATACATAGACCTTTACCGACCAAAGCTCGCTGTTGCGGACATAGAACGTTCTGCTTGCTCCGGGTGCATGTCCGCAGTCCATAGTTGCCGTAACGGATACGGTCTTGCCGATTACGTTATGCCCCTTCTTGTAAGCTGTGACCGCCCGGATCGGACTCGAATAGTCAGTATCAGACCCGCATCCCGAGACAGAGACTGTGAGCGCGAAAAGCATGGTGACTGCAAGAATTAAAGATAAGACTTTACGCATAAAGGATGCTCCATATTTTAATGTAATATTATCATAATCCGTTTTCTGTGATATAGTTGGCAGGATATATTTAAATGAGTTGGTGGATATGAGCGAAGAGATAACATTTGCAGAACTTGACCTGTCACCCGAGGTAATGGACTCGCTGAAGAAGATGGGCGTAAAGAGGCCTACGACGATACAGCAGAAGGCCATTCCTCTTATGATGGACAACATAAGTGTCATTGCCAAGGCGCCTACGGGCACGGGCAAGACATTTGCTTTCGGCATTCCGATCCTTGAATATCTCAATATGGATTCCAAGTTTATCCAGGCGCTCATCCTCTGCCCTACAAGAGAGCTTGCCCTGCAGATATCGACGGAGCTTAAGAGTCTTGCCAAATATATCAAGGGATTCAGGGTCACAGCCCTGATCGGAGGCCAGAGCATGCGCCTTCAGACTGAGAGGATCCAGAAGAATCCTCAGGTCGTGGTAGCTACTCCTGGCCGCCTTATCGATATGGTCGGAAGAAAGCTCGTTGATATCTCACAGATATATACGCTCGTTCTGGATGAAGCCGATGAGATGCTTAAGATGGGCTTTATCAACGATATCAGGAAAGTCATGGCGCTTACTCCGAAGGATAAGCAGATAGCTTTATTCTCCGCCACTATGCCCAGAGAGATCCAGAACATCACATGGGAATTCATGTCAGATGCTGCCGAGATCGATGTCATGCCCAAGGCTGAAGACCATCCTGACATAGACCAGTATATCGTCGAGTGCCCTGAGAAGGATAAGCTTCAGGCGATCATAAGGATCATGGCAAAGGAAGACTTAAGGAAGACGATCGTCTTCTGCAATACGAAGTCTACGACTTCAAAGGTCGGCGAGATGCTCACACACGCAGGCGTATCCGCGAAGGTGCTTCACGGGGATATCGGTCAGGGCACGAGAAACAAGGTAATGGACCAGTACAGGGCAGATAAGTTCGATGTGCTTGTTGCGACTGACGTAGTTGCCAGAGGAATCGACGTCGATGATATCGAAGCGATCTTCAATTACGACATCCCGAAGGAGAATGAACTCTATCTTCACAGGATCGGCCGTACTGCGCGTGCAGGCAAGTCGGGCAAGGCTTTCTCGCTCGTTGCATATCTTGACCGTCCCAGGATGGAAGAGATAATCAGGTACACGAAGACAGATCCCAAACCGTACGAGATCTGAAAGATCCTGTAATTATCTGATCATTTGAATCAGCTCTGCGCTTTGCGGGGCTTTTTTATTATTCCCTTATAAGTCGTAGGAGTAAGGAATACGATGAGCGGCATAAGCTCCAATCTTCCTGCAATCATGTCGAAGATGAACACCCATTTCGAGACATTCGAGAAGAAACTGTAATTCTGTGTAGGACCTACGAGTGAGAGACCCGGTCCGATGTTATTGAACGTTGCAGCGACAGAAGAGAAGATCGTAACGAGATCATGTCCTTCGAAAGATACGATGAACATCGATATTGCGAAGATGATCAGGTAGATGAAGAAATAAAGTGCTACGGAATGAATGACTTCGCTGTCTACGGTCTTGCCGTCAACGTGGATCTTCTTGACTGTCTTGGGATGGATATAAGACTGGATCTCTCTTTTTACGGACTTGAACATGATCTGGAATCTAGCGACCTTGATACCGCCGCCGGTAGAGCTTGCACATGCGCCGAGGATCATGAGGCCCAAGAGCAGGAATTTGGCAACAGAAGGCCAGAGGTCAAAATCCGTTGTGGCAAAACCTGTCGTCGTGATGATGGTTGCCACCTGGAAGAATGAGTGCCTTAATGATTCACCGAAGCTGCCGTAAAGACCTCTTACGGAGAAGCAGATGATGGCTGTGACTATGGCGATAACGGAAAGATATACCTTGATCTCGCTCATCTTAAACGCCTTGTTTATCTGTTTGGTCGTGAAATAGTAGTAGAAGTTGAAGTTCATGCCGAACAGGATCATGAACACTGCTACGATCACCTGAATGTGCGGAGCATAGGAAGCAAAGCTGTCGTTCCTTACACCGAAGCCGCCCGTACCTGCCGTGCCGAATGCGGAGCAGATACTGTCGAATAAAGGCATACCGCAGATGGCGAGGACCGCGATCTCGGTTATCGTCATTGCCAGATAGATAAGGTAGAGCATCTTGGCCGTGGATCTTACCTTCGGAACGATCTTGCCGACTGTAGGGCCGGGGCTCTCTGCACGCATCAGGTTCATGTTGGAGCCGCCCGTCATGGGGACGACTGCCAGAAGGAATACGAGTACGCCCATGCCGCCGATCCAGTGGGTCAGTGAACGCCACAGGAGGGAAGTGTGGGACATTGCTTCAACATTGGTCAGGATGCTCGCACCTGTCGTGGAGAAGCCCGAAGCAGTCTCGAACATCGCATCCGTGAATGAAGGGATCTCGCCCGTCAGAATGAACGGGATACATCCGCCGATACTTAAGACAACCCAGGAAAGAGCCGTTGCAACACAGCCGTCCTTGATAAAGACGGTCATGTTCTTCGGCTTCTTAAATGAGATCAGGTAGCCGGCGATAATATATGCGACAGCGCATGCTACATAAAAGTTTAGGAATGACCATTCTCCGTAGCAGATACCGCATACTATGGGCATGACCATAAGGATACCTTCGATGAGAAGGACTTTGCCCAGGATGTAAATGAGCATCTTTATGTTCATCTTAAGATATCCGTCAAAGCGGTAAAGCCTTTATTTTTCGTAACGATCATTACGCTGTCGCCAACCTCTATCGAGTCGTTACCGGAAGGGATGATGATCTTGCCGGAACGGTTGATGAACGCGAGAAGCGTATTGGGCTTGAGCTTCATATCCTTAAGAAGCTTGTCGGTGACACCGGACTTTTCCATTACCTTGAATTCGATGGCTTCTGCTCTCTCATCGAAAAGGTGATACATGACTTCGACGTTGCTTCCGATCGATGCCTGCTTGGCACGCGCATATGTAATGATGGCCTCTGCCGTTATCTGCTTGGGATAGATAACGCTGCCTAAATCTAAGCGGTTGATAACGTCCGTGAAGCTGATCTTGTTGATCTTCGTTACGGACTTGATGCCCCTTGAGATCTGTCTTGCGAACAGCGAGAGCATGATGTTCTCTTCGTCGATGCCCGTCATAGCGACAACGGAATCGACATCCCTGATGCCTGTCTCTTCGAGGAGAGCTTCATTGATACCGTCGCCGTTTATGATGGTAGCCTTGGGGAGAAGCTCGCTTAATTCATCGCAGCGCTTTGCATCCTTCTCGATGATCTTTACGTCGATGCCGGTCTTGATCAGCTGGTCGGCAAGATAGAATGCTGATTTGCCGCCGCCGATCATGATCGTGCTCCTTACGGAGTTTGTCTTAAAGCCGATGGACTTAAGGAACGAATAGCATTCTTTTCTGGTGGCAACGAATGAGATGATGTCGCCCGCAGAGAGCTCGAATGCACCGTTAGGAATGGTTACCTCATCGCCTCTTTCGACGCCGACGATAAGGATGTTGTTGGTGATATTGCTTCCCAGGTAAGCAACTGTCTTGCCGTCAAGAACGTTGCCTTCAGGGATCTTGATCTTAACGATCTCCGCGCTTCCGTGCGCAAAAGAGTTGATCGAAAGAGCCGCAGGGAGATAGAGGATACGTGCAGCTTCGACTGCTGCTTCGTATTCCGGATTGATGATCATCTCAAGGCTTAACTTGGATCTTAAGTAAGGGATCTCCTTACCATAGTCAGGATTTCTTACACGCGCGATCGTTGCAAGATTCTTGTTGAACTGCTTGGCGATCGTGCAGCAGAGGAGGTTAAGCTCATCTGATTCCGTAACGGAAATGAAGAGGTCTGCTGATGCGACACCTGCTTCCTCAAGTACTCCGTGGCTTGCACCGTTGCCGATGATGCCCATGCAGTCGCACAGGTTTGCAAGCTCTGTCAGACGGTTGACGTTCTTATCGATGATGACAAGATCGTGGCCTTCTTCAGCGAGTCTGTTTACAAGCGTATCACCGACTTTGCCGGCGCCTACTACGATGATCTTCAATCCTCTTTTACTCATAAGCATTAAATCCCGAATAACTCTTTGACTGCGTCTTTCTTAACTTCAGCACCGATAACGACGATCTTGCCGGTTACGTCTGAAGCGCCTGTTCTGACCTCAACCTCTTCAGGTACGAAGTCGAAGTGGATCCATGATCCGTCTTCTCCGGCAACGATACCCTTTGAACGGAGGATCATGCCGTACTTTTCTGTATCATCCAATGCCTTGAGGGCATCTTCGATCTGAGCCTTAGTGAACTTCTTTGATGTCTCGAAACCGATGGAATCGAAGACTTCGTCTGCATGATGATCATGATGGTGGTGATGATGTTCATGCTCATCGTGGTCATGGTCGTGATGATGATGGTGCTCATGCTCGTCATCATCGTCGTCATCGTCGTCGTGATGGTGCCTGCACTCTTCACATTCGCAATCCTCACCATGCTCGTGATGATGGTGATGTTCATGCTCATCGTGGTCATCATCGTCATGGTCGTGGTGGTGGTGCTCGTGCTCGTCATCATCGTCATCGTCGTCGTGATCATGGTGATGATGTCTGCACTCTTCGCAGTCACAGTCCTCACCGTGCTCGTGATGGTGATGTGCATGCTCTAATTCATGCTGCTCTGCTTCGAGGAGTGCTGCTGCCATATCAGCCGCAGTAAGAGGCTCTTCGATAGCCTTGAGGATCTGGACTCCGGAGAGGTCATCCCAGGGTGTGGTGATGATCTGCGAGTGGTCATTGCTCTCACGGATGAGAGCAATTGCCTGATCAAGCTTATCCTGTGCGATGTTGCCCGTACGGCTTAAGATGATAGTTCCTGCGTACTTGATCTGGTTCTCATAGAACTCCTTGAAATTCTTGAGGTAAATGCGGCACTTGGAAGCGTCGATAACCGTAACTGTTCCGCAGATATCTGTGCCTTCAACGCGCTTAACTGCAGCAACTACGTCGGAGAGCTTGCCTACGCCTGAGGGTTCGATGAGGATCCTGTCGGGTGCGAACTGCTCGATTACGTCCTTTAAAGCTGTGCCGAAGTCGCCTACGAGGCTGCAGCAGATACATCCGGAATTCATCTCGGTGATGTTGATGCCGGACTCCTTAAGGAAGCCGCCGTCGATACCGATCTGACCGAACTCGTTCTCGATGAGCACGAGCTTCTGGCCGTTGTATCCGTCAGCAATGAGCTTCTTGATCAGTGTTGTTTTGCCTGCTCCCAGAAATCCTGAGAAGATGTCTACTTTTGTCATTTAAAATGCCTCTTTTCTATTTGTCAGTTGAAATAAATAACTTCGTTGTCGGGTTTGCTCGTAATGGCGTAGTCCTCAACAGTAAGGCAGGGTACGTTGACTTTGCCTCCCTGTCCGTCATCGTCCTCGAAATACCTGACCTGGCCTGTAACCTTGAGCCACTGGCCGGCAGGGAAGTTGGACTTGAACTGGTAGAAGCAGAGAACGCCCATCATCTGGATGTCGGCAGCACAGCAAGTATATGCCTGCCTCTGAAGGACGAAAGCCCTTCCCTGGAATTCCCTCAGGATTACGGCCTGGCCGATAAGGCTTATCCTCTTGCCGTTATAGCGGTTCATGTTGTCCATGGCATCCGTGTAGAACAGGCCGAAGTCTTCTGCCGCGATATTGCACGGATTCTGGCTGAGGTCAAAGGGAAGGTGGTCTTCGATCCTGATGATCTTGTTGTCCTCGCCGAGGAAGTTGATGCTCATGCCGGGATTAACGGCCTTGACTGAGCCTCTGAGCTTGGGAAGATTATCGTTCTCTTCGTCAACCCTGTTGAATATGACCGTGTCACCGTATCTGAAGTAGTCGGCGAACAATGTCTGCATGTTCTTGAAATAATTGCCGTATGTGGAAGCGTCGATCACTACGATAGCTGCTGCGAGAGCCCATCTCTCGGGCACATCGACCTTCTCGAAAAATTCGGCAGGGGATACCGAGCCGTTCCATTCGATGAAGACGACACCGGGCTTGTACTTCTTCTCGATGTCAAAGGTCATCTCCTTGTCGACATCGTCAGTATCGCAGTTGATGATAACGGGGGAAGCTCCCTCGTAGTTCTCCTGCTTATATTCCTCTTCACCTTCTTCGGTGTTGATCACGACGACTTTGCGGTTCTTGAAGTTCTCTCCGCCGATCCAGGAACAGATAACGGAAGTCTTACCGCTGTCAAGAAATCCTGTGAAAAAATAAACAAGACAATCATCCATAAATAATGCACCTCTTTAACAGATAATATTTTGTCCCTGAATTGTTATTATTTCAAGCAAGAAAAAGTATAAAATCAATTATCGGTAAATTTGAATTTTTGGAGTTTTAATGAAATCGGTCAAGATCGGTAACATAAAAATAGAAAACCCGATATGTCTCTCGCCCATGGCGGGCTTTTCGAGCCTGCCGTTCAGAGTGATCTGCAACGAGATGGGCGCGGCCTACAGCCCGACCGAGCTCGTCAGTGCGAGATCGATCCGCTATAACGGCATAGACAAGAGCCTGCGCTACATGAGGATCGCACCGGATGAGGAGAAGATCACCGCGATACAGCTTTTCGGAAGCGAGCCTGAGGACTTTGAAGCGGCAGTTGAGACCATAATGTCGACCCCGGTCCTTAAGGAAGTGTCCATTATCGACATAAACATGGGGTGCCCGGTCCCCAAAGTCGTCAAGACAGGCTCCGGAAGTGCCCTGATGGAGGATCCCAAAAGGGCTGCTGCGATCGTTGCGGCATGCAAAAAGAAAATAGCTGAGCTTTGCCTCAATGTTCCCGTGACTGTTAAAACCAGAATCGGATACAATTCCGAAGACAAGGGGAAACCGGAATTTGCGAGAGCCCTGGCAGACGCAGGATGTGATATGATCTGTGTTCACGGAAGGACCAGGATCCAGATGTATCACGGTGAGAGCTCAAATGAGGCAATTGCCGTAATGCGTGAAGCCGTAAGGGGCTATGACATCCCGTTCTTTGCGAACGGTGACATAACGGACGTCAAGTCCGCCCGAAAGATCATTGAGGATACCGGATGTGACGGTATCATGATCGGCAGGGCCGCAAGAGGGAATCCCTGGATCTTTGAGCAGGTGACAGCCGGGCTGTCGGGAAAAGCAGTTCCTGATATGCCGGGCGTGGAAGACCGTAAGCTCATGCTGATCCGCGAACTCGAAGGAAGGCTCAAATATCTTCCCGAAGACGTAGCGGTAAGGGAATTTCGAAGCGTGATGCCTTTTTACATCAAGGGGCTTCCGGGATCTGCGCAGATCAAGGTAAAGCTCTGCAGCTGCAATAAGGCAGAAGAAGTAAAGGAGATATTGGGAATTGACTAATATTGTGGTTACTGTAATAGCAGTCCTTGCAGGAACACTTATGTGTTTCGAAGGCTACAAGCTGTTCAGGTTGAGCCTCGGAATTGCCGGAGGAGTTGCAGGATTTATCCTGGGAAGACTCATTATCAGCATGACCAACAATATGGGAATGTCCTGGAACATGATCGGCAAAACAGCCGTTATGCTCGTCTTCACGATCGGGCTTGCGGTTCTTGCTTTCGCGCTCTACATGAAGGCCCTGATCGCCATAACCACGATCGTCTGTGCCTTCTGGTTCTTTGACGATTTCAGTTTCCTTTTCTCGAAGATCCAAAACACGGGATTAAGGTTCCTCGCAACCTACGGAGTGGGCCTCGTAGTCGGTGCCATAATCGGAATAATCGTCTACTATGCCCAGAAATGGACGATCAGTCTGTTCACTTCCTATGTCGGCGCAAAGATAATATCCGCGGTGCTCGCGCCCGTTATCTGGTCTGCCGTCTCATCGGGTGAATACACCGGAATCCTGGAACAGAGAGTGCTTGGCGAAGAGATTGCAATGAGCTATACATTGATACGAGTGCTGGTACTTGTGGCATTTTGTGCAGCCGGTTTTGCAATTCAACTGAAAACATCAAGAAAATGATATAAAAAATGATTTGACCAAAGACACTCCGCTTGTTAAAATTTGGCTGGATACATATTTACGAATCTGTGTCCTGAATAATTAATTACGACAATTTTCTTAATCTATCCCTTATTCCATGTCGAGGGCTTTCCGATTTAACGGGAAGCCCTCGGCGTGTTATAGGGAATTTTTTTGAGTGGCGTACGGCTATGAAGCAATTCCCGGGTCGGTTCAAGCCTCAGGCTTCCAAGCCGAATTTCAGCAGAGTCTAAAAGATCCAAGCCGGTTTTCAGCTTTTAATTTGCGGCCAAAAAGTTGACCAAAAAGCTGACTTTTCGCAAAAGTCAGTTTTTCGGATAGCAAAATGTCCGCAAAATCGAAGCTGAAAGTTGACTTCCGGAACAGTGCCGGGAATGACCTCCGGCCACGGCAGAGAGGTCAATTTACTTTATTGATCGGGGCACCGTCTAAGAATGCCTTAAGGTTCTTGGCGGCCATGTCGATCAGGCGGATCCTGGTCTCGACCGGCGTCCAGGCGATGTGGGGAGTGATGACACAGTTGGGGGCACCGAGAAGAGGATTGTCCGGAAGCATCGGCTCGACACAGACGACGTCGCAGCCAAAGCCGCCAAGAAGGCCTGAATCAAGTGCTTCGCGTACGGCTGCCTCATTTACGACCGGACCTCTTGCGACATTGAGAAGGATGGCGCCGCGCTTGAAGAGTTTTAACGAGTCCCGGTTGATGATCTCCCTGGTCTCCGATGTCAGGGGGCAGTGGAGGGATACGACGTCGGCGTTTTTGACGCCTTCCTCGAAATCAAGGCATCTTACGGTGCAGGAGCCGACTTCGGCAAGCGTTCCGATAAGGGATCTCTTGTGAGGAGTAGCCGTAACATACATGCCGAATGCGGAAGCCATCTGTGCCACGCGCTGACCTATCTTTCCCAGGCCGATTATGTGCATGGTCTTGCCGGCAAGCTCTGTCAGCGGTGACTTGAAATAGCAGAACTGCGGGCATCTGCACCATTCGCCGTCCATGACTGATGCGGAGTGAAGACCAACGAGATTCGTGAGTTCCAGAAGGAGTGCCATGGTCATCTGGGCTGTTGCGAATGTCGCATATTCAGGGACATTCGTTACCACGACGCCGTGCTCTCTTGCCGCCTCAAGATCGACTACGTTATAGCCGGTCGCGAGAACGCCGATGTATTTGAGGTCAGGGAGCTTCTCAAAAGCGTCCCTGTCGAAGACTGTCTTGTTCGTGATGGCTGCTTCAGCGCCCTGCATCCTCTCGATGAGCTGGTCTTTGGATGTTGTATCGTAAGCTGTAACTTCGCCCAGTTCTTCCAATGCTCCCCAGGTGATGTCGCCCGGGTTAGCTGCCGAGCCGTCAAGAATCACTATCTTCATGAATATTTCCTCCACACTAATTTCACTAATTGTAGCAATAAAAACATGAATAAGAGTGGTAATGTTATATCAGAAATACTGACAGAAGGCGGACTTAAAGCGTATGTATATCATCTGTTACGGTAAATCCCCCAAGGCTTTGGAGACCGGGAAGAAGCTTATAGACGAGATCGGAGGCAGATATGTTTCCGGTACCGAGCTCATGACCGGAAGCTTTGTCGTGTCGCAGGGCGAGATAAACTGCGCCGTCGTCATGATCCTTCCTCTGGAGGCTGCCATCAAGGCGATGGAGGAGACCGCCACGGACAAGACACGCGGACTGCCTGTTATAGCGGTATCTCCCGAGGGCAGATATGCCGCCATTTTGAGACGCGGCAACAAGCCTTACGACAGGGGCTGTGATGATGTTTATGCAGCTATCGTCAAGGCTTTGGGTTCGTTCTGCTTTTCGAGCTTTGAAGGCAAGGCAGGGATCACAAGTGATCTTGCAAATCTCGTCTCCAGGTACGGAATGGCCGTAAACGATGAAGAGGTCTTCTCGAAGGTGAATGAGAAGATCAGGGCAGGGGAGAAGGTCGATATCTATACGGATCTCCCGATCGTTTTCGAAGACCCGGTAATAGATCCGATGACATATTCGCTCCACACATATCCTTACGATCTGAGGGAGGATTTCATTAAGCAGTACAAGGCTGCCGGGAGCGGCCTTTCAGAGCCGGCAGTCTTTATAACATGCACATATCTGGGCGGTGAGGATGATAAGAACAATCTCATTCTTGTGCCGAAGATCTTAAGCCTGGGTCTCGAGATCAAGACCAAGACCGATCCCGGATACTGCCGTCCTGCGATAAAGAAATCGCTCGTAAACCACCTTCTCAATCCTATGGCAGTAGCGAAGGTCGCTGCAGCATATTCTGCAAGGGACAGTGAGATCGTAACGGGTATTGCGGAAGAATTGGGTTCAGAGGTCGTATCCTTCGAATCCGAGAAGATCTCGAAAACAAAGATCCCCATGGAGATGACTTTCTCGCCGGAAAAGAAGAATGACCAGGCAACCGCTCTGGCGCTCCTTGGAAGCATGGAAGGCACCATCCTCATAAGGAGATCGTCATCTGCGCAGGGACTTGTATTCTCCGTGGCAGTAAGCAGGAGCAGCATCATTTTGCCTTAAGTGAGTGCAAAGTACGATATAATGGATATATGCGGCCTATTGCCGCACGGAAAAGCTATTAACGAATTAACTATATGAGATTTTGAATAAGGTTTGGAGGTAAGAAGAAATGATGAGAATCGAAGGAAATAAACTCGTTGCTTTGTTGATCTCTGCCGGCATGGCAACAACATTCCTTGCTGCCTGCTCGATCAATACCGACAAATTGGGTGAAGGAATATCTGAGCTTGGCAACGTTTTCGTTGATGAGAGCGAGACGGAAACAACAATAATTGAGACAACAACGGAGGCTCCGACCGAGCTTACTGAAACGACTGTTACCGAGGAGACTACAGAGGCTCTACCGACAGTTTCCGCAACACCTTCTCCTACTCCGCTCCCGCAGCGCGTGGATTTCTCGAATGTCACGGACATCAATCTTAACGATACTTTCACGGTATCTTCCGAGGACTTCTCCGAGAGCAATTATGCTGATGGAACAGAGGTCCTTCTGGCTAAGTTCGAAGGCAAGAGATTTGTCGTAACCAAGGCTGCCAACGAGAACGTAATGAATTCGATCAACCTGATCATCAACGGCTTCTACAATGAGGCTGCCGGTGCATATGACAGGGTCTATTCCAAGGCTAAGGCTGAGTACAATCTTAAGGGTTCCATCGAAGAACCGTTTAATGTTCTTGTGGATTTCCAGCACACGACAAACGGACGCGCATTGTCCGTGCTCATGGTATATGAGGTCTCCGGCGGCGGTGCCGAGAAGACTACAGTCGTTGACTTTGCAAGCTTTGACATGATCTCCGGCCAGTACATTACTTTCAATTCCGTATGCAAGGATCCCGCGGGTCTTGAGAACGCTTTAAGAGCAGGACTTGCCAACTCACTTAAGATCCAGCCCAAGTCTTCTGAGACAGAGATCGTCGGCGATGCAGCTGTGACTACAGTTGAGACGACTGCTGCAGCTCCTGCCGACACACCCGAAGCGGAAGATTTCGAAGCGATCTATCTTGCGCCCGGACCTGCAACCACTGATGCTGCAAGGAACACTTTTGCAACGCTCTACGGTGTGGTCGACGGAAAGGTATACAGTGCAGTCATCGACATGAATGCTTATGCGAATTTCCTTAACCGTTACGGAACATCACTCTATATCGCATAAACAGACCGCATAAATACAGCATAAAACCATTTAACATATGCACGGAACGAGATTGAAGTTCCGTGCATTGTGTTATAAAATGCTTCAATGTAAAAATCAAAAAATATTAAGAGAGGATATGGGGATGAAAAGAAACAAGCTTATCGCTTTGTTGCTTACATCGGTTATGGCGGCAGGTGCCGTCGCTTCCTGCAATTCCACTGTTGATCCGAGCACTTCCGAATCTGTTTCAGAAACGACCGGCACGAGCGTTACCTCTGCGCCGACACCGACGGATGTACCTCCGGATCTCGAAGGCTTCAAGGAGCTGACTGTAGCAGATGTTACCGATAAGGATGACGGAAAGATCACTATCTATGCGCACAATTCCGAGTTCATAGGTCTTGTCGAAAAGTACGTCGGCATCACTTCCGATGATTACGATCTGGTAGAAGTATCCAATAACAACAATGCATATCAGGAGAAGCTCGATGCAGTTCTCTCGGACGGCAACAATGCTCCTGACATCTTTACCTGCGATGCTGCTTATGCCAGAAAATACCTGGCATCCGACAACACGATCGCCATTAACGATCTGGGCATCGATTATGCCGAGTGCAAGAACATGTTCGGCTACACATTAAAGTTTGCGAGCGATGACGACAACGTCATCAAGGGCCTTTCATGGAAGGCAACTCCGTGTGGAGTTTTCTATGAGAGATCAGTAGCAGAGCAGTATCTGGGAACATCTGATCCTAATGAGCTCGCCGCATCTTTCGCGACCTGGGACAAGGTAATGGAATCCGCAAGGAAGGTAGATTCCGCATCAGGCGGTAAAGTAAAGCTCTTCGGAGGTTTTACGGAGATATTCGAACCTTATGTCGGATCCAAGGACGGCAAGTGGATCATGGACGGAAGACTCTACTACGATCCTAAGGTCGAGGACTTCTTCGAATATGCGAAGACCCTTTATACCGACAATCTCACATTCAAGGCTGAGCAGTGGTCTAAGCCCTGGACGGCAAAGATGTCCGACAGGACCGTAGTCTCTTACTGGGGTTCTCTGCAGTTCGCGAAATACCAGCTGGCTTTAAATCCGGGCGAGGGAACTACCGTAAATCCCACTTCGGGCGACTGGGGTCTTACCACGGCACCCGTTGACTATTACAGCGGCGGTACATGGGTAATGGCATCCAAGTACTGCGATAAGAAGGCAACATCCGGAGACATCATCAGAGCCATCTGCATCAACGAGGATAACCAGAAGGATATGCTCGGCAACGGCGAGTTCGTCAACAACATCAAGCTCATTACCGCTGCCGCATCAGACGACAAGTTCGCCTACGAATGGCTCGGCGGCCAGAACCCTTATCCGGTGCTCCTTAATGCCGCCAAGAATGCCGATGCTTCTTATGTGATGGCCGGCGAGGATGACTTTAACAAGACCTATAAGGCTGTTGTCGGAACCTATGCCGAAGGGGCATTCAAGACCGTAAAGGATGCCAAGGAGGCATTCGAGAAGCAGCTCAAAGAGGACGGACTCTTAGAGTAGGCTTACGGCAATCGATATTAGATCTATATGGCGGTGCTGCTTCTGCGGCGCCGCCTTTTTCTTTGAAGCGGCTTCCTCCGGCGGAGCGATGAGGGGGGCTGACGGCTGAAAATTGCAAGGCCTTAAATCGTGCTCTTTTCGCGTCCTGAAACGTACGATTGGAGGTCTTGCAAGGAGCAAAGGGGCAGATCGTACTCTTTTGAGGGCGAAAAAGGTACGATCTGAAGCCTTGCGGATCCAGGTCCGATGCACACCCAAAACCAAGCAAAACAAGGGGTTAAAAATCTCCCACAAAAATATGACATAAGACATAGAATGTTTATATTTGCTTTGTTTAAAACGGTTTGAGGATAGTGTAAAATGGTTAGGTCTTTATTAATAAAATATGCGGAGGCGAACAAACATGAAATTCGGGTATTTCGATGACTTAAGAAAAGAATATGTCATTAACACTCCAAGAACACCTTATCCCTGGATCAATTATCTCGGCAACCAGGGATTTTTCTCACTGATCTCCAACACTGCAGGTGGCTACAGCTTCTACAAGGATGCGAGACTCAGAAGAATCACACGTTACCGCTACAACAACGTACCTTTGGACATGGGCGGCCGTTATTTCTACATCAATGACAACGGTACCGTCTGGAATCCCGGCTGGTCTCCGGTAAAGACCGAACTCGATGAGTACGAGTGCCGCCACGGTATGGGCTACACCATCATCAAGGGTAAGAAGAACGGCCTTAAGGCTGAAGTTACATTCTTCGTTCCCCAGAACTACGACGGTGAAGTTCAGCAGGTAGTACTTACAAATGAAGGCACAGAGGCTAAGAGCTTCTCCATTTTCTCGATCGCTGAGTGGTGCCTCTGGGATGCACAGGATGACTGCACGAACTTCCAGAGAA
The DNA here is from genome assembly GCA_016292145.1 of Saccharofermentans sp. Lineage (GTDB taxonomy): Bacteria > Bacillota > Clostridia > Saccharofermentanales > Saccharofermentanaceae > Saccharofermentans. Next base: position 30,460 of record JAEFBA010000007.1, read on the forward strand.
ACTTCTCCACAGGCCGTGTTGAGATCGAAGGTTCCACTATCTATCACGTAACAGAATACAGAGACAGACGTAATCACTACGCATTCTATACAGTAAACGATGAGATCGACGGCTACGATACAGACCGTGACTCATTCCTCGGAAGCATCTATAACGGCTGGGACAACCCGGAGACAGTTAAGGCAGACAAGCCTTCCAACTCTTTCGCAGACGGCTGGTCACCTGTAGCTTCCCACTACAAGAAGGTTACTCTTGCACCCGGCGAATCCAAGACATTGATCTACATCTTAGGCTATGCAGAGAACCCTCAGGACAAGAAGTTCGCATCAGAGAAGCCTGCTAACCTCCTTACAAGAGAGACATGGGTCCTCAACAAGGAGAAGGCTTATGCCATGATCGACAAGTACAACACACCTGAGAAGGTTGCAGCAGGTCTTGAAGAGCTCCGCACAACATGGGACAAGCTCCTTTCGATCTTCAAGGTTGACACACCTGATGACAAGGTCAACAGAATGGTCAACATCTGGAACCAGTATCAGTGCATGGTTACATTCAACCTCTCACGTTCTGCTTCCTACTTCGAATCCGGTATCGGCCGTGGTATGGGCTTCAGAGATTCCAACCAGGATATCCTCGGATTTGTTCACCAGATCCCTGAGCGTGCAAGAGAAAGACTCATCGACATCGCTTCCACACAGCTTTCTGACGGCGGATGCTATCACCAGTACCAGCCTCTCACAAAGAAGGGTAACGCTGATATCGGCGGCGACTTCTCCGATGACCCGCTCTGGATGATCCTTTCCGTTGCAGCTTATATCAAGGAAACAGGCGACTGGGGCATCCTCGATGCAAACGTTCCTTTCGATGACGATCCGGACGGAAAGCACACAATGCTCGAGCACCTCGATGTTTCCTTCTATCACATCGTAAACAACTTAGGACCTCACGGACTCCCTCTCGCAATGCGTGCAGACTGGAATGACTGTATCAACCTTTCATGCTTCTCTGACACACCCGGTGAGTCTTTCCAGACATACACCAACCCCAAGTTCAAGGCAGAGGGCGGCTATTCCAAGGTTGCAGAGTCCGCATTCGTTGCAGCTCTCTTCACATACACCGGTCCCGCTTATGTCGGTATCTTGGAGCACTTGGGCAAGGCTGATGAGGCTGCCAAGGCTCAGGCTGAGATCGACAAGATGAAGAAGAATACTATGGAATCCGCATTCGACGGCGACTGGTTCATCAGAGCTTATGACGCAAACGGCGAAAAGATGGGCTCCAAGGAATGCGAAGAGGGCAAGATCTTCATCGAACCCCAGGGCTTCGCAGTCATGTCCGAGATCGGTAAGGATGTCGGCGCTGACATCAAGACACTTAACTCCATCGACAAGTACCTCAACTGCGAGTTCGGTCTTGTTCTCAACAACCCCGCATACACAAAGTACTACATCCAGTACGGTGAGATCTCCACATATCCGGGCGGATACAAGGAGAACGCAGGTATCTTCACACATAACAACGCATGGATCATCTGTGCAGAGGCTTATGCAGGAAGAGGCGACAAGGCCTTCGAGTACTACTCAAAGATCGCTCCTGCTTTCACAGAAGAGACATCCGACATCCATAAGACAGAACCTTATGTTTACGGCCAGATGATCGGCGGTAAGGATGCCAAGAACTTCGGTCAGGGCAAGAACTCCTGGCTCACGGGTACTGCAGCTTGGAACATGGTAGCCATCTCACAGTACATCTTAGGCGTTAAGCCTGAGTTCGACGGCTTAAGAGTAGATCCTTCGATCCCTGCTGCATGGGACGGATTTACCGCTACACGTCAGTTCAGAGGCGATACATATGAGATCACGATCAAGAATCCTGATCACGTTAACAAGGGCGTTAAGTCACTTACAGTCGACGGTGCCGCAGTTGACGGATGCATCGTTCCTGTAGCAGGCGACGGCAAGACACATAAGGTCGAGGTAGTGCTTGGCTAATATCGATATTTAAGTCGGTAATCTTATGTCAGATTAAGCAAGACCCCGTGGTTATTTGACCGTGGGGTTCCTTGCTGAAAATAGAAACAAAAAACATATTAATTCTCACGGAGGATCCTCATGGGTTACATTGGTGAAAAGGCAAGAGGAGAAAGACTTCCCGCAAAGGAACTTCTTTTAGACAAATTCGGTGACACGATCGTTGCAGGAGGCGTCTCAGCCCAGTACGTTTGTTTTGGCAAGAACCCTGTCGTTATCGGCGTTTCCGGTCTTAAGTTCGACAGCATGGCAGTAAACATATTAGCTTCTGATGATGTTATTTTCGAGCAGTTCACAAGCTTGATCAACGAAGGATACAGCATCCTTATCGTAAGGAACGAAGATGACTTCAGAGCATTCACCGAGAAGGACGGAAATCTTGCTGAAGCAAAGCTTGGCGATGCTGTCCTTAACAGATGTGCAGAGCTCATCAAGGGCACAGATACATGGGGCGGAAAGCTTGCAACAAACGGCGAGCTTACTTTCGACCCTTCCACACCTTCACCCGGACCTCACTACTATACGAATATGCTCATCGGCAACCGTATCGACTTCGACTTCCCGCTGCAGTCGACACCGAAGAGCACCGTAGACAGCTTGGGCGGCGGTTCTTTCAGATCACACGCTGACACACAGGTCCTCGCAACAAGATGGGATTATCTCCCTGAAGAGAACGGTTTCCCTGCAAACAGACAGTTCTACCTTGTCGAGAACGGCAAGAAGATCTTCTGGTCAGGCGATGCTATTGCAGAAGGCCTTAAGACGGTCCGTACGACACATTCACAGAACAGGACCATCATCAGCTATGAACTCGAGTGTGGTCTCAAGATCAAGAGAACCATCTTCATCGTTCCACAGAGAAAGGGCCTTCCGGTAGCTTGTGAAGCACAGCTCATCGATATCGAGAACACGACATCCGAAGACAGGAACTTAAGAGTAGTCTGCACCGGCATGTTCGGAACAAAGCAGACACACGCTCTTTCAGAGGACGTTATCTTCACGACGGTAGTAGGCGAGTCACAGGTATTCTTCGACGAGAATAACGAGATCCGTGCAGTAAGCGCTGATCCGAACCCCAAGTGGACAAAGGGCGATATCAGATTCAACGAGACAGTCGTACACACTGATGACGGCGATCTCTTCCCTGACCAGTACAGCGTAAGATATGCTGATTTTGTTGGCTCGGGAAGCCTCTCAAATCCTGAATTTATCTTCCCTCTGGCATCCAGACCTTCGAGAAAGGGACCCGGATTTTTTGCTACGTCCACACCTTTCACAGTCAAGGCAAACGGCGCTGTCCGTGTTGACAACATCACATGCCTTTCTTCTGACTGCGTAAATGAGAACTATGTAGTTGATAAGACACCTGCTGAGGAAGCAGAGGCAGTCGCCAAGTACATCAAGGATCCTGACAACCTCGCAAAGGACCTTCAGGATGTTATCGACTTCACGGGCAAGTACGCAGGCTACATGAAGATCGAACATGAGGACTCTGATTTCGAAGCTTATGTAAACAATAACCTTCCTTTCCAGGTCTTCTATCAGACATTCGTATCCAGATCTCTTGACTGGACACAGAAGGGCTACCGTGAGATCGGCTTCAGAGAGATCCAGGACATCTTCGCTTCCATGTACTATTTCGCAGGCATGGGCAATACAGAGTTCGTAAAGAAGATGCTCGCAGGATGGATCGAAAACGTTTACGAAGACGGTTACACGAACCACAACTTCTACTGGATCGGAAAAGAACCCGGCTGGTGGTCTGATGACGGCCTCTGGCTCTTACAGGCATTAGACAGATACTTGGGCCTTACAGACGATTATGCATTCCTCGAAGAGGAGTTCGTAATGGCCGGCACGAAGGAGAAGAAGACTGACGCCGGCGTTAAGAGAAAGCTCAAGGATACGATCAAGGCTATCCTCATGTACAGCGGCAGGGTCTCTCTTGGCAAGCACGGCATTCCGCTTATCGACCGTGCTGACTGGAACGACTGCTTAAGAGTCGATCCTGACTGCATCTCCGGTAAGGATAAGGTAGCTGAATATAAAGAGCAGCTCGCTGCAAGCGGCAAGGCATACGGCGAAGTTCCTTACGATTCAGAGTTCTCCGAATCCGTAATGAACGGCTTCCTTCTCAAGGTTGCTCTTGATGCTGCTGAGACAATGCTCAGAAAGATCGGCGATAGCGCAGCTGACGATATGAAGCAGCTTTCAGACAAGCTCGCTGCAAACCTCAGAGAATACTGCTGGAAGGATGACTTCTACTGCAGAGTTCTCTTCAACAGAAAAGACAGAACAGACATCTCTTATCTCGGTGCAAAGGGCGACGGACTCGCAGTCGAAGAGGGTCACCCCGGCACATACTTCCTCAACAGCTTCTCCTGGTCACTTCTTGCAGGCGTTGCTTCGGAAGAAGAGATCAGCACGATGCTCGATTCACTTGATAAGTATCTGAAGACACCTTATGGCTTCAGACTCTGCTCCACGGTTGATTATCCGAGGATCGCTCCAAAGATCGACGTAGCGCTCTACTATCCGGGAGACCGTGAGAACGGCGGCGTATTCAAGCACGCCAACATGATGGCATGCTCTGCTATGCTCGGCGCTGCAAAGACCGTTAAGGACGAGGCTCTTGCTTCTAGACTTGCTGATACTGCTTACTGGATCATCGACAAGATCTTACCGTTCAACACGATGAAATCACCCTTCGTTACATGCGGCAACCCGAGATGGTGCACACAGTACAACAACAGCCAGACAGGCGAGAATATAGGACCTACACTTTCCGGTACGTCCACATGGCTCCTGCTCTCACTCTTCCAGTGCTTCGGCGTTGAATTTACGAGCGAAGGCTTAAGAGTAGAGCCTATCTTAAGACAGACCGACAGAAGACTTGACGTTAAGGTCTCTTCCTGCGGAACGACTTATGATATCCATATCACAAAGCCTGAAGGATTTATCCGTGCGCAGGACGGCATCAAGGTCACATTGGACGGCGCGGCAGTAGATGGGACATTGCTCCCTGTCCTGACCGACGGCAAGACACACAGCGTAGAGATCACATTCTGATCTCGCAGGGGATTTAACCGGAGGTAATAGAGAAATGCCTTTTTCGAGCGTCTTTTTATCAGAGATCGTAAAAGCCTATAACTTAGAGGTTGTTTACGATTCAGGAGATATCGAATCCAGGAGGATCTGCGTAGCCGACGTCACAAGACCCGGCTTGCAGCTCGCCGGATATTACGATCACTTCGGTCCTGACCGAATCCAGATGATCGGCAACATGGAGCATGCATACTTAGACAACCTCTCTCCCGAAGAGAGGGCTAAGTCTGTATCCGCCCTGTTCGAAAAGAATATCCCTGCACTTATCGTAACCCGTGACCACAAGGTCCATAAGGAGATCTTAGATGCTGCAAGAAAGTATCAGACTCCCGTATTAAGGACATCACAGGCTACTTCTGATTTCTCGTCCGAGCTCGTTAAGTTCCTTAAGATGGAGCTTGCTCCCCGTGTATCGATGCACGGCGTTCTTGTCGAGGTAAACGGTGAAGGTATCCTTATCCTGGGTGAGTCCGGCGTAGGTAAATCAGAGACCGCGCTCGAGATCGTAAAGAGAGGTCACAGACTTATCGCCGACGACCAGATCGAGATCCGCAAAGTGTCTGAGACAACGCTCCTGGGCAGGGCTCCGGACGTTATCAAGCACCTTATCGAGATCCGTGGTATCGGTATCTTAGACGTTAAGGAGCTCTACGGCGTATCTGCTGTCAAGCAGCAGGAGAACATCGACTTCGTAATCAACCTGGAGCTCTGGGACGAGAAGAAGACCTACGACAGATTAGGCCTTACCGAAGAGACTACTGATATCCTCGGCATCCAGGTTCCTTCAGTCACTATCCCTGTAGGACCCGGACGTAACCTCGCGATCATCGTTGAGGCAGCAGCTATCAACTACAGAGTAAAGAAGATGGGCTACAATGCAGCTCAGGATCTCGTATCCAGAGTATTCCCCGGAAAGTCTTTGGATGGCTGATATCAACATACTCGAAAACGTCCCGCTTGCGGGATATTCAACCTTCAGATGCGGCGGTCCGGCAAAGTATTTTGCTGAGCCGGCGACAGGTGATGAGGTCGCAGGATTATTCAGACTGGCAGGAGAGATGAACTGGGACGTATTCGTCCTTGGCAACGGTTCCAACTGCCTTATTTCCGACGAAGGCTTTGACGGTCTCATAATAAGGATCGGCAGGAACATGAGCGAACTTAAGTCTGAAGAGCTTGAAGACGGCAGGGTAAAGATCACTGCCGGTGCAGGTCTGCCATTTGCAAGATTCGGAAATTACTGCACAGAGTTGTCACTTACAGGCGCCGAGTTCGCATGCGGCATTCCCGGTTCATGCGGCGGCGCTGTTTTCATGAATGCCGGCGCATATGGCGGCGAGACGAAGGACTTTGTGACCAAGGTCACATATTGGGACGGGGAGAGCATCCGCGACATAGAAGGAAGCGAATGCGGATTCGGTTACAGGACGAGCCTTTTTGAGAAGCTTAACAGCGAAGGCAAAACTGCTGTGATCCTGGGATTTGAAGCCGTCCTTTCCAAGGGCAATAAGGATGAGATAACGGCTCTGGTCGATGATCTTCGCGCAAGAAGGACAGCGAGCCAGCCTTTGGATGTGCCTTCTGCGGGCTCGACTTTTAAGCGTCCGGAAGGATATTTTGCCGCAAAGCTCATTGAGGATGCCGGTCTTAAGGGATTTGCCTTAGATGATTCGGGCGCCCAGGTATCGCCCAAGCATGCGGGATTTGTTGTTAATAACGGAGGCACTGCCAGGGCTTCCGATGTTATGAGACTTATAGATTATGTGGTGGAAAAAGTTTTCGAGAATTCAGGCGTAAGGCTTGAGAAAGAAGTGAGACTGGTAGGTAACTTCGGAGGATAAAGATGGAACTGTTATTTCTGACGGGAATGAGCGGCGCGGGAAAGAGTGCCGCGGTCAGGTATTTGGAAGATTGCGGATATTTCTGCATGGATAATGTACCGCCCTATGTTTTGCCGGACCTTGTAAAGAGCTTCTTCAGAGGCAGGAACGGCGAGGGCTTCTCGACTCCAAAACTTGCTTTTGTTGTCGACATAAGATCCCAGGAATATCTCGACGGTTTTGATGAGGCGCTTGCTCTTATCGATGAGGAAGTGGGATGCCCTTACAAGGTCATTTTCCTTGAGGCATCTGACCAGGTGCTCATCAGCAGATACCAGCAGACAAGAAGAAAGCACCCTCTTGCTACAAAGACGGGCTCTCTTACGGAGGCTCTCTCGGAAGAGAGGAAGATGCTTGAGGATATAAGAGAGATAGCAACTGTCGTAGTTGATACCTCATTCATGACAGACTCCGAACTCTGCAATGCGATCGGAGAGATCATCAAGAGCGCTGACAGTCAGAGCATCCTCGTGGTCATCGAATCGTTCGGATTTAAGTACGGACTTCCCGTCGACTGCGATTACGTATTCGACGTAAGATTTTTGCCTAACCCGTTCTATTTCCCTCAGATGAGGAATCTCACGGGTAAGGATGAAGCGGTCGCAACATATCTTGAAGGCTTCCCCGAGACGGCTGAATTCAATTACATGACGTCCGAACTCTTAAGATTCGTAATTCCTTTCTATGAGAAAGAGGGAAAAGGCAGCGTCCACATCGGAATCGGCTGCACCGGCGGAAGACACAGATCGGTTTACTGTGCAGAGACGGTCTCGAAAATGCTGGCCGAAAGAGGCATCAAGAGCATAATCTCCCACAGGGATATCGATAAAGAGCCCCACAGATATACAAAGAAGGCGGAAGAGGACTAAATGGACGACAGCTTTTCTGTCAAAGTCAAGCTTGAGACGGCGACAAATGCCGTAAAAAAGCCTGTCCAGAGGCAGACGGCTCTCTGCGGCCTGTTCTTGAGCCAGAGCAGCGTAAAAGGGTCAGCCAAGGTTATCAGGATCCCCGAAAGGCTCGCTGAACTGACGGTAAAGCTTTTCGAGGCTGAGAACATAGAATGCACCTATTCAAAAGGTAAGATTATTTTAAAAGATATATATTCCTCTAATCTCTGGGAGCGGTGCGAAGAACTCTTATCCGGTTTTGCGAACGGCGACCTGTCCGTTGAGGATGCCAGGAGATTCTTAAGAGGAGCTTTCTGGGGATGCGGATACTGCTCCGATCCTTCCAACGGCTACAGAATAGAATTCGTTGTAAAGGAAGCGGAGAATGCGACCCTCATATCGGCAGCTTTGGACGTCCTGTCCATAAAGCATGTCAGGGCCCAGAGAAAAGATTCTTATTCACTGTATTTTAAGAACGGAGACGACGTCTCCGACTTCCTAAGCTATATCGGAAGCCCTTCGGCAATGATGGAATTTGAGAATGTCCGTGCCGAAAAGGACGTAAACAGCAAGGTCACGAGGACCGTCAACTGTGATGAGGGCAACTCCAAAAGACAGGCTGAAGCTGCCGCAGCAAGGAACGAACTTATTGCCAAAGTCATGGCTTCCGGACTTGCAAGCAAGCTTGCACCCGAGCTTCGTGAAGCTGCTAAAGCGCACATGGAGAACCCCGGTGCATCGCTTGCCGAGCTCGGAGCGATGATGGACCCTCCGATTGGAAAATCAGGCATGAGACACCGCCTTGATAAGATAGCGGAATTCGCAAACAGCCTGTAGGTTTTTGTCAAAAAATCCTTATTTTATTAAGCGTTCAAGGGTTGTTTGACACTCAAAGTTTGAGATTAAATTACAGCCGTGTTACAATAAGCGTTAACTTTTGAGAAAGGAACAATGCGAGGGGTATTATGAAGCGCGGTGACCAATACATCGAGCCTGATAATAGTTATTACAGACCGTCAAGAGACCCTAATGAAGGCACCATGACTCTGGTTGTCGTGATCACGCTTCTGTTCGTCTGTCTTACGGGCGTTCTTGCAGCTGTCTACTTTAAGAAGATCACCACCAAAGAGACCCTGGCTAATATCGATGTCACTGACCAGTCCGGTTACATATCGATCGCATCTCCGACCCCCACACCGATTCCTCCGATCGAACCTTACCAGAACCCTATCCTTTATCCCGGACTTGCAGCGGTAAGGATCAATGCCGAGCTTGCGATAGACAGTAAAGCAAATCCTGCTGCCAGAGGCATCACCCAGACAATAATGAAGAACAGGCAGTTCGTTGAAGGCGATTTCGTAAGAGAGAAGCCTATCTATATGCCTGATCCGGTATTCTACGGATCTATCCCCGGAATATTTACATACAGAGGCAACAACTTCAGAAACTGCGCATCCTTCGGTTATACGAACATATACAGAGGCGCGCTGACACAAAGATGGGAATTCACCGGCATAGGCAAAAAGCTTGCCTCGACACAGAACTTCGAATGGTCCGGTGTAAGGTGGACAGGTCAGCCCCTGGTTGCAGAGTGGCCTCTGGAAGCCCGTGCACATATGAACCTCACGGATTTTGCCAAGAACCAGCAGGTATTAAGAGAAGTTATAATCGCTGCCCTTGACGGCAAGATCTACTTCTTCAATATCCTGAACGGCGAGAAGACGAGAGAACCGATCAATGTCGGCGCATCCATCAAGGGAACGCCCGCTCTTGACCCGAGAGGCTATCCTATCATCTATGTTGGCCAGACGGACAACAACGGCGGAACGAATTTCGGTCTTTACGCATATTCGCTCCTCGACGGTTCGCTCCTCTTTATGTATGACGGTTCTGATGACGGCGCTTACAGATCCAACTGGAACGCCTTCGACTCATCACCTCTTATCGACGGCGCTACGGATACGCTTATCTGGCCTTGCGAGAACGGTTACATCTACACGTTCGACCTTAATACGAATTACAACGCTGCTGCAGGCACCCTCTCCATGAGTCCTGTAGTAACGGGTTACAAGTACATGTTCAATGACAACGTAAGTTCACGTATGGGCGTAGAGAGTTCCATCGCTGTATATGGCAATTACGGTTATTTCATGGACAACACGCAGAACCTCTGCTGCCTTGACCTCAACACATTTAAGATGGTCTGGACAAGGGTTGTTGGCGATGATTCGGACGTTACTCCGATAGTCAACGAGGAGAACGGCATTCCTTATGTTTACATCGGAACCGAGGTAGATAACCAGAGCGGATTGGGCGAACAGACCGGTGCCGCATATGTCTATAAGTTCAACGGACTTACCGGCGAGCAGATCTGGCAGACATCCCAGTCATGCTATACGTTCAACGGCGAATCTTCCGATAACGACCAGAGCGGCGGATGCTTCGGCAACCCCATTATGGGCAAGGGAAAGATCTCCAATCTCGTAATATTCTCTTTTAGTATGACAAGTGGCCTTGCAAGCGGCAATAAACTTGTGGCATATGACAAGGATTTGGGTACCAGGGTTTGGGAATATAATATGAACATCTATTCGTACAGCTCACCTGTTGATTTCTACGATCAGGAGGGGCACGCATACATAATCATCTGCGACTCGATCGGACAGATCCACATGATCAACGCAGAAGACGGAAAGAGAATTACATATATACAGACCAAGAGGAACCTCGGAAAACAGGATCAGACCTCCTCAGGCGTTTGTATCGAAGCTTCTCCGATCGTTTATGAAGGTATGCTTGTCGTAGGAACAACATCCGGAAGCATTTTCGGAATAGCGGTTGAGTAAGGAGCAATAATGGACTACAAAAAGGCATACGGATCCATAGCGGTTTTAGAGGTCGAGATAAGGACCTTTGCAAATGAGGGTTATGCGGTGAAGTATGATTTTGGTCGCAAAGTGATCTCCTGGCGTGACAATTACATGTGGAATAATAATTTCACCAGATCCATCAGCGACGATAAGATGGCTCTTATCAAGGAGAAACTCCCGGAATCAGGAATGCTTGAGTGGATGAAGGGCTATGAGCTGGGCATGACCGAAGAATTCGGCGACAAGACCGCGGTGCCGGGTGAGTGGAGCATTAAGGTCGAGTTCGATGACAAGACCAGGTTCGTGTCAGGCGCGGAACAGCATTTCCCCAAGAAATGGAAAAACCTTAAGACCCTGATCGAGCAGACGACGGGATGCAGTTTCTTATTAAGATAAAGCAAAATTGGTGTATTTAGAGTTTGGCAGCAGGCGTGGGGCCTGCTTTTTATTATTTATATAGTCGGTTTTGCTCAGATGTGATAAAATTCATTAGTATGTCCGAATCTCGAGTTCGGGAATGTAAAGAACTAAGGAGTCTTTGATTTGGATTATCTGGAAGGATTGTTACTTGGTAGATTATGGAGCGATACGGATTATGAGAACCGTAAGCATTTCGGTTTATTTATCCTGTATGGCCTTTTTGTTGATGCGATAATCCTTTACATTTACATACTTGAGAGAGGTTTTCTGGGGATCGGCAACATCGGACCCATCCATATTGCCGTTTTCGTGCTTCTCTTCCTCGCAAATCCTTTGATCTGCTTCAGATATTACCGAATGCCCTGGTGGGGCAAGATAATGATTTTACTTGTAAAGATCTTCAAGTCTTATCTGATCATCAGCTATACCGTCAGTCTGATCCTTCCCAGACTCAGCGTAAGGGTAGACGATCTTCAGGATTACTTGATCAGTTATCTCAACTTAACGCTTGAGAAATATACGGAGAAATTTGCGGCAACGGTCGGCTCTTTCTCGACTGTTGTAGGGGTTCTTGCCGGCGGCGTACACGTTGTAGGAACGGTATTGCTCTTCGCTTTGGCATTTATCGTTATCCCGAGCCTTATCTTCCTGGCTGTGAAGTTCGTCCAGCTGGCATGGGACTGGGTCGTAAATATGCTCATCATCAAGAGGTTTTTCCCTCAGAGAAAATAAGGAGCTTTAAGGAGGCTATATGGCAGAGCTTAGAGACAGAATAGACATAACAGTTGAAGAGCTCGAGGAATCCCTCGGTGCCGTCAGGCTTCCGCGCTTCATCGCAGAATCCGAGAAGAGCTTTGTAGGAAGGATAGATTCCATCTGTGATGAGATCTGTTCCGATACGAGCAAGAGAGCGATATTCGTTTCAGGTCCTACTTCATCCGGAAAGACGACCTTTACTTTAAGGCTTTCCAAGATGATCAACAGCAGGGGAAGAAAGGCTGTTCACCTATCCCTTGACGATTACTACAACATCAAGGAAGTAAAGTGCGACAAGGACGGCAGGCCCGACTTTGAGACGATCGATGCGTTGGATGTAGAGAGGATCCAGAGGGATATCAAGGCTCTCCTTGACGGACAGACCGTGATCCCGCCGTTCTTTGATTTCAACGTAAGAAAGCAGATGGAGGGTGACCCTTCAAGTGCAATCTGTCTTGGTGATGACGGCGTTCTCGTCGTAGAGGGTCTTCACGGATTATCCCCAAGGATCTCCGGAGAATGTCCTTCCGATAAGTGCTCAAAGGTATTCATCATGCCTTACGGCAATGTTTACTGCGATTCAAAGCTGATGGACAGCAACGAGATAAGACTTTTAAGAAGGATAATCAGGGACTACCGTCACAGAAGCGCGCATGCTCTTGCGACGATCGATTACTGGCCGATGATCCAGAAGTCCGAAGAAAAGTATTACGAAGAATATCTTACAAGTGCCGACTATCACGTTAATTCGTTTCTGGCTTATGAGAGCCTGATAGTCGCACCCATGGCAATGGGAGATATCAGCGAAGCATTAGACCAGGCGCTTAAGGGCTCGATCGAACCTTCAGTATTCATGGAGAAGTCGCCTTCGGGCAAACCGTTTGCAGACCTCTCGTCAGCACTTGTAAAGGCAAATAAACTCATGGGACATCTGGGAAAGATCCCGGTAATAAGTCCCGATCAGGTTCCGGCTGAATCCATACTGAACGAATTCATCGGATCCTAGTTTTCGAAAACAGATAAGGAGGCATAAAAATGCCTATCAGAATAGCAGACAATCTTCCGGCAAGGCACATCCTTGAACAGGAAAGAATATTCGTTATGGAGGAGAACAGGGCCCTGTCCCAGGATATAAGACCTATCAGGATCCTTATCCTCAATCTCATGCCCGACAAATCCACGACGGAGACACAGCTCCTCAGAGCTCTGTCCAATTCGCCGATCCAGGTTGATGTCGAGCTTATCTTTACAGAGACACACCAGTCGAAGCATACTCCTGCCGAGCATCTCTTAAAGTTCTACAAGACTTTCTCCGAGATAAAAGAGGAATTTTTCGACGGCATGATCATCACGGGTGCTCCCATAGAGAAGCTTCCTTTTGAAGAGGTCGATTACTGGCCCGAATTAGTCGAGATAATGGAGTGGAGCAAGACCCATGTCTATTCGACGCTTCATCTTTGCTGGGGCGCTTTTGCAGGCCTTTATTATCATTACGGCATTCCGAAGATCGTATTGGACAAGAAGGTGTTCGGCGTTTTCGAGCACTCGATGACATGGTCAAGACCCGTTAAGCTCTTCAGAGGCTTTGACGATATCTTCTATGTGCCCCATTCACGTTATACGGAAGTAAGGCGCGAAGACGTCGAGAAGAGATCCGACTTAAGGATCCTCTCCGAATCCGAAGAATGCGGCATCTATGCAATATCGGATCTTCACGGAAGACAGTTCTTCATCACAGGCCATTCCGAGTACGACAAGGATACTCTGGACAGGGAATATAAGAGAGACATGGCGGCAGGCTTAGGCGATGTCGATGTCCCGAAGAACTACTACATCGATGACGATCCTTCGAAGGGCCCCCTTCTCAGATGGAGGTCTTCAGCAACTTTAATGTATACAAACTGGCTCAACTACTACGTATATCAGGAGACTCCTTTCGATATCAGCTCGATCAGGAGTATCCGCAACGAAGACTTGGAGCCCAACAGAGACCTGGAGAAAAATGGCTGATACTGTTTACCTGAGCAAAGAACTGATATCGGGATTTGAACCCCAAAGACCTGATAACGGACATAAGAACACTTTCGGGACCGCGCTTATCTGTGCAGGTTCGGAATACATGTCCGGCGCTGCGGTTATGGCAGCGGGCGCCGCATTAAGATCAGGCACAGGTCTTGTCAGGGTATTCTCAGAAGAAAAGACACTTGATGCCGTAAGGGTCAACGAGCCCTGTGCGCTTCTGGCTTTAAGACCTTCCGAGACAGCAGATCTCTTAAGAAAGGCAAAAGAGCTCTGCAAGAACTCTTCTGCTGTCCTGATCGGATCGGGTATCCCTGAAGATTATAAGGACATGGAGGCTCTGACTGCCCGTTTTATTGAGAATGCGGCAGGGCTGGTGCTTGATGCAGGCGCGCTTACCGGTAAGCCCGATGTGTTGGACAGGCTTGCTTCGGGACTTAAGGCGAGGGAGAATCCTGCAGTCATAACTCCTCACATAGGAGAATTTGCAAGGCTCTTAAGGCTTTCTAATTCCGAAGTCATCGAAAAGGCTGAGGAGCTTTCATTAAGTTTTGCAAAAGACAACAACTGCGTTGTAGTTCTTAAGAATGCCAGGACTCATATCGCCACACCTGACGGAAAGCTCTTTGTTAACGATGCCGCTAACAGCGGACTTGCCAAGGGCGGTTCGGGTGATGTCCTTGCAGGACTCATCACAGGATTCCTGGCTCAGGGCATGGAGGCTTACAAAGCAGCTTGCTCTGCTGTTTACATCCACTCCAAAGCGGGTGAGGCGGCAGCAGATGAGATCGGAACCAGGGCAATGCTTCCGGCAGATCTTATAGTATATTTGCCCGGCGCTTATGACGATGCCGGATGGGGACAGGCAGATGAGTGAGAATTCTTTAGGCTTTATCAGTAATTACGACCGTTCATGCGTTGAGATAGATCTTGATGCCCTGAAGCATAACTTCGAGGAGATCAGGAAGGCGACCACGGACGGCGCAGGTATTCTGGCTGTTGTTAAGGCTGATGCATACGGCCACGGCGCGATCGAGATCGCAAAGACCCTTATCGATTCCGGTGCTGCAGGACTTTGTCTTGCGACGATCGACGAGGCAGTGGAGCTCCGTAAGCACGGAATAGAAGTGCCCATGATGACTTTGGGCTTTACCGATCCCGTCAGATTCAAGGATGCAGTCAAGTACGATGTTGAGCAGTCGGTATATTCATATGAGATCGCAAAGGCACTGTCTGATGAGGCTCTGGCACAGGGCAAGACATGCAAGATCCACATAAAGCTCGACACCGGAATGGGAAGGATAGGCTTTAAGACGGACGGCTCCGAGACAGAGGAGATCGTCAGGTCATGCACATTGCCCGGAATAGAACCTTATGGCGTCTTCTCTCATTTTGCCGTGGCAGATACGGATGACGACGATTATACAAGAGAGCAGTTCAGGCTGTTCATGGATCAGATAGATGAACTCGGTAAACGGGGCATCAGGTTCACCAAAAGACACATCTGCAACAGTGCAGGCATTTTAAGATTCCCGGAGATGCATTTGGATCTTGTCAGGGCAGGCATCATCTTATACGGCCTTATGCCGCCCGGATGCCCCAAGCCCGTTACGGATATCAACCTTAAGCCCGTCATGAACTGGTATGCAAAGGTCATTCACGTAAAGACCGTTCCTGTCGGCGCTACGGTAAGCTACGGCAGACATTTCGAAGCATCACGCCCCACGGAGGTCACCACGGTAGGCATCGGATATGCTGACGGCCTGTCGAGAAGACTGTCCAACGGATTTGAACTCGTGATAGGCGGAAAGAAGTGCCCGATCATCGGCAATATCTGCATGGATATGTGCATGGTGGACACTACGGATCTTGAGGTAAGACCCAAGGTCGGAGACAGGGTAACCGTTTTCGGAAGCGAGAGATCTGCTGACGAACTTGCAGAGGCGCTCGGTACGATTAATTACGAGATCACGTGTGATGTTGGCAAAAGAGTCAGAAGACTCTATGTCGGAGGCTGATTTTTTCGCATATATTATTTAAAAGATACTCGGTGAAAAAAGCGCAGATATGCGCTATAATACATACGCTTTATTTTTATACCAAGGAGAATGCCCATTAATGGAAGGTACATTGCGCGAGAGCTGGAAGAACCCGGAGATAAGGAAGAAGATACTCTTTACCTTCCTGATAGTTTCCATTCTTTGTCTTCTTACTATAATCCCGATTCCCGGTCTTAGTCATGCTGCAGCTACAGCAAAGATCGAAGATTGGGGCAGCATAGGCACCGTAATCGACATCCTTTCCTGCGGAGCTCTTACTAACGGCTCCATCATCAGTCTCGGCATTTTCCCGTTCCTTGTAGCATCCATCGTTATGCAGATCGTGACGCTCGCAGTTCCGAAGCTCAGAGATCTCGCACAGGCAGGCGGCGAAGGAACAAAGCTCATCACAAAATACACAAGGATCGCTTCACTTATCGCTTCAGGCGTTTTCGCTGCACTTTACTGCCTCGGAATGAAGGATACGGTCTTCCCGAACTTCAATTTCTGGGTAGCGATCGTTATCTGCGGCGTCACTGTTGCAATAGGCAGCGCTTTCTGCGGCTGGTGCGTAGAGCTCCTTAACACAAAGGGTCTGGGCAACGGTCTTACGATCATCATCGTTGCAGGCATCATCCATAACATTCCCCACGATCTTCTGACACCTTACTTCAACGCGATCGATCTCGGAATCGTATGGGCACTCGTTTATATGATCATGGGAATCCTCCTGGCTATCGGCATGCTCGTTCTTGCCCTCCTCATCAACATGGGTGAGAAGAAGCTCAGGATCATCTTCTCAAAGAGAACAGTCGGCATGAAGCAGTACGGAATGCAGAACCAGGTTATCCCGCTCAAGGTCGCTCAGGCAGGCATCACACCCGTTATCTATGCATTGACGGTAGTCCTGTTCATTCCTGCGATCCTTACGATGATCGCTCCCGGATCTGACAATGTCTGGTTCGTAAATGCAAGATACTTCCCGACAAGCGTAATGTTCATTCCGTTCTTCATTATCTTCCTGGTATTCTTCGCATATGTTTTCGCACTCATGCAGTTCAATCCCTACGATATCTCCAACCAGATCAAGCAGAACGGCGGATATATCCAGGGAATCAAGCCCGGCAAACCGACATCAATGTACATGATGTCCGTATATAGCAATCTCAACAGCGCAGACTGTGCATATCTTATTCTCGTCTGTGTTATCCCGCTCGCATTGAGCTTCATTCCCGGTCTTAGCAGCATTGCTTTCTCGGGAATCGGTCTTGTTCTCGTAGCAGGCGGATTCATCGAGATGAAGACTCTTCTCGATAATGCTCTCAAGCTTGAAGAAGATAAGCTCAAGCAGGCAGGCAAAGACAAGAAGCGCAGCAAGAACTACAACAAAAAGTAAAAGGGAGGCAGTTTTATGAATCTGATCATTTTAGGTGCACCCGGTTCCGGAAAGGGAACATCAGCAACAGTTTTAAGAGAGAATTATTCCCTCGCTCATATCTCCACAGGCGATCTGTTCAGATACAACATCAAAGAGAATACACCTTTGGGAATCGAAGCCAAGTCTTATATAGACAAGGGCGCTCTGGTTCCTGATGACGTAACGATCAGAATGGTTGAAGACCGTCTTAATAATCCCGATTGTGAGAAGGGTTATATCCTTGACGGCTTCCCGAGAAATATCGCTCAGGCTGAAGCACTCGATAAGATGCTCGCAGCTAAGGGCTCCAAGATCGACGCAGTTGTCTATGTAAAGTGTGATGACGAGATCATCATGGACAGAGTTACAACAAGACGTGTCTGCGAGAAGTGCGGCGCAAGCTTCAACGTTAAGTACATGCCCACCAAGGTAGAAGGCGTCTGCGACGTATGCGGCGGCAAGGTCATCCAGAGATCTGACGATAATCCGGAGACAGTTGCCAAGAGACTTGAGACATACAGAGTCAACACACAGCCCCTTATCGATTTCTACAACGAGAGAGGAATCATCGTTGAGGGCAACAACAATGTAGATTCAAAGACATGCATCGAGTCCATCGAAGCAGGACTTAAGAACCTGGGACTTTAATTAGAAATTAGGTATATAAATGGTAGAGATCCTTACCCAAGAAGAATTCGAAAAGATGAAGGCGGCAGGAAAGATCCTGCAGCACGTTTTCAAGGCCTGCCGCGATGAGATCAAGCCCGGCATTTCCACACATGATGTGGACAAGCTCTGCTATGACATCATCAGAAGCTATGACGCTATCCCTTCGTTCCTTAATTACGGCCAGCCGCCGTTCCCCGGAACGATCTGCGCTTCCGTTAA
Organism: Saccharofermentans sp.; assembly: GCA_016292145.1. Taxonomy (GTDB): domain Bacteria; phylum Bacillota; class Clostridia; order Saccharofermentanales; family Saccharofermentanaceae; genus Saccharofermentans. The sequence goes on from JAEFBA010000007.1 coordinate 48,774, forward strand.
TGACGAAGTCGTTCACGGAATCCCCAGAAAGACAAGGATCCTTGAAGAGGGCGATATCATCTCGGTCGATGTCGGAGCGATCCTTGACGGTTATCAGTCAGATGCCTGCAGAACCTATATGGTCGGCGAGGTCGCACCTGAAGTAAAAGATCTCGTAGAGCGTACCGAGAAGTCCTTCTGGATCGGACTTGAATTTGCCAAGGTCGGCATGAGGACAGGCGATATCGGTCATGCTATCCAGGAATACTGTGAAGGCTTCGGCTACGGAGTAGTAAGAGAGCTTACAGGCCACGGAATCGGAACAACGATGCACCAGGATCCTGATGTTCCCAATTACGGAAGACCGGGTCACGGCTATAAACTCAAAAAGGGTATGGCAATCTGCATCGAACCGATGATAACATTGGGTACACGTGAGATCGAACTTCTGGACGACAGGTGGACAATAGTTACACAGGACGGCAAGCCTGCCAGCCACTATGAAAATACGATATTAATAACGGATGAGGGTCCGTATTTAACAACCTATGACTATGAGGAGGGTTTTTAATGGCGAAGGAAGATGTTATTGAAGTACTGGGAGTAGTTGATGAAGCATTGCCTAACGCAATGTTCAAGGTAAAGCTCGACAGCGGACACATTGTTCTTGCTCATTTGTCAGGAAAGCTTAGACAGAATTACATCAAGATTCTTCCGGGCGACAAAGTAACAATGGAGATCTCGCCATACGATCTTTCCAGAGGCAGAATCACCTGGAGAGGCGAGAAGAAAAAATAATCAGAAATGCAGTCAATTGAATTTCTGAAACAATTGTATATTGACCCGGCAACAGGAAGCATGCTGTTTTCTGTGTTGCTGGGTATTTTTATCTCTTCAGGTTATTTTTTGAGATTATTATTCATCAAAATCAAAACGTGTTTTGGGGTAAAAACAATTAAACAATCCGAAAAGCATAACAAGTATCTGTTATATACAGATGACAAACGTTATTGGAATAATTTTATGCCAATTTTGGATGAGTTTGAACGCAGGAAAACAGATGTTTCTTATTGGACATCGTCAGAAGATGATCCTGTTTTTTCCCAATCATATAAATATGTACATCCTGTTTTTATTGGGACAGGGAATAAAGCTTTTATAAGACTGAATGCTGCTAAAGCTGATGTCTTGCTGACTACGACGCCCGGCCTTGATGTATTGCAGTGGAAGAGGTCTAAGGGCGTAAAGAAGTATGTCCATTTTATGCATGCTGCTGATACGGCACTTACATACAGAATGTTTCAGATTGATTTTTTTGATTCTATTTTGACAGTTGCAGATTACCAGACGGAGGAAATCCGAAAGATCGAGAAGATCCGCAATATTCCGCCGAAAGAGATGAAGGTTGTCGGACTGCCGTATTTTGACACCCTGTCAAAAAAGATCTTAAGTGCCCCAAAACCGGACAATGATAAGAAGGTCATTTTGCTCGCACCTACATGGGGAAAGAGAGGGTATCTTTACAGCTTTGGCGAGACGCTCATATCCAAACTGGTTGTTCTTGATTACGAAATCATTTTCCGTCCGCATCCACAGTCATATGATGCAGATAAGGATGTCCTTGATAAGATTCGCACAAGATTTCAGAGCGTGGAGAATTTCAAGTGGAACAGTGATAATGATAACTTTGATGCTTTAAATGCCGCTGATCTTCTTATAAGTGATTATTCTGGTGTAATGTTCGATTTTGCTCTTGTGTTCAGCAAACCCGTAATGTATACCCCTGAAACAGATTTTGATAATAGCATCTATGACTGTGCCTGGCTTGATGAAACGCTTTGGAAGTATGATGCGCTCCCTAAGATAGGGTGTGAAATACATGCAGATGATTTAGACAATATCCAAGTTGTGATTGATGAAATCTTGTCAAGCGGAAAATATGATCAGGGAATTAGGAAAGTTAGAGAATATGCCTGGATGAATCAGGGTCATTCAGCAGAAACAATAGTTGATTATCTTGTTGATCTTCAGTCAATTGTTTCCACACAAGTTGAGGGGTAGATATGAATTGTTTATGGGAAATCATAATTACCCCCTTAGAACTGTTTTATGAGGCAATATTTGTATTTGCAAATAAGATTTCTCACAGTGAGTTGGCTGCCATTATTCTTTTGAGCATCGTTGTAAGCACACTTGTTCTCCCTCTTTATATGAGAGCCGAGAAAATAGAGATTGAAGAACAGAAGAAAGAAAAAGAACTGTCCCACTGGGCTGCGCATATTAAAAAGAATTTCCGTGGCGATGAACGATATATGACACTTAATGCATATTATCGTGAGAATCATTACAATCCTATCTATCAGCTTAAGAGTTCGATTTCTATTTTACTTCAAATCCCGTTTTTTCTGGCAGCTTATCATTTTTTGGGAAATTATGCGTCTGATGAATTTCTCAGCAATCCCGATGGTATTCTTTCCATAGGCAGCTTAAGTGTTAATGTTTTGCCGATATTGATGACACTGATTAATCTTATTGCAACATTTATTTATACAAAAGGTTTTCCTGTTGGAAAGATTTTAAGATCTTTGATTCTCCCATTAGTATTCTTAGTGCTTTTGTACAATTCACCTTGTGCACTTGTTATTTATTGGACAATGAACAATATCTATTCATTGATTAAGATAATAATTATTAAGGTTATAAGCGAAAGAAAGAATAACCCGGATTTGCATTTAGATATTAAACGCAGGACAGGATCAGGTGAGTTTATAGACAGAATTAATTCTTTTTTAGATCAGAAGCCCCAGATGGTACGTTTTATTCTGCCAATGATGTTTATGTCGGTGTTTACTGGTCTTTTAATTCCGCTTGATTATCTAAGTGCTTCTCCGGAAGAATTCATTAATGCTACTAATCCTCAGAATCCGCTTTTGTATTTATTATCGACAGTGTTTGTGTCAATAGGATTCTATACTCTTTGGCCTGCCGTGTTTTACTTTCTGGCCAACAACAGGACGAAACATATAATGGCTGTATTAGCAATCGGCGGTTCAGTTTTCTCAGCGGTTAATTATTTATTTAGTGCAGATACAGGAACAATTAATACGGTTTTGGTGTTTGATCAGGCACCGGGTTATACGTTATTGCAAAAAGCACTAAATGTTTGTCTGCTGGTGCTTATAGTAACAGCATGTTTATTCCTGTATAGATTTAAAAAAACACTTAGTGTGTTTTTCATTGCGATGATTCTTACAACTGTTTCAATATCAGTGATAAACGCAAAGAAGATAAATGATTCGTACCAATCAGTTATCAGTCATATAGATGACTTCAGGGAAGAAAAGGAGCCTAGAATCTCATTGTCTGCAAACGGGTATAACGTAATGGTCATTATGCTTGACAGAGGTTCTTCAGAATTAGTTCCTTATGTTTTTAATGAATTTCCTGAGATTAAGAATAAGTTTGACGGCTTTACATATTATCCTAATAGCACATCATTTGGAATAAAGACTCTAAATGCTTCTTCTGCTTTATTTGGCGGATATGAGTACACACCGGAAAGAATGGACGAAAGAGCGAATGAGTCTTTGAAGGATAAGCATGATGAATCGCTGAAAGTATTGCCGAAATTATTCAGTGATCAAGGATATAAAACAACTCTAATGGATCTTCCGTATCCTGGTTGGACTCAAACTGGCGATTACTCTGCTTTTTCAGACATTGATAATTGTGAGACGTATCATGCAGTAGACTATTTCAACAAAGATAGCGAAATATATGTCAATACAGAAACCCGAAGGAATCGCAACTTATTTTTGTATAGTATTTTCAGGTGTGTTCCTACGTGTCTAAAGGAAATAATCTATGACAACGGATATTATCTTTGGTCCAGCAAAGATGCATATGACACATTAGAGATTTTACCGAATTATAAAGTTTTGGAGAATCTTGATGACATGACTCATATTGATAATGAATCTGATGGATGTCTGTTTTTGATCAATAATGAGACTACTCACGATGTTCAACGACTTAGAAATTTTGACCCGTATGAAGTCGTTCCATCCGATGAGGATTTTGAGGGTTATTATATTTCTGATGGTGATAAAGAAATATATTTAGAAACGTGGTTGCAAACTGCAACATATGAAAGCACAGTAGCCGCCCTAAGAGAATTGGGCAATTATTTTGATTATTTGAGAAGCTGCGGAATATATGATAATACGCGAATTATAATTGTCAGCGATCACGGAATTGATTTGGACATTCATAGCGAATTGTCTTTGGGTGATATCAGCGCCGAATATTTTAACTGCATGTTTTTTATTAAAGATTTTGAATCATCCGGGCATAAAACGGATTATACGTTTATGACAAATGCAGATGTTCCTACTGTAGCAACAAAAGGAATTATAAATAATCCGGTCAATCCGTATACCGGTAAGCCAATTAATTCTGATCTGAAATATTCCGATCTATATATAGGATATAGTATTACTTTCGACAGAAGGCTTTGGAATCCTGATGTAAACAAAGGAAACACTTTTTATTATGATAAGAATTTCGCTTGGTTTAAATTAGTCAATGAAAACGTATTAAAAAAAGAAAACTGGGTCCAGGTAGATAGACCTGGTGATTAAGGGTAGAAAAAATCAGTTGAAAACCAAATAGATTCTGCTATAATAGTTCAGCATGCGCTCAAAAGGCGCCTGTATTTGTTGTGGAAAAATAACAGCAACAGGAGGTACTAATATGAAAGTACGACCGTCAGTAAAGCCGATGTGCGAAAAGTGCAAGATCATTCGCAGAAACGGCAAAGTTATGGTCATTTGTTCCGACCCTAAGCATAAGCAGAGACAGGGTTAAGACATTTGACGGGCTTTCGTATGTGCAGAATTAGCCCTGCCGAATGATAACGGAAGCCGCGGGATAAAAGCTCCTTCCCGCACAAGTATTTATTAAATAAAAGAAGTAATCATATTTACTCACCGTTACCGAGAGGGCGGCTGCTCCCTAACCCGGAGTTCCTTGACTTACGTGTGTCAAATAGAGATTAATACCACTTTATCCAATACGGAGGTACATTAAATG
>JAEFBA010000068.1 GCA_016292145.1 Saccharofermentans sp.
AGCGCATGGCCTTTGAAGACATCGCGCAGTTAGATGAGAAGTTCGACATCATCACGAGCTCTCTTGCATTCGATTATTCGGAGGACTTCGGCAAGCTCATGAAGGATATCTATGCGCTCATCAACGATGGCGGATATCTTGTCTTCTCGATGTCCCATCCGATCTCGACAGCATACGACGGCGTATACGACAGATATACAAGGACCGAAGACAAGGTAAGGCTTTACGCAAACCTTCATAACTATGGCATCGAAGGCGTTCGTCATTTCAAGTGGGTCGTGGAAGATTACGAGGTTTATCACAGAAAGTTTTCCACGCTGATCAACTGCATCGCAGGCGCAGACTTTATAATTGAAGAGTGTCAGGAATCCACTGTGCCGGATGAGATGGTTAAAGAACACCCGGACAAATTCGGCGGCGTCATCCATCAGCCCGACTTCATCTTCTTCAGGTGCAGAAAAAGCAACAGGTAACAGGACTAATGACTTGTTAAATTGGTATAATCAAAGAGCCGGATAAAGTCCTTTTTGCAATCGTGCAAGCTTTGGGGAGAAGGGGGTAACGAATGAAAGTTACGGATATCAATATCGATCAGGTGTTATACACAGAGCCTGTCAGGAACCGCCCTTATGATAGTGATGAGGAGACGGGAGGCTTTTTCAAGAAATTATTCAAAAAGAAGGATGAGCCTGAAGTTCCTTTTTTCAATACAAGAGTCGAAGAGTTTGGCAGAGACGAATTGTATGAAGACATTAAAGAAGGCTATGATGCATATATGGTGAAGGGCGCACCGTTTGAGACAATGGTGCTTCTGACGAACAATTATCTTATCCTTCCGGGCAAAGAGATATTCCCCCTTTGCGATGTGGCAAGATTTGCGATCATAAACGAGAGTTCTGCTGACAGGCCTTACGAGCAATATGCCATTGACCGTTTTAATGAACCTTATGATCCTAATTACGTAAGCGAATACGAAGGCGAGGAAAGTTTTGAACTCGACAGATTCAATGTGAAGCTTAAGATAACCGATGAGTACAATCTCGTTTACGGTTATGTTTTCCCGATGGAAGTAGCTGACAGAAAGGACTTCAGAGAAAAACTGAATGAACGTCTGGCACCTTTCGGTGTCGTTGACGGCTCAAGCGAATTTGCCATTGAAGGCCGCTTCCCTGAAGATGTTTAATAAGTAGTCAGATGATCATAGGAACAGAACATAGTTCTTGGTGTCAGATATGGAATTAATGGGAAAGTGTCTCTTTGATATTTGCAACGCATCGAAAGAAGCGCATGAGGCCAAGATAGCTGAGTATAGTGAGCAGAAAATTCCGTTTCATAAATTGACGTTTGTATTGGAATGGAAATGCATTACGGATCAGTTTGGGCTTCGTGCAGGTGATGAAGCTTGTCTGGCTGTCTTGTCGGCTTTAGATTACTATTTCGGCGAAGTGTTTTATATAGAGTACGGCAGGTTTGAAGTACTTATTCCGGAACCGGAAGACTATCAGAAACGATTAAAAGAGTTTCAGGACAGCATATCCCAATGGCATGGCTTTCTCGTTCCTCATGTCGATGTGGCTACAGAATACACTTTTGTTGCTTTTTAGGAGGATGATAGAAAAGTGCAGAATACAAGAATCATTTTTGTGCGTCATGCTCAGGCAAAGTATGGCGATGACGACAGAATAAGGCCTCTTACTGAGGCAGGATTGAAGAGCAGGGAAGTCGTTGTTGAGACATTGAAAAATATTCACATCGACCGCTTTTTAAGCAGCCCGTATAAAAGAAGCATTGATACTATTCAGACAGCGGCTGATTACTTCGGAATGAAGATAGAGACGGATGTTCGTTTTCGAGAAAGAAAAGCCGGCACAGGGGATGACGACTGGCTTGCAAAAAGGTGGGCTGATTTCTCGTGCGCTGAAGAAGGCGGTGAATGCCTTGCATCTGTGCAGGCAAGGAACATAGAAGCGCTTAAGGAGGTGCTCGCGAAATACGCCGGAGAGACAGTGGTCATAGGCACTCACGGAACAGCACTTTCGACGATGCTGAATTACTACGACAAGTCGTTCGGACTGTCTGATTTCTTAAGGATCGTCGGCTGGATGCCTTATATTGTCGAACTGACTTTTGAAGGTGACAAACTCATCAGCAAACGAGAGCTGGCACATGTCGCCACCAAGGTGGATTGACTGATTTCAAGTGCCTGCGGGGCCTGTTCCTTATTGTTGAAAATCAAATGATCTTGTGATATTTTCAGTTCTGGAATATGCGGTAATTACCGCGCGGAAGGGACAGAATAAATATGAGATTTGAAGACGGCAGGATCGACCAGTTTGTCAGTTCGGATAAGACGATTTCCGAACAGGAAAAGAAAAATCTTATCTGGGAGTACACCCAAAGATGCCGCGGTATGGCAACTGTGGCTTACAAGTATTTCAAGAATGAACTTAAAGGCGATGACAGTGAAGAGATCTTCACTGAAGATGAGCAGCGCGCGTTTATGGCTCGCTCGCAGGATCTCGCTCAAAACGGTTATCAGGATGCTGCAGGCAGCAAGGACGGAAAGAAGCCGTCCTTTGTTCCTTTAATAATCGTGATCCTGGCTTTTGCCGTTATAATCGGAGCCGCGATATCAGGCAATATGTTAGCAGCTTTCGGGGCTTTCTTTCTGGTATTTTCAGCGCTGGGTTTTTATTCGGCGTTTACCAGGAACAGCAGAGGTTCGACATTTTATGGAGGCACTAATTCCGGTTCTTCAAAGAGTGCCGGATTATCACTGGGAATAATCGGTCTTGCAGGAGCCATTCCACTCTTTTTCGAAAAGCTGCTTGGCGTCTCCGGTGCGTTCTTCCTTATGGTGATATGTGTTTTCGCTGCGGTCGGACTTATGATGCTCGTTGGCTTTATCGCCAGTCTGGATCTTAAAGGCAGGAAATATAAGGAAGAGATAAGTGCAGAATGTGTCGGTTACTCGAGAGTCTTAGAAGACAGATCGAACAGTGGCAGAAGACGCGGTATTTATTTCAGGACATCTCCTATATTTGAGTATACATATCAGGGAAGAGAGTACAGAGGCATATATGACCGCATGATCGACGGCGTGAACGCCGATCTAAATATGGGACCCGTCTCTATCAGGATCGATCCTGATCATCCGGAGGATATATACCATAGCTCAAGACCTGTTCTGGCAAAGGGTCTTATTGTTGGACTTATCTGCATCGTGCTTGCAGGTGTTTTGTCGTTCGTCTTTGTGACACAGCAACGTAATGCGCCAAAGATGCCCGGTGCAAATATCGGTCCAAAAACCATATTCTCAATGCTTTTCGGTTCTGAGGACCAACAGCAGAACATAATGGAATCTCTGGGTGAAGGACTTAAGATGCCGGCCGGAAAATCTTCTGAGATCACAGATGAAGTCGTAGAGCACATGGCTGAACAATACGGTGAAAGCGGCGAGTGGTATTACGAGCTTGCCACGGTCGAGAGATATGATGAAGTAGATGAAAAGAACTTCAATATCGTTTTCGAAGATCACGCATTCCCGCAAGTTGGCAAAAAAGGGAAACCCGATGGCTTGGGTGATAAATGGATCGTCTTCTATACTCTCTACGAGTATGAATCTAATGGCGAGAAAAAGACCGGCAAAGCGATCTTCTTCGACGCCAATCCTAAGGAATATACTTATACCGGAACACATAAAGCCTACGAAGGTTAATCAAGTCACTTAAAAAGCCTCCTCGATACCGAGGAGGCCTTTTTCTATTCCTATCCCTACTGTCCCCTTGTCCCTTACTTTCTATATTCCAAAATGTCACCCGGCTGACAGTCAAGCGCATCGCAGATCGCTTCCAGTGTAGAGAAACGGATCGCCGAGATCTTGCCGTTCTTCATTTTCGAGAGATTGACATTCGACACGCCGACCTTCTCCGATAATTCGTTAAGCGAGATCTTACGGTCTGCCATAACTCTGTCTAATCTGAGTATTATCTGTCCCATATTTGTTCCTCCTTACAGTGTCTCGTCAGACTGCGTCTGCAATGTGATGCCGTAATCGAGGATGGCGTTGACAGCAATCGCTATGAGTATGCCGAGAATGCAGGGGCCTGTTCCGGATGTTAAGAACAGCATTACCGATGTAGCGATAAGAATGGCTTTGATCCTTCTTTTTACATGAATGGTGAAGGGGTTGCCTTCTTTCTCGATTATCGCGAAAACAGACCTTACCAGGAAGACCAGAGCAACTACAGCAAGCATTATCACACTCATGGAAAGAATGTACGATCCGTATAAAACACTCAGCGGATGATCGTCCAAAGCTTCCTGCACTGCCGGGATATCTGAACGCAGATCCAACGGCAGCGATGAGAACTTGACGTCGACAACGGAAACTGATCCCGAATTATTGGAAGCCGAGAATACTCCGTTGTAAGTTTCTTTTGTGACCATCTCATCAAAAGCCTTGCCCATGCTCAGCACCTTGATGCCGCCCCAGATACCTACTACGAGCATAAACAATGACAAAACCAAAACGACAGTTGAAATGATATTTCCTATGTGGCAGCTCTTCCTGATCTTAGCGAGCTTTACATTTTCTTCATTCATAATCCTATTCTCCTTGAATTGTTGATCTATCACCTTCGAAGATGGCTTTACTATACGCCGCGAGTTAATCTTTGTCAACAACTTTTTAACGATAAACGTTAAAAATTATTCGGGAAGCGTTGTGCTTATAATGTGCGCGAATGCATCTTATTAAAGCCTTTATATCTGTTAAAATAATCCCATGAAAACCAAAGCGACAACCGGCGGCGCGACACGCGTTCATTACATAGATAACCTTCGATGGATCACGATCTCATTGCTGATCCTCTATCATGCGTGCATGGCATACAACACATGGGGCGAGAAGAACTACATTTTTTTCAAGGACATTAAGCCGCTTGCATTTGTGGTCGTGCTTATCAGCCCCTGGTTTATGCCTCTGATGTTCCTTCTTGCCGGCATATCCGTATCCTACTCGCTCTCGAAAAGAAGCTTCGGTCAGTTCATCGGCGAGCGCTTCAAGCGCCTTGGCATCCCTTTGGTGACAGGTCTTATCATAAATACCCCTATCCTGAGTTACATCGCTGACATTACACATAACCATTACAAAGGCAATTTCATTCAGCACTATGTGATCTTCTATTCCAGGTTCACGGATCTGTCAGGCTACGACGGCGGCTTTGCGCTGGGGCATCTTTGGTTTCTGCTGGTGCTGCTGGTGATATCTCTTTTGTCCTGCCTGGTGATCAGAATGCTGCCGCGGAAGAAGACCGTGCTTATGTGGGCCGGCATCATCCTTGCCGTTGTATCTGTTGCCGCCTTTGACGTAAAGAGTCTGGGCAAGTCCCTGATAACCTATCTGTGCTGCTATCTTTTGGGATTCTATGTCTTCAGCAAACAGGACTTCGTCAAAAAACTTACCGGCTTTAAATGGGAGCTGACCGCGGTCTTCGTGATCACGTCTATTGCAAATGCGGCGCTTTTTATCTTCAATATCGGCCCTGCGATCCTGCAAAACGTCTGCAACTATTCAAGCTTTGTGAGCGGCATCCCCGCGCTGATCTGCATCGGGCATGATCATCTCAATAAGACGAATGCGCTTTTTTCGAAGTTTGCAAAGGCTTCTTTTGATTTCTACATCATTCACTTCCCGGTGGTCGTGCTGAGCCAGTATTTCCTGGGCCTCACGGGAATGAATATTATCCTTAACTTCTTCCTGACACTGGTGATCGCGTATCCGGTGACATACTTGATTTGTGTTCTGGTATCGAAAGTGAAGAAGTATGTTACCGGATAAAGATTTTTAGAACTGTTGATGTATATTATGCCTTCCACGGCCTGACCTTGCCGAGCCAGCCGTTTGCTTTCCAGTAATTATAGTCAGTGTATTCAGGATTCTTTTTGCCAAGGCCTGTCTGAAGCATGCGGACGGCCATGAACTTGGCTTTGACGATAAGATTTGTGCCGGCCTTTTTGCTGTAGTCGATCTTCGCGAACTTCTCAGCAGTCTTAGTGAGGACAGAACACATCTCAGCTCGTTTCTTCTCCGAAATCTTGTCCCAGTTGATCTCGCTCATAAGCTTAAATGTGTATGTCTTGATGTAGCTCACACCCCACCAGGAGAGGCTGTCCTTTATGTCTTTGGCGGTGGACTTTCCGCCGGCGCCGAGGCATTGGGTGATGATGACGGCACGCTTGCCGAACATCTCTTTGGCAGGGCGGTGCGACACCCATCTGTATCCGAAATGATCGAGCAATGCCTTCATCGCGCCTGTCGTGTGGAATACATAAGCAGGGGAGGTAAAGACCAGGAGGTCTGCTTCGAGCAGAGCCTTCTCAATAGGCCGGACCTTCGCGGCGTCCTTGCAGAGATCCTGCCTTGTCAAAAAGCACTGTGTGCATCCGATGCAGAATCCGGGACCGTCTTTGGGAAGATAGAATTCCGTTATCTCAGCCTTATCCCTTAAAGGCGCTAAGAAGCATTCTTTAAGGCGGTATGTGACACCTTTTTTCTCTGTTGCGTTTATTACTGTTACCTTCATTTTGTTCTCCTATATGGGCGTCGGATCATGCGGCTTTCTTAATGTTATGCACTGCAGATCATGCGGCTTTCCACGGTCTGGTCTTATCAAGCCAGCCCTTTTCCTGCCAGTAATTTCTTTCTTCTTCTCCTGCGCCCATGCCTTTTTGCTGCATCATGCGCATCATCGAAAATATGAAGCGCGTCTTTATGCCTGCATGGACTTTTGAATTCCTGAGCTTTTTCGCGAGCGCGGTCATATCTTTATTGATCTTTTCTTTAAGTTCAGGCTTTATATGCTCCCAGTCTGTTGCTTGTATAGCTTTGCCGTAACTTTTTACGTATGGGACGCCCCAGTAAAGAAGTGTATTTGTGATATCTTTTATGGCTGATCCCGCGCCGGCGCCTGCGGCAGTCGAGATTACAACGGCCTTTTTTGAGAACATGGATGCTCGGGGTTTGTGCGACATCCAGTAGGTGAATGTTAGATCGATAAAAGTCTTCATCGGAGCGGATGTGCGCATGCAGTAAGTCGGCGTCGTGAAGATGAGGATGTCGGACTTTTCGACGGCATCCATTATGCGTTTTTTCTCTTCGAAAAAAGGACAAAGGGATTCATCTTTGATGCAGCTGCAGCAGCCTGTACAGAAGTGATTCAGATCCCTTGGAAGGAAGAATTCATGAACTTCATTCCCGCCGAGATTCCCGACAAGGATCTTCCCGATGTTATATGTGCTTCCTTTGTGGTTTTGTCCGTTGATTACAGTAATTATCATTAGTTTTCTCTCCCGTAGATCCTGTCAAACTGTTTTATGTGTTCGTCGAGCAATTTCAATGCTTCGGGTTCCCTGTCAGGCTCCCTGTCGCAGATCGTGAGCAGGTAATAGATCGGAGCGTAGAAGTGGAGTGTCATTATCTGAACGTTATCTGTCTTGAGTATGCCTGACGTTACCATGAACCCGAAAAGCATTCCCTGATAAGAGAGCGGATCGTCGACATAGATCCTGGAATAGATCCTGGCAAGATCCTCATCATGGAACTGCTCGAGAGTCAGCATCTTCCTGAACTTTTGGTTGTAGTCGTCGTGAAGGAAATAGAGAAAGAATTGGCGGCCGAGTTTTAACAGTTGTTCTTCGGGCAGTCCTTTATATATTTCCGCATCTGCAACGGCATCCGACCCATTGATCTGCATGGCTTTTGCCTGCTCTGCAAAACGCTGGTCCATCAGGTCGATGATGGCGTCGAAGATCGCCTTCTTACTCTTATAATGCTTATAAAGTGACGGCGCCTTGATCCCTACGCGTTCAGCGATATCGCCGACAAAGACATTGGCGTATCCCTTTTCGGAAAACAGCGTGAGCGCTTCATCAAGTATCCTTTGTTTTGTATCCATATTGACCTCGCTAAAATGCCGGTTAACTGATTATTCGACATCGTTTAACAGACTTTTCGATATCGTTGGCTAATTCAAATTAGCCAGATTATAGCTAATCCGAATTAGCCTGTCAACAGAAAACAGCACAAAAATTCTTGACTATTTAAATAAAATGATATAATGCTGTTTGGAAATTAATTAAAAACTCTTAACTAGGGGGAAAATATGAGTAAAGGTGTCTATTTCTTTTTTCAGCTGTTCTGGTCAATCATTGTCGCTGCAGTTGTATGGTATTTCTATCCGGCAAACGGCGCATTCGATTTCTCATTTAAGACTGATTTCAAGGATGCAGGAATCTACTTCGTTGCAGGCGTGCTCGCTTATCTGATCTTCACGATCATCCATGTCATCCTGGGCAGGGAGACCCTCAAGAACTGGTCGAAGGTAATTGCGGTAATCACGGTAGTTGTCGGCGTCATCATGTTTATACTGGGCAAGTTCGTCTGCCAGTTCGGTGTGGATATCCTGAATAATACTCTTCAGCTCGGTTTATCTATATTCTAAATAAATCGACAGGTTAAATATCAGAGTTTATCCCTATCAAATCACTTCTGTGTTCTTGTATAATCAAAATACAAGTCATTTTAGCTTTGTATATTTTTGATTTGAGAGGATCACGTTTATGAATTCATTTTCCGAGAAGCTGATCGGCAACGTAAACAAAGTTATCGTAGGTAAGGATAAGCAGATTGAACTTTTGCTCGTATCCCTACTCGTAGGCGGACACGTCCTGCTCGAGGACGTACCGGGTACGGGAAAAACCAAGACCGCGAGGGCTCTTGCGCAATCGCTGAATCTTGATTTCAGACGTGTCCAGTTTACCATCGATCTCCTGCCGTCAGACCTTACAGGTATCAATTATTTCGACCGTCAGGCAAATGAATTCGTATTCCGCAAGGGTCCTGTTTTCACAAATATCCTTCTTGCTGACGAGATCAACCGTGCAACCGCGAGGACCCAGTCGAGCCTTCTCGAGTGCATGGAGGAAAAGCAGGTAACGGTGGACGGCGAGACAAGAAAACTCGATCTTCCTTTCCTTGTAATAGCTACACAGAATCCCGTCGAATCACAGGGAACATTCCCGCTTCCGGAGGCTCAGCTCGACCGTTTCCTTATGATGATAAAGATGGACTATCCTACTCATGATGAGAGCATCGAGATCCTGAAGAGATTTGCGACTGAAGATCCGCTTAATGATCTTGCAGCCGTTACGAACAGGGAAGAGATAAAAGAGATGCAGGAGAAAGCAAAGAAGATATTTGTATCTGATCTTCTCTACGACTATGCAACAAGGATCGTTGAAGCGACAAGAGAATCAGGTGATATCGCAATCGGTGCAAGCCCCCGTGCGCTTCTCGCTTTTGTTGCTGCTGCAAAGGCACTGGCATTTGTCAGAGGAAGAAAGAACTGCGTGCCTGATGATTTCAAAGAGCTCGCAGTTCCTGTACTTGCACACCGTCTTACGCTGCGTTCGCAGAGATCTCTTTCTTCTGACGGCAAACTGATGCTGAAGCGCGACAGCGCAGAAGCGATCCTGGTGAAGATATTGAACAGCGTTTCCTGCCCGACAGAGGACTTCACAAAGTAAGTCACATCGCACATGGAAATAATCGTACTGATCGTAGTTCTCGGCCTTGTATTCATAGTAGAGAGTCTCTACTATCATTATCATGCGCTCGACGATCTGGACCTCTCGGTATATTTCTCGAAAGATGTTGCAAACTGCGGTGAAGACGTAGAGCTCATTGAGGTCGCGATGAACAGGAAGAGGCTTCCTTTGCCGTTCATCATCCTTAAATTCGAATCTCCCAGAGGACTCGAGTACTATGACATGACCAATGTCTCTGCGTCGGATCACATGTACCGTGAAGACATGCTTTCCATGAAGCCATTCTCAAAGCATACGCGCCGTATCAAGGTGCAATGTACTAAGCGCGGATACTATACTTTTCCAAGGGTCGGAATCACAACAGCTGATCTGTTCCTGACGTCACGTTATAACACTAATTTTGACAACGAATCTGAACTTGTAGTCCTTCCTGAGATCGTTGACGGCGAATTTGTCGAGATGCTTACATCCGTCACGTTAAGCGAACTTCAGCGCAGAAGGACGCTCATTACAGATCCGTTCACGCTCTCCGGCATCCGTGAATATATCACTACAGATCCGATGAACAGCGTTAACTGGAAGGCAAGTGCCAAGACGGGCGAACTGATGGTCAATCAGCGCGCTTCAACCAATGCGCCGAAGGTTCACATTTTTTTGAATCTTGAATACTATAACCAGAAGCGTTCCACTTCGCTTCTCGAGAAGTCGATCAGCCTGGCATATACATATCTCTGCAAGCTTTCTGAGTGGGGTGTGCAGACTTCGTTGTATTCCAACGGCCGTGATGCAGTTACCGGTGAACCTTTATCAGCTTCGGCATCTGCGAGTTCAGTTGAGCTGGAGAAGAAAGCCGTTATATTGGGCAGGATCGATCTTAAGCAGGCGGCAGTCCCTTTAACAGAGGCTTTTGAGAACTTCATTGAATTGACTGACCATGATGACTTTATCGTCGTGATCTCACCGCAGTCCAATGCAGGTTTCTGCCTTCTTATGGCAGACGCGAAAAGCCGCCGCCCGGCTCTTAACTGGATAATGCCGGCTTATAAGATTACTCCCGAAGCAGAGATCGAACCGAATATTGCATCTGCTTATATGAGATGGGAGGTGAAGGGCCATGACTGATGATCCCCGTTTCGTTGCTCCCAAAGATCCCGTAAAGCTCGAAAAGAACCTGGTTACCCGTGACGGTATTTTGGCGGAGTGTCTTTATTCGCTCATGGTGACTATCACCATAATGTCATGTCTGATGATAATTAAGATCTATGTCGTTTCCATCAACATCAGCATGATCTCGCCCTATGTAGTCACGCTTTTGGCGCTCATTCATACTTTCATACGCAGAAGCGGGATTAAGAATACAATTATAAATCTTGCCGTCCAGTTAGCTGTATCCGCCGCTTTCTATTTCGCGGTCGTGAATATTAAAGTGCTTGGATTCGGTGCTGACAGAAGGACAAAGTATTATCTGATTGCATTTATAGTTGCATTAACTGTGTTCTCCTTCGTTTACCTTTTAAAGCCGTCACATTCGGCTGCTGATGCGGAAATCATTTTCCCCCCGGCTGCAGTTCATTTGGTCGGATGGCTGTTCTATAAATTCACTCAGTTAGACGTTTATAACAATGACAGTAACAGACGATGGCTTGTTACCCATGAGCTTGAGATCGACAGGCTCACGTTTGTCAGGACCCTTGTGATCAATGCCGTTATCATCGCGATGCTCTTCCTTGTCATGCGCCAGATCGCGGTCTTCGAAAAGCGGTATCACCACTCGATACGCAAGAAATCGCAATCGACTATGGTGCTCAAGAAGCAGAACATCATGACGATCATATTCCTTATCGGACTTGTCATTGTTACCTTCGGTATTATTCTGATATTCCCGTATTCTTCTGTTTTCTCATTGTTCTGGAAGATCAATAACGCCTTTTGGAAAGCCTTTGGATGGGTGATGTCGCTGCTTTCAAAGATAGATACGGGTGATCTGGATTCCGATCTGGCAGAGGAATCCATCAACAGTGGAATGGATATTGAGGAAAGTCCGATAACCGGCATCATTCTGACAGTGCTGGCATTCATCGGCGTGGCGATCTTCATTGTCTTGATCGTAATAGCATTGTTCAGGCTTCTCAGGAACACCATTAAGGAAGCTGATGCGAGAAGGTCAGATGATGACAGTTCTGTAATCGATACTATTGAAAATATCGGAGCTCTTAAGAAGCTGTTCTCCAGAAAGGATTATGATTTTGGTACCGGACACGAACGCATCGTCAGAAAGCAGTTCTATGAGAAGACCCGCAATGCAATGAAAAAAGGACTTCCTGTCGGCGATTGCTCGACTCCGGGACAGATCGAGTCCGTCCTTCGTGCTTATGGCGATGAGGAGATCTCTGCTCTCAGGGAAGAATACGAGAACGTGCGTTACGGTCAGCATTAAGTGACACCGGCCGGTAAAAATGTTATTCTTATTCCCGAAAAATCAATCCGGTTTGAGTTTTAGGAGTTTGTTATGTTATATGCTTTGGCCTTGATTCCTGTTGTCGGACTTCTGATCTTTATCTATTTCAATGACAAGAAGGAGAAGGAACCGTTTGGTCTTCTCGTAGGTCTGTTCTTTGCAGGAATGGGCACGATAGTAACTGCGATAATCGCCGAGCTCGTCGGCGGAATTGTCCTCAACCTTTTCTTCCCGTCGAATACGGTCTTAGGCGGCATCTTCGATGCGATGCTTATCGTAGCCCCTGCAGAGGAATTGGGTAAATTCCTGGTATTAAGACTCATCACCTGGAAAAACAAGCACTTCAACTACAACTATGATGCTATTGTTTATGCGGTCTTCGTATCACTGGGATTTGCAGCTTTCGAGAACGTCACATATGTATTCGGCAGCGGTATCGGAACAGCCTTCTTGCGTATGTTCACGGCGGTTCCCGGACATGCGTGCTTTGCCGTATTCATGGGCTTCTTCTACAGCAAAGCCAAGTATGCCAGCCTCACAAACAAAAAGGGTGCATGTGCGGGATTTACTGCTCTTGCCATGGTTATCCCGATCGTTATACACGGCATCTACGACGCTATTTTAATGGGCGGCGGCGCATCTGAGATCCCTGTGCTTTCCGGTCTGAGCCTTGTTCTCTGGATCGGATTTGTGATCGCTCTGTTCGTTGTATCCTGCATCCTGATCGTAAAGACTTCCAGAAACGATTTCTGCATCGTAAGTCTGCCGCTGCCTGATGACGGCGGAGTGGTCCAGACGATCTACAGACCGAGTGTCATAGGCGGATGGACATGTTCCTGCGGAAGCGTAAACCAGTTGAATTTCTGTCCTAAATGCGGAAGTCAGCGCCCCATGTCTTCGATCTGGTACTGCCCTGTGTGTGCGACTCCTTCGGCCTTCAGTTTCTGCGGCCGCTGTGGCTGCCCGAGGCCTCTTGCTCCGTCCTAAATCTCTTACTTACACTTGACCAATTGTCAATAGAGGTTGATAATTTGCCTAACAGGCAGTTTTTAAATTTTTTTGATTTAAAAGAAGGCGCTTACCTTGGCAAATACGTTGATCGGATTTTTGGCGGATCATCAGGAAAATATAATGATGGTCTTAAGTGCAATGTGCGGCATGATTGCCGTCTTTGTCCTGCTGATGAGATCACTTCCGCAAAAGAGACGTATAGCCCTTCTGGCCGTAGAGGTCTGCGCGATGTTCATCATGATCGCGGACTGCCTTGCTTATCAATACAGGGGCAACCCTTCCGAAGTAGGTTACTGGGTCGTCAGGATAAGCAATTTCACGGTCTTCTTCCTGAATATCGGCGTATTATATGCTTTTAACGCATATCTTGTAAATCTGTATGAGGATGCAAACAATGACAAAGGCTTTAAGCGCTTAAGGGTAGTCAATTATCTTGGTGTTGCCGGAGTCGTGATGCTCATCATATCCCAGTTTACGGGGATTTATTATACCTTTGATGCATCCAACACCTATCAGAGGGGACCTGCATTCTTTATCTGCTACCTGATCCCTGCGGCAATGCTCCTGATCCAGATAACGGTCATCGTTCAGAGCTATAAAAAGCTCCACCGCGCGATGAGCATTTCATTGCTGCTGTTCTCGATATTGCCGTTCATTGCTTCGGCTTTCCAGCTGGCATTGTACGGATTGTCGCTCATCAATACAACGATCGCTGCGATGGCATTGCTGCTCTATCTTTTCGCGCTCAAGGACATGAATGAGACATATGCCCACGCAAATGATCTAAGGATCGAACTGCTTACGGCAGAGCAGCAGAGCATGAAGCGACTCTTCGAACAGACGGCTGAAGCCCTGGCTAGCGCAATCGATGCCAAGGATACATATACACACGGTCACTCCGCGAGGGTGGCAAGTTATTCGAAGATGATCGCAAGGATGTCAGGCAAGAACGAGAAGGAATGTGAAGAAATATATTATGCGGCGTTACTCCACGATATAGGTAAAATAGGTGTCTCGGACGAGATCATTAATAAAGAGGGTAAGCTTACGCCGGAGGAGTATGAGGCAATCAAGCAGCATACTGTCATCGGAAAGCAGATCTTGTCAAGTATCGTGGAGTTCCCGCATTTAAGCATCGGTGCCAACAACCATCACGAGCGTTTTGACGGAAGAGGATATCCGGACAAGCTCAAGGGCGAAGATATCCCTGAGATCGCAAGGATAATCGCGGTAGCTGATGCCTATGATGCCATGACGTCGAAAAGAAGCTACAGAGATCCTCTTCCGCAGGCAACCGTCAGACAGATCCTCATCGAGGAAATGGGCGCGCAGTTCGATCCTCAGTTCGCAGCGCAGATGATCCACATCATCGACGAGGACCAGGAATACGAGATGCGCGAGAAAGAGGACGTCAAGGAGTTTTCCGGCAACGACGAATTCCATTTTGAAGCATCGAATGCATTCCATACTGAAGGCATCCTGATATTCCCAAGCACAAAAATGAACATTCATCTCCGCATCGCTTCTCTGGAGGGCCATAATGAAGATGAGTGCAGACCGGAAATGGTATTGTTCGATTCTCTTGACGGAAGGGTTCATGAGACCGGTAAGCTTCGTGAAGAGCTGCTCTACAGCAGATATGCTTCGCTCCATCTTGACGGTACTTACAGCCTGGATGACGCAAGGGATATCAGGACGACAGTCACTTCATCCGGCGAGCAGGATCACGTCTGCGGCGAATATGACATCGAAGCAAGCAGAGTAAAAGACCATATTCTCATAAAGATAAACAGCAGCAACGGTTCGGTCGAATACATCATTGCCCTTATGGACAGCACGAGGTTCAGTTATATCAGCTTTACCGGCGAGAATTACCGCCTGGAGGTTACATCGATCAAGCGCTGTGAAGAACCCGTGCCTTCTGATTACATTCCGAGGATCGCAAAGCTTGTTTCTTATATCGACAGCGAGGCCGGCAACGTGCCGAATATTCAGGTGGATAATTACCGCACCGATTCAACGGACGGAGTTCTTCTTAAGGATTCAATGGAGATCGATTTCCATACGATGAGCCTTCCTACGGCAAGACTCATATGGCATTGTCCGTTTATCTGTCTTTTCGCATCCTCGAATGGAAAGGTAACAGATGAAGATTACCGTGAGTTTGCTCTGATCAGGCTTGACGGTGAGGTCTGGGATGCGGCTTCCTA
>JAEFBA010000132.1 GCA_016292145.1 Saccharofermentans sp.
ACTTAAACCCGTTTTCGATCCTGGAACAATGATAGATCGGGCATTCTTTGCCTTCAGGCGCATGAAATACCTTGCCGCATAAAGCGTTGCAGCCTTCACACATTTTCCCGTAACAGTAGCATGCGCTGCAGTCAGATCCGCAGCAGCTTATCAGATCACTCATCACCTGATAACTCCTTTTGCTTTTTCTTGCTGAAGCTCCCCAGCACTATTCCATAAGCCTTATTCAGAAGGTCCTTCAGGACTTCATCAGGAACTATGCCATCTGCTTTTACCGAGTTCCAATGAGTCTTGTTCATATAGTAACCGGGTATTATGTCCTCATACTGCCTGCGCCAGAACTCGCCTTCAAGAGGTTCGAGCTTCAGCGTGATGTATACAGGCTTGTTATCGTCATCCCTGCATATTGCGGCAAACATCTTCCCGCCGATCTGGTAGCGTATCCAGTTCCAGTCAGGCTGCAAGTCTTTGGTTACGCCGGGTTTACCGAGCAAGTACTTATCTATCCAATCGTATTTCATTTTACGTTGTCTCCGTGATTTATTTCCCGCAGTAAGCCACAGCATCTGCCTGGAACAGAAGTCCTTCTTTGCCGCCCACATGTGCAAACTCAGTCTGGATGGACTTGCGCACAGGATACTTGCCGTTGAATCTTTCTTTGATGATCTTCTCCATTACCGGAATGTTCCACACATCTCTGAAGAGGCAGTCCATCTGCACTACAGATTCGAGTGTGAGTCCGACCATTGCAAGCCTTTCCTCCATATGGTCGAAAGCGCCGTTGATCTGTTCTTCGATGGTTCCGCCGATATTACCTACACAGTAACTTAAAAAACAAAAGTCACCTGCTTTGATCAGTCCCGAATGTGCCCACTGTTCACTTATATCGTATCTTTCAATTTCTGCCATTTTCGTATCCTCCATACATCTTTATCATTGATTCTGCCATTGTTTTTAAATTGTCGCGGAGTTCTTCCGGCTCAAGGACTTCCACCTTATCGCCGAATGTAAGCATCCACATCGTAAGATTATCCATATCGGCGTAGTCTCTTATCAGAAGAAGCCTGCCGTCATCCTGTTCTTCATAGCAGCCGGGACCAAATTCCTCGACAAGTCTCCACTTCATATCCGGCTCAAATAATGCTTTAAGGATTATATTCCGCGGAAATTTCAATTCTGAACTGAGATCCGGTACCGGTGCATTCCTGCAGGGAAAATCTTTATCTGTCTCCTTGACCTTATCCATGCGGTTAAGCTTAAACAGCCTGTAATCCTTGCGTTTTCTACACCATCCGTATACATACCAGCTCGTCCATTTGAAAACTATGTAATACGGTTCTATCGAGCGCTTGCTTTCTCCTGACGGCGCGTAGTAGTAAAACTCGAGCAGATGCCTGTTTTCGATCGCGTCCTGAATAGTCGAGATCTTCGGAGCAAGAGTATCCTTATACCAGGATGAAAGATCGATCAGGATCGAATCTCTTCCTGTTATGAGTTCTGATGATCCTGCCTGAATCTTTTCCATCAGCTGACCGTAATAACTGCTTCCGCTTACGCTGTCGAGACTTCTAAGGCCTGCAAGTATCATTTGCATATCTTTCGAAGTAAGAATAGTCCTGTCGACTTTATAGCCTTCCGCAATGCTTATTCCGCCGCCCACACCCTGACAAGTTCTTATCGGGATGCCTGCATATAACAGTTCATCTATGTCACGGTTGATAGTCCTCCTTGATACTTCAAATCTCTCAGCAAGTTCCGGCGCCGTTACCTTTTCTTCCTGCAGCAATACTGACAATATTCCGATAAGCCTGTCTATCTTCATATGTTTTCCGCTCCGAAATGATCTTAACAAAATAAACACGACAACTGTTTGTCATGTTTATTCTAATAAGTCGAAAACATTTTTGAAAGTCTGATTTTCGCCAACTGCAAACAGCATATAACAGTTGACAACAGTTATACACTGTTATACACTGTTTGCGGAGGTTGACAATATGCGCATTATTTTAAACAACTCCTCAATGGTACCTATCTACGAGCAGCTTATGGATCAGATCAAGAACGAGATCATAAGCGGCAGTCTTGCAGAGAACGAGATCCTTCCGTCTGTAAGATCCTTGTCTGCCGAACTGCGGATAAGCGCTCTTACAGTAAAAAAAGCTTATGACAAGTTAGAAGAAGAAGGCTTTGTCGTTACTGTACACGGGAAAGGCACTTACGTTGCTGCGACTGACAAGCAGCTTGCCCTGGAGGCCAGGAAAAAGACTGTCGAAGATGACTTCGCAGCTGCCGTTCAGAAGGCCGGCTCGATAGGTTTGACCAAAGACGAGATCATGGAGATCGTGAGGATCTTATTGGAGGAATAATGATGGTCATAATAGATAACCTTGCAAAGAATTACGGCGGCTTCCGCCTTAATGTCTCTATGGAAATACCGAATGGTACCGTTACAGGCATTATCGGAAAAAACGGAGCCGGTAAGACCACGATAATCAAAGCAATACTTGGTCTTATAAGGCCTGACGAAGGACATGTAACTATAAACGGTATAGAGTCAACTGCTTTAAGCGGCGCGGATAAAGCCGGGATAGGTGTTGCATTGTCCGATTCCGGATTTAGCCGTTATCTTGATCTAAAGGACGTTATATGCATTTTAAAGAAAATGTATCCGACGTTTGATGAGGATTTTTTCAGAAAGAGCTGTGCTGCGCAAGGGCTCGCCCTCGATAAAAAATTGAAGGATTATTCCACCGGCATGCACGCAAAACTCCGCGTACTTACCGCCATCAGCCACAAGG
>JAEFBA010000133.1 GCA_016292145.1 Saccharofermentans sp.
AAATTTTCTGATATTGTAATCTTCTACAAGATTATTGGCGAAATCGCCAGATTCAGCGTACCACTTGGAATCCCAATCAGCGATAACACCGACTCTGAGTCCATGAGGATTAACTTTCTGTCCCATTTTTCGCTTCTCCTTTCAATTATCTCTCGTCCAAAATAACAGTCAGATGGCTCATTCTCTTGTTGATTCTGTATGCTCTGCCCTGAGCTCTGGGCTGAATTCTCTTCATGATAGGTCCATTGCTTGCAGTGCACTCAGCAACAAAGAGGTTTGCTCTGTTCATTCCCTTGTTGTTCTCTGCGTTAGCTACAGCACTGTTTAAGAGCTTGTAGATTACGCTTGAAGCATATCTGGGGTTGTACTGAAGGATTGCAAGTGCAGTCTCAACGTCCTTACCTCTGATAGCATCCATGACAAAGCATGCCTTCTGAACAGGTATTCTTGCGTAAGATAACTTTGCAAAAGGTCTTGTCTCTCTATTGTCACGATTTCTTTCTCTTTTGATTTTTGATCTATGCTTGATTTCCATTTCCATGGATTTGACCTCCTTTCATTGACACTTTCTTAGTTAATGCTGCTCTTTCTCTCAACGGGAGAACTTCCGGCATGTCCTCTGAATGTTCTTGTAGGAACAAACTCACCAAGCTTGTGTCCAACCATATCTTCAGTAACATATACAGGAATATGCTTTCTTCCGTCATGAACAGCTATTGTGTGTCCAACAAAAGACGGGAAAATTGTAGAACGACGTGACCAAGTCTTAACTATCTGCTTCTGGCCCTCTGCGTTCATAGCATCTATCTTCTTGAGCAGGCTTGCGTCTGCAAAAGGTCCCTTTTTAAGTGATCTAGACATTTCATTCCTCCTTATTTGATGGCTTTACCGTTTCTTCTTCTTACGATCAGCTTGTTTGAAGCCTTCTTAGCCTTACGTGTCTTGTAACCAAGAGCAGGCTTGCCCCAAGGTGTGCAAGGGCCAGAACGTCCAATAGGTGCTCTACCTTCACCACCTCCGTGAGGATGGTCGTTAGGGTTCATAACAGAACCACGAACTGTAGGGCGGATACCCATGTGACGGATTCTTCCGGCTTTACCATAGTTAATAAGGTTGTGATCACCGTTTCCAACAACACCGATTGTAGCTCTGCACTCGATAGGAACCATTCTCATCTCGCCTGAAGGAAGACGAAGTGTTGCGTACTTACCTTCTTTAGCCATGAGCTGTGCAGCGTTTCCGGCTGAACGAACCATCTGGCCGCCCTTTCCGGGATAAAGCTCAATGTTGTGTACGTTTTCACCGACAGGAATCTCTGAAAGAGGGAGGCAGTTACCAACACGAATCTCAGCGTTAGCTCCGTTCATAACTGTCATTCCGTCTGTAAGACCGTTAGGTGCAAGGATGTAAGCCTTTGTGCCATCCTCGTACTGAATAAGTGCGATATTAGCAGATCTGTTAGGATCATACTCGATACCGATAACCTTTGCAGGCATATCGTCCTTATTTCTCTTGAAATCTATAATTCTGTACTTAACTCTGCCGCCACATCCACGATGTCTAACAGTGATCTTACCCTGGTTGTTACGTCCGGCCTTGCTGTTCTTAGAAACAACGAGTGATCTCTCGGGAGTCTTCTTTGTGATCTCTGAGAAATCTGAACCGGTCATATTTCTTCTGGATGGGGTATATGGGCCGTATTTCTTAATTCCCATGATATTTTCTCCTTTTTTGTTTATCACGTGCACGGTGCCTGTTGCACTTGAATCCCGGACTATAGTTGGATTCGCACGTATAGTTGTTAATTTGTCTTAATTATAGTCCCTGGAAGATTTCGATGTCCTTGCTGTCCTCAGTTAACTGAACAATCGCTTTCTTAGTCTTAGCTGTGAATCCGATTGTCATGCCACGTCTCTTCTTCTTGCCGTTAGCATTGAGTGTGTTAACCTTAGCAACCTTTGTTCCTTCGAACATCTTCTCTACAGCTTCCTTGATCTGTGTCTTGTTTGCTTCAGGATTTACAAGGAAAGTGTACTTCTTCTCGCTCATGCCTGCCATGCTCTTCTCAGTAATAACAGGCTTAAGGATTACGTCATAATACTGTAATGCTGCCATTAGCAATACACCTCCTCTATCTTAGCAACTGCGTCCTTTGTAAGAACGAGTGTCCTAGCGTTTACGATATCATACACATTAAGTGTGTTTGTAAGTGTTGTGTTAGCCTCTGCAAGGTTTCTTGCTGAAAGAACTACGTTCTTGTCGTTGTCTGCAAGAACTACAAGAGCCTTACGTGTAGCCTTGAGGTTGTTCATAACCTCTGCAAACTTCTTAGTCTTGATCTCGTCAAACTTAAGCTCATCAACTACGATGATGTTGTTGCTCTGAGCCTTGTCTGTAAGAGCAGACTTAAGAGCAGCTCTCTTCTCTTTCTTATTCATCTTGAAAGAGTAATCTCTCGGAACGGGTGCAAATACAACTCCGCCGCCCTTCCACTGAGGAGCTCTGATAGATCCCTGTCTAGCATGACCTGTTCCCTTCTGTCTCCAAGGCTTTCTTCCGCCTCCTGAAACTTCAGAACGTGTCTTTGCTTTCTGTGTACCCTGGCGCTTGTCAGCAAGCTGCTGAAGAACTGCCATGTGTACGAGATGTTCATTTACTTCAACTCCGAAGATAGCATCGCTTAAATCAAGCTTACCAACTTCTTTGCCTTCCATATTGTAAACAGATACATTAGCCATCTGTATGG
>JAEFBA010000008.1 GCA_016292145.1 Saccharofermentans sp.
CAGATCCCTGCTCATCTTAACGGACGTAACAGATGTCAGCAAAGGAACTCTGGGATCCTTTAACTTGGTTGAGATAATCGTGGAGACGATCTTCTGGATCTCGTCCCCAACTATCTCAGGTCTTCTGTTTTTCATATCAGTCCCTCTTAACTTCGACGTTGCCGAATGCTTCGATAACGTCGCCGATCTTAATGTCGTTGTACTTCTCGACTGTAAGACCGCACTCATGTCCGGATACTACTTCCTTAACGGAATCCTTCTCGTGCTGCAGGGAACCGAGTACACCTGTGTAAACGACAACGTCGTCTCTGATGACTCTGACATTGGAAGATCTCTGGATCTTACCGTCTGTAACATAGCAGCCTCCGATAGTACCGATACCGCTGACCTTGAAGAGCTGTCTGACTTCCGCATGACCCCAGACGACTTCCTCGATCTTGGGTGCGAGCATACCCTTCATAGCGTTCTCGACATCCTCGATAGCGTTATAGATGACGCTGTAAAGTCTGATGTCTACGCCTGTCTCTTTTGCCTTGTCGATGATCATCTGTGAAGGTCTTACGTTGAAGCCGATGATGATAGCATTGGATACGTCAGCAAGTACGATATCTGATTCGTTGATAGCACCGACTGCACCGTGGATAACGTTGATCTTGACCTCTTCATTTGTAAGCTTCTCCAAGGACTGCTGAACTGCTTCGACAGAACCCTGAACGTCAGCCTTGATGATGATATTGAGATCCTTAACATCGCCTGCTGCCATCTGTGCTGCGAGCGTATCAAGGCTCATCTTGGATGATCTGTGGAGCTGCTCTTCTCTCTGCTTGATCTTACGCTTCTCAACGAGCTGTCTTGCTGTCTTATCGTCATCTACCGCAAAGAGGATCTCACCTGCCTGAGGAACCTCAGGAAGACCTAAGATCTCTACAGGAATCGAAGGACCTGCCTTCTTGATAGGCATACCCTTATCGTCGTACATAGCTCTTACGTTACCTAAGATAGGTCCGCATACAACTGTATCGCCCTGTCTTAATGTACCGCGCTGGATGAGAACGGATGCAACGGCACCTCTGTTCTTATCGAGCTTAGCTTCGAT
Organism: Saccharofermentans sp.; assembly: GCA_016292145.1. Classification (GTDB taxonomy): domain Bacteria; phylum Bacillota; class Clostridia; order Saccharofermentanales; family Saccharofermentanaceae; genus Saccharofermentans. The sequence continues at coordinate 1,097 of JAEFBA010000008.1, forward strand.
AACAGCACCCTTTGCCTGGCCCTTAGGATCGGCCTTGAGTTCCATGACGTCTGCCGTAAGCAATACGTTTTCGAGAAGGTCGTCAATACCTGTGCCCTGCTTTGCGGAGATAGGTACCATGATCGTCTGGCCGCCCCACTCTTCACATATGAGACCGTACTGTGTAAGTTCCTGCTTAACTCTGTCAGGATTTGCGCCGGGCTTATCGATCTTGTTGATGGCAACGATGATCTCTGTGTTTGCAGCCTTTGCGTGGTTGATAGCTTCGATCGTCTGAGGCATTACACCGTCGTCTGCAGCTACAACGAGAATAGCGATATCCGTGAACTGTGCACCTCTTGCTCTCATCGTTGTGAACGCTTCGTGACCGGGAGTATCAAGGAATGTGATCTGACGGCCCTTAAGTCTTACTGTGTAAGCACCGATCTTCTGTGTGATACCGCCGGCTTCGCCTTCAGTAACGTTGGAAGATCTGATCTTATCGAGGAGTGATGTCTTACCGTGGTCAACGTGACCCATGACAACGACTACCGGAGGTCTTGTCTCGAGGTTCTCCGGATTGTCCTCATCAACAAAGAGGATATCCTCTTCCGTCTTCTCCTCAAGGAGTTCAGCGTTAATGCCGAAGCTGTCTGCTACGAGGCATGCAGTATCGAAATCGAGTTCCTGGTTGATCGTTGCCATTACGCCGAGCTTCATCAAAGCCATGATGATGTCAGAGCTCTTCTTGCCGATACCTTCAGCGAACTCCTTGACGGTGATGAATGCAGGGATCTTGATCTCGGTGATTACCTGCTCAACAACGTTCTGCTGTGACTCCTGCTTCTTTTTCTTCTTCTTGAATGAATAATCATCATAATCGCCGTCGCTGTTAACACGTCCCGTGAACTGTGATGAACGTGACTGCTTTCTCTTATCGATGTTGGAGTTCTTCTCTCCGTCTCTTCTGTCGTTATTGTTATGCTTCTTGTCGAAAGCACTCTTCTCTGCATAGGAAGATCTGCTCTTCTTTGCATCTTCGATCGGAGCTTCCGCTCTCGGCTTGGGTGCTCTCTTGAACTGAGGACGCTGGTTGTCATCGTCCTTGTCCTTATCGAATCCGCCGCCTGCGGGTTTCTGGAAACCGCCGCCCTGCTTCTGGAAGCCGCCGCCTCTGTTGTTATTGTAGCCGCCCTGGCCGCCTGATCTCATCGGGCTCTTCTTGTCTCTGCCGGAATATGTAATTACCGTAGAGCTTCTTATAGTCTCGCCTCTGGCAGGTACGTCAGGAAGCGAAATAACTGCTGAAGAGAGCCTCGGCTTAGGAGGTACCGGTGCTGCTTCAGGTTTCTTCTCTTCCTTAACGGGCTCGGGCTTAACCTCAGGCTTAGCCTCAGGTTTTGCTTCCGGCTTAACTTCAGGCTTTTCTTCCTTAACTTCAGGTGCCTTGGGAGCAGGCTCTTCTGCCTTCTTCTCAGGCTTTGCCTCAGCCTTGGGAGCCTTTGGAGCTGCCTTCTTTACAGGCTTCTTCTCTTCTGCGGGAATTTCCTCAGCCTTAGCCTCGGACTCCTTCTTCTCAGTCTTCTTTGCGGAAGGCTTCTTTGCAGGAGCTTCTGCCTTTTCTGTCTTCTCTGTCTTTTCAGCCTTCTCGGTCTTTGCAGCAGTCTTCTTGGCAGGCTTCTTCTCTTCAGCCGGCTTCTCTTCTGCCTTCTCTTCGGCAGGCTTCTTTGCTGCAGGCTTCTTAGCAGGCTTTACCTCTTCTGCGGGAGCAGGTGCAGGTGTCTGGACCTTTACCTCAGCAACGGGTGCTGCCGCCTCAGGTGCGTCATCGGTCTTCTTCTTATGAACACGGCCGAGCCTCATCTTCTTGCTGCCGGATACGCCGCCGACTGTCAGGTCTTTCTTCTTAATATCGTTATCTTCACTCATCAATTATCGTCCTCCTCGCTAATCTTCTCGATTATGGCGGATATACCATCCGCAAAGCTTTTATCTGTAATAGCCGCAACTGCTCTGGCAGGTTTGCCCAAGGCATCTCCCAGTTCATCCGAACTTCCGAAACTGTAACAGGGGATCTCTTCCGTACCGGTTATGTTCCGCAAGATCTTGTCCAAAGAATTTCCCGAAATGTCTTTGGTGATTATCAGGAGTTTTACGTTGCCCGAACGGATCGCTCCGATCACTGAATCGCTTCCTGATACCGCCTTGCCTGCTCTTGCAGCAAGCCCGATCATTCCGTATGCTCTTTCCTTATCTGTCATTACTCTCCTTTGATGCTCTCTAACAGGGATTTTGCTAGTGCCTTGATCTCATCTTCGGTCAAAGGCTTCTTAAGTCCCTTTGAAAGCTTTGCTGCCTTCTTTAATTCAGCAGTTATGCATGCCTCGTTGCGGCAGAGATATGCGCCTCTTCCGGCAAGCTTGCCGGTCGGGTCATATACGACGTCACCGTCAGGTGTTACCACAACACGCAAGAGCTCGTTCTTGTCTCTTACCGTTCTGCAGGATACACAACTTCTTTGCGGCTTTTTCTTCATAACTTCAAATCGCTCTGCTTCTTATTCGTTCTTTCCTGCTTCATCATCAACAACCGTAAAGTCATCGATAAGTGCCTTTGATGCTTCAACGCTCTCATCGGATTCCTTCTTGATGTCGATCTTAAAACCTGTAAGTCTTGCAGCAAGACGAACGTTCTGTCCGCTCTTACCGATAGCGAGTGAGAACTGCTGGTCAGGTACGATTACCTTTGCATATCTCTCAACTTCGCCGTTCTCGTTTGTTGTGATCTCAGTATCAACTCTGGAAACCTTTGCAGGCTGCAGAGCTTCACTGATGAAGAGAGCCGGATCTTCCTTCCAGTCAACGATGTCGATCTTCTCTTCAGCGAGCTCGTTCATGATCTGCTGGACTCTCTGGCCTCTCTGACCTACGCATGAACCCTTTGCATCGATATCGGGATCTTTTGAGTAAACAGCAACCTTTGTTCTGGAACCGGCTTCTCTTGCAACGGATCTGATGATAACGTCGCCTGCCTTGATCTCAGGTACCTCAAGCTCGAAAAGCTTGGTTACGAGTCTTGCGTCTGTTCTTGAAAGAACAACGGAAGGTCTGCCGTTAGCTTCCTCAACGCCCATTACGAGGAACTTCATGATCTTGTCCTGATCGTAATGCTCGTTTCTGTTATTTCTGATCTGTCCGTCGTGCTTAACGATAGCTTCAGCACGGCCGATATTTACGTATACGTTTCTTGCATCCTTACGAACGATGGTACCGGATGTGATCTCACCGATCTTGCCGGAGAACTCCTTCTCGATCTTTAAGGACTCAGCATCTCTGAGCTTCTGGTTGATAGCATTCTTTGCAGCGCTTGCAGCAAGGCGGCCCAAGTCTTCAACGTCGATACCGATCTCGATCTCGTCTCCGACTTCAACATCCTCATAGCCAAGCTCTTTTGCATCTTCAATGGAAATCTCGTTTGCCTCGTCAATTACATCATCAACGACTTCAGCGAGCTTATAAACATAGATCTCGCCTGTCTCTCTGTCGATCTCAGCGCTTACGGACTTGATATCCTGCTTGTTGCCGCCGAACTCACGTCTGTACGCTGCAACGAGACCGCTCTCGATCGCCTGGAAAACTTCCTCTTCGTCGATGTCTCTTTCTTCAGCGAGGAGCTTAACAAGACTTACTATTGTATCCTTGGGTTCCTCTTCATTCTTCTTTCTGGGCATTTTTATTTCCTCCTAACATTAATAATCTTGTTTAAAAATCTATATGACGAACGGCCTTCGCTATGTCCTCGAGTGCGAGTTCCAGCTCTTCGCCGTTATCAAATACGAATGTTGCCTTGCCTTCTTCTGCACCCTTTATTGCTGCAGTAAAGCTCTTCTTGCCGTCGCGGGGCTGATAAAGCGATACGTCAACCTTCTCGCCTGCATATCTTACGTAATCCTTCTCGGTCTCCAGAGGTCTTGTAAGACCAGGTGAAGAGACTTCGAAGAAATCGGGATCGATCGAAGATGATTCATCTATGATCGGATCTACCGCACGGCTTACAGTCTCACAGTCATCGATGCCGATACCGCCACGCTTATCGATATAGAGCGTCAGCACCATGCCTCTGGCCTCTTTGACGTATGAGCAGTCGACCAGGTCAAATCCCAGTCCGGTTACGACAGGTTCAGCAATCTCAAATGCTTCCTGTGCGATTTTCGATCTCTTAGCCAAGTTTTTTCTCCTTCTACAACAAAAAACGGACACGCCATCCGGCTGTCCGTTCGATAAAAACTCTTTTATGAACTGGGTTATTCTATCATATTTAAAAGAATAGTGCAAACCGAAAAATGTCCTCAATTTTTTACACTTTTATATTCATTTCACGCGCCAAATACAGTAAAATAAGTCTATCCAGATACACATGGAAATATGATCCCCAAAGGAGACATTCTATGATTAAACTTATTGCAGGACCTAAGGGCACGGGCAAGACAGCTAAGCTCGTCGATGACATTAACGCAGTTGCAGCTACTGACAGCAACGTCGTATGCCTTGAGAGAGGAAACAGATTAGACCAGCTTCTTAAGCCCACTGTTCGTCTTGTAAATATGAAAGAATACCCCATCGAAGGTTTTGATCAGGTTCTCGCATTCATCTGCGGCATCTGCTCCAAAGATTACGATCTTACACATATCTATGTTGACGCAATCTGCAAAGTAGCTAATAACTACGATCCCGAAGGCCTCGGTGCTTTCCTCTTGAAGCTTGATGCTTTCCTGAAGGACACACCCGTTGTTGCTACTATTCTTTACAGCGGTGATGTTGACAGCCTTCCCGAAGAAGCAAGAAAGTTCGCTTGAGACAATTTAATATCCGGTAAAATTCCCGGGCCTATATACAGGTCCGGGGTTTTTAATAACAATCCACATCAGGAGGGAGAAACATATGGGTTTAATATCAGAATTCAAGGAATTCGCACTCAAGGGTAATGTAGTTGACATGGCAATCGGTGTCATCATCGGTGCTGCGTTCAAGGACATCGTTACGTCTTTCACAGACAGTTTCATCAATCCTTTGATCGCTTCTGTCGGCGGCGCTGAGATCGCAGGCGCGATCAGACTTCCGTGGGTAGACTATACAGGTCTCGACCCTGAGCAGATCGCAGCTCTTTCACTCAACTACGGTGCATTTATCACAGCTATCATCAACTTCCTTATCATGGCGTTGATCCTCTTCTTCATGCTCAAGGCCATCAACACACTTAAGGGTGGCATAGGCAAGCTCGCAAAGAAAAAGAAGGGCGCTAAGGAAGAAGAACCTGCACCTGCACCCGAGCCTTCTGATGAAGTTAAGCTCCTCACAGAGATCAAGGATCTCCTCAAGGCACAGAACAGTAAATAACCGGCTGTTAATGATCTGAAAAGCAAGAGGCTGTCTTAAATGACAGCCTCTTTTTTTACATTCCTTTCATCTGGTCATAAGTTATGCCGTATTTCTCAGCTATGTTTCTCGCATATGAACTCGTATCAGGTTCACTCCGCTTGATCTTGAAAGTGTTCTGATTATTCTTTATCTCCATTACGATGCTTACGATCCTGCTCTTGCCTTCCCAGCCGTTCATCTCAGGAATGCATGAAGCCAGCTCGTGAATGTGGGTGTTAAAGATAACACACGAGCCTTTGTCCTTGAGGATATGCAGAAGGTCCTTGCTAAGATAGAGTGCATCAGCAGCAGATGTCGTGGAGAATGTCTCATTAAAGAGCAGGAGCGAATCAGAATCAGCGATCTTTACTATCTCCTTGATCCTCACTGCTTCTTCTCCCAAACGACCGTAATTGATGGTAAGGTTCTCATCGATTGGGAAATGGGTAAGGATATTCTTGAACGGAATTCCCTTGAAAGAATCTGCAGTTACAAACATTCCCAATGAAGCCATTAAGGATATCATTCCCAACGCCTGTTCCAATATCGTTTTGCCGCCTCTGTTCGGACCGGTAAGAATAAATAACTTCTCATCATCCGTGAACGTGAAATCGTTCTTTACGATATTCTCCTGCCCCTTTATGGCAAGACGGATGTTATAAAGGCCTTGGATCTCCGGTTCCTTACCGGGTATTATCTCCGGAAAGACTACAGAATAATTTTTCTCTTTGAGTTTTCTTCCCAACTTCGCGGCATTTACATAGAATACAAGTCCGCTGTAGAGATTGGTAAGCAGTCTTGAATCGTATTTTGCGTGCTTCTTGATAAGGTGCTTTACCTCTCCGAAATGCTTCCACAAATGCTTTTTGAGATGAGGCGTCATTGCCGTCAGGAGCGGATCCTGATATTTATACTGCTTGAAAGGATTGCTTACAATGGCAGTAACGTTGTAGTCCATTATGGTATAGGTTGACCTGGGCTTATAATCGACGAACTCTATCGCAGTTACATTCTCGATATCCATTTCCGCAGTCAGGGTAACACCTACTATTGCGCCTCTTACGCCCTGAAGGTCCTCATGTATCTTCTCAATATCCGGCTTTACTGCTTTGAACTTCTCGTCTTCGGCTATCTCCTTTAAAGCAGCTCTTAAAGCTATAAGGCCTTCAGCCTTGATATCGCTCTCTGAAAGCGCGCGGCTAAGGGATTCGATAACTTCAACATATACTTTTAATTCTCTTAATTCTTCGAGAAGTCCCGACAGGGAATTGTCCCTGTCGCGCATACGCTTTGCGCCGGTGTTATAGAACTGCAGGATCTTTATCGCATCTAATGAATCCTTGATGGAATCATAGAGTGCCTCGTTATCCATAAGGTCTTTTAAGATCTCCTGTCTGTAGTTCATGTCGTAAGGATCAGTAGGGATCTTAGTCATGATGTCTTTAAGGACTTTCTGTTCCTCTTCGACACCTGTCATAAACTCTATTACTTCATAAAGCGCGATATCCTTTGCACTCTCAGAAGGCAGTTCACGGTAACTGCCGTTCCCGCCTGTTTTATAAAGTATGTCTAATATCTTATTGGGAGTATCTTTGCCCTGCGTATTTTCCATATCTATCCTCATTCTGCTTTTTTATTCACAGTATAAGGAACGGATGTGCGAAAAACAACCTGCCGGAATTATAGTTATCCTGCATCATGCGAACGAAATAAAGTAATTATATTCAGGCATGTCGTTTCCGTACCATAATGAACTGATATGATGTTCTATGCCGTATGACATGGTAAAAGATCTTTCTCTGGTAGTAACCTCAACACCGTCATCGCTGATCCTATCGATCTTCATTACCCAGCTGTCTTTGGCATATTCGGATCTTATCTCGTTTGAGATCTCGCCAAAGTATTCAATTATAATATCGCCTTCTTTTATGTTCTTGAGATCATACTCTTCTCTGCCGGCAAAACTCTGTCCCGCTATTCCGTAACCGCTGCTTATAACTACGACCTTTGCAGTAATGCCGCGTTTACAGCTGCACATGGAAATAAGCATAACTAAAGAGAGAATTAAAGATAAGATCTTTCTCATATAAGCCTCCGTCCAAAACACGCTGCATCATTCTATATTATAGATACAGTTTATCTGTGTAAGAAGTTGCAAAGGAAAACGGTCCGGATATTTCCGGACCGTCTTCTGATCAGTCTTTTTTCTTCTTTTTGTTCTTATCTTTTTTCTTCTTTTTCTTGCTCTTTTTGATCTTCTCGGAATCATCAGTTTCAGCGGCTTTATCCTTTGATGATCTTTTCGAGCCTGTCTTAAGAGCAGCTATTCCGGAAGAAACAAGATCTATTGTTTCCCTGTTGACCGAATAGTAAGCAAATCTTCCTTTCCGTTCAACATTCACAAGTCCGGCCTCAACAAGGCAGGCCATGTGGTGAGACAATGTCGGCTGCGTAAATTCAAATTCGGAGAGGATATCCTTTGCGGTCATCTCGCCTTTCGATGCGATAAGAGACAATATCTTATATCTGACGCCTTCAGAAAGAACGCCCAATACTTTGATGAATTGTTCTTCTTTTGCAGCCATGGTTATTTCTTATCAGGCAATGAGCTGGTCCTTCAGCGCTTCCTCGAATTCGCCCAGGTTAGCGCATGCGATTACTTCAGCGTTGTCCTCAAGAAGGATCTCATCTTCGCCTCTTACGAGCACTGTCATCGGAACTCCCATCTTGCGGAGGAGGATGAGCTGATACTCTTTGGAAGCTTCAGCGGAGAGATACTTGCAAAGAAGTCTTAATACCTGCTTTGCATCCTCAAGATAGATTCCTGAGAGCTTCATTAAGTGGTCTACAACATACATTCCGAAGACATCATTGAAATCCAGAAGATCCTTCATCGGGAAGATCGATGTGAAAGCGGTAATGGACATTCTTCCGACGATCTCTAAGTCCTTGAAATCCTGCATGGGGATCTTGAAGCTCTCAACGTTAGCTGAGAAGAGCTCCTGCATCTGTTCTACGGAAAGCTCGCTCTTAAGATCCTTGATGCGTGCGATCCTTGCCGTGATCTTCTCTTCAGGGAAGAAAGTAGCCTGGCCGATCTCCGTAGCTTTATGAATAAACCAGCTCTCGGGAATCAGGCCCTGACGCTTCCAGCGGTAGAGTGTGCCGTATGAGATTCCTTCCTTTGTGAGCAGGTCTTTTTTTGAGATAAGTTTGTCGTCCATAATTGCCAATTACCCTCTTTCATAACTTAGTTATCTCGATTGTAAAATAACAATGTTACAGACATAAGACATCAGGATAAAAAGAAGGCAACAAAAAGCCCCCGCGCCAACCGCAGGGGCCTTGATCTACGTTGTTTTATACTCAGCTGAAGCTTACGGAACTCAGTATTGTCCTGAAAGCACTGATGGTATTCGGTATTGCTGCAGGGAAGGCGAGTCTGATCACGATCAGTGCGATAAGAATGACAATGATCGCAATGAGGTAATACGCGAGGATAGCTCTCTCGAAGTTCTTAACATTTCTGTTGCGTCCTGCAATGGAAAGGATCAATGTAGCGATAAACCCGATGACCGGAATACAGCTCAAAAATGCAAGCCAGAAATACTTGGATGTGGAAACAGGTCTGTACTGCGGAGGGCATGCATCGACCAGAGCCTGCTCAGCTTCCTTCTTCTGTCTCTTCTTCTCGATCTTGGCATCAGCCTTTTCCTTGGCGATCCTTGCCTTCTCGGCTTCCTTCTCAGCCTGAGCCTGCTTCTTGGCAGCTTCCTTAGCGGCCTGTTCTTCAGCCTTCTTAGCTTCCTTTGCTGCCTGCTCTTCTGCCTTCTTGGCTGCCTTGGCTGCTGCTTCGGCTTCCTTGGTTGCGGCGGCTGTCACTGCAGTTGCTGCAGCTGCAACAGTTTCTGCCGTTGCTTCTGCGGTTTCCTTCACTGCCTCGGCTGCCTTCTCTTCGACAGCGGAGACTTCTTCTTTAATTATCTCTTCTGCCTTGTCAGCTGCTTCGCTGATCTCAGGTTCCATCTTCTTCTCTAAATCATCTGCCATGTGAAAGTCCCCTCCTTGTTCATAATAAATTGATTATAACACGCAATCGAGCAACTTGCTTGCGGAAGTGAGCAATGTCAGTCCGGAGCTTGCTTCAGGACTGAACAATTGCGAACTTACGCGAAGTAAGGGTTGCGAGATAAGTGTTTCACGGAGCGAAGCGGAGTATAACACGCAATCGAGCAACTTGCTTGTAAGGGTTGCGAGATAAGTGTTTCACGGAGCGAAGCGGAGTATAACACGCAATCGTCTTACTTTACGTACCAGCGGTGTCTTATCCTATATGCCTTTGCAACTCTGATAAGTCCGTCGACGATTGCAAGGATCCCGACGATTATCATGTATACGCTTAATGTGTTCTCGGGCGCGAAAAGAATGTAGATACCGCTCACCGCCCAGACTGCGCTCATGATGATGAGCGTCACCACAAACGGCCTGTTATGGGTCTTTTTCGCTCTTGCAAAACAGTTATATGCACAGGCGAAAAGGAGTGCTGCAAAAATACCGCTCGCCATGACAAAAAGCGCACCTTCTTTTACGAATGTGATTACGGTCGTCGCAAGGAGTGCGGATGCCACGGTCGCATCGACCAGATGCAGCTGGAAGTTCCAGTTGTCTTTCTTCATCTTATTTACGCAAAGCACAATGGATATTACCGTTGCGGCAAACAGAAGTATCGATACAAAAAGGAACAGGAAGGATTCCGGAATAAGAAAGATAACAAGTCCTCCGAGGATCATGGCAAGGCCTTTGGCGAGGTCAGATTTTCTGAACTGCCTTACTATGCCTGATTTTGCTACCTTCTTGCCCGCTCCATCCAGAAGGAGATTGTCAGGCAGTGATGCAGCGGCGATCCTGAAGCCTTCGTCATCGCCCAATACGACGCTCAAGACTCTCTCCCAGGCTTTTGTCCCTTGAGCGGAGAACTGCTCCACAGTAAGAGTTCCGTCAGCGCTCATCGCATCGAATAAAGCATTGATGAACCGCTTTCTCTCATCGATATCAACGGAATATATCCACTTGTCAAATCCGCTGTTGATCTTAACAGCCAGAGGATCCATGCCTTCAGGTGCGAACATAAGGTCGCCGTGGTCAATTAGCCACGAACACAGCTCATGCTGGTCACCGCCCTGCTTATCGCTCTTGATGACATAGCTGTCATCTACCTTAGGAGCAAAGACATTGCCAACAACGGAAAACTGCGGAATGATCCTTGTCGTCTTGGAATTTGCTCTCTTTATGAGGTCTTCCTTCAATACCTCAGGACAGAATCCCGGACCGTCATTTGTGTATATATGCTCTACTCTGTCGAAAAGCTCATCAGGAAGAACGGCAGCCGAATAAATAGCCAGATTTCCGCCCTTGGAATGGCCTCCGGTCATGATCTTATCGAATGTGTCAAGGCTCTTTCTCACATAGTCTGCAGCCATCTTCTGGGAGGACGTGAGCATGAAGCTCATCATGAAGTCTTCCTTCCATCCGGCTATCGTGCTGTCGGTTCCGCGGAAGCCGATAAATGCCCATCCGCCATCAGGTTCAGGCGAGAATGTCATTGCCGCAAACTGAATGGAATCTTCCTCGTCGAATACATCCACAAATGAAGATATATAGAGATTACCGAATCTTTTTGAAACGGCTGCAGCCTTGACGAGGTTAGTAAACCTGATGCTGTCGTCAGGTGCCATTTTCCTTATCGAGATACCTTGTCCCGTAAGGAAATTCACGGTATCCTTCAGCGTCATGTGACCACCGCCGGTATAAAGCTCCGGGATATCTTTCAGATCAAGATAGGATAACTGGCTGAGCACGATATTATCGACTCTCGTAAAGGGTCTGTCCTCAAAATCAAGCGAGCCGTACCAGCGCACATAGTCAGTTATGTTATCCATATGCGAACCTGTTATTTCTTTTCGATGGAGTAGTAGACCACGCCGGGCTCAAGTCCGCCCCGCTTAAGGAGACCCATCTCCTCAACGGTTACGAGCTGGAATCCAGCCTTAACGAGCGCGGGAACGATCTTCTTCGTAGCTTCTGCCGTAGACTCATAGAGGTCATGCATGAGCACGATATCACCGTCCTTTACCTTGCCGATAACGCGGTTGCATATCTTGTTGGCATTTCTGCTCTTCCAGTCTTCTGTATCGATACTCCAAATAATGATCGGAAGTCCGGCTGCTTTCTTGACTGTATCATTAAAGCTTCCTCCCGGCGGTCTTAAACAGGTAGTCTTTCTTCCGGTCAACTTGAGAAGCTCGTTATCTGTTTGCTGAAGCTTCTCTTTTATCTGCTCCTCATTAAGCTTTGTAAGCGTATTGTGTCCGTATGTATGGTTACCGAGTTCGTAATTGAGATCGCCTTCGCGCTTTGCCGGGTTCTCGTTCCATGAGACTCTGTCGCCGACGATAAAGAATGTTGCCTTGCCGCCGTACTGTTCGAATACGTCAATGATCGTATTGGTATATTTCGACGGACCGTCATCGTATGTAAGGGCAACCATCGGTTTGCTTCCGTCAACGTCACGGATTACTTTGCCGTCTTCTCCGAAATAATAGAGATGGTTATTGGCCATGGCTCTCTTGTTCCTGATCATCATGCCGCCGATGAAGCCGTACTGGCTGCCATCCTGCTCGACGATCCCGTCAAGGCCTTCACCTGTATCCTCATTGAAGAAATATCTCTCATCCTGATAGTCGATCCAGCCTGTCTTCATAAGGCCTGTTTCTTCATCGAAGAAATACTGCTTGCCTTCAATGACCTTAAGGCCTGATGCAATTACCGCAGTGTCGGGATCGGCATAATACGTGCCTTCTTCTAATTTGAGCAGGCCCTTTGCTGCTTTTCCTGTTTCAGGCTCGAAATAGAACTTTTTGCCTTCGATCTCTTTCCAGCTTGTAGCCATCTCGCCTGTTGTCTCATCGAAATAGTAGAGGTCAGTCTTATCATTGAGCCAGCCAAGCTTCATGATACCCGTCTCAGGGCTGTAGTATCTTGTGACACCGCCTGTTTCCCTGAATCCGGTGAGCATTACGCCTTCACCGTCAAAAAGATACTTGTTGCCGGAGATCTCAGTCTCGCCCTTTGCCATTATGTGGGTCTCTTCGTCGAAATACCTTGTAGTCCCGTCTTCGGGCATTACCTTAAATCCGGAGTATTCCTCACCGAAATCATCGTAGTAATATGCAGCGTCGCCGGAATAGACCCAACCCCTGTTAGCGCCTGACCTTACGTCACAAAAAGAAGCTGCAAAGCTTAAGGCAGCCGTAATGACCGCCATAACTAAAACAGACAGTAACTGTTTTCCCATACACTGCTCCTTTTCCGACCTGATATTCCTCAAATCAGTTTAACACGCCCGGAAAAACTTAGTAAAACAATTATGTTACAGATAGAAAGATTTAATCCCCGCGGACGCCCTTTAAAAGGCTCTTAAGAAGCAGGTATCTGTTATATTTCTCTTCCTTCTTGAAGTGGACAGCCCGAAGCTGCGGATACTTGTTGTCGTAAACGAGCTCATCCCTCTCATCACCGAACTGCTCGATCGTAAGGTCATACTGATTGCCTCCGATCACGTTATAGCAATGAAAGCTCCCGTCGGGTCTCTTTATTCCGTATACTTCACCGCCGAAGATGTCCTGTACCAGAAAAGCCGTTATGGAGCACTGGCCCAAAGTCTTATTCTCTTCATTCCATTTGCTCTGCATTCTCGGAGCACATGTGGCCTCACGCCAGATTCCGTCAGATAAGACATTATAAAGGTCCAGGAGCGAATCAAGCTTATAACCGCATTTTGCCTGCGGCTTCACATCACCTGCTGTCTCATATCCCAAAAACTTGTATTCCATTTACTTTCCCCTTAAATATAGTCGATCAATAATCGAACTTCAGTTCAATCCTTATAAGCATATCCGGTCCCGTCAAATGGTATATTTCTGGCCCTTTGACGGAATTAGTCTTGCTTAATTATCCCCATAACTCAAGAATGAACCGTCGAATATCCTATGAAAGCATTTTAGGCATAAAGATGTAAAAAATTCTCGTCAAATGATAGGCAAAAAAAGGCTGCCCGAAGGCAGCCCCCGTTATATCAGTTGTAACAGATCAATATTCAGGTTCAAGGAGGCCATAGCCGCCGTCATATCTCTTATAAACAACGCAGACAGAATTTGTGTCGCTGTCAAGGTATACGAAGAAGTCGTGTCCCAACATCTCAAGCTGGAGAATAGCATCCTCAGATGTCATGGGTCTTAAAGCAAACTGCTTACGCTTTGTGATCTTCTCGTCCTTCTCATCAACGAAGTCGAAATCAGCACCACCGTCATCCTCGAGATAATTAACGATTCCCGGGAAGTCCTTCTTTCTCTTAAGGAATTTGGTCTTTTGTCTTCTGATCTGAGATTCGAGCTTATCAACTGTTCTGTCAACTGCTGTCAGGATATCCTCATCAACTGCCTCAGCTCTTAAGATCCTGCCGTCGAACTTCATTGTAATCTCGACTACCATATCGGATCCTTCAGGTCTGATGCGGACATTGAGTGTTCCTTCATCACCGAAGTACTTGTCGAACTTCGACATCTTAGAAGCGATCTTTTCCTCAAGTCTCGTACCGATGCGAATTCCGTTACCCTGTGTAGTGATCTTCATAAAATCACTCCCTTCCGTTGAAAGTTTCAAAAGGCTTTGACCTTTGATTTTATTATAAACGAAGTAGGGAGTAATTTTGATTAAATTTGTATTAATTTGATGAATATCAGTCTTCGTGCTCAGACCAGATATTCGTGCCGCCTCTGTCGAGCGCGACAAGACCGGTACGGCACATTTCGATGATCTCGAATTTCTTCATGTATTCGATAAAGGCATCGATCTTCTGGCTGTCGCCCGTAGCTTCGATACTGATGGCTTCGTCAGTAAAATCGATTATCTTCGTTCTGAAGATATTTGTAGCTTCAACGATATCGGCGTGCTGCTGTTCGGTATTCCTGACCTTGATAAGAAGGAGCTCACGCTTGATACACTCCTCCGTGGAGAGGACTATTACCTTCTTTACGTTATAGAGTTTACGAAGCTGCGAGACCACCTGGTCCTTATCATTCTTCTCTGCTGTCAGCGTGATAGTGATACGTGAATACTCAGGTGATTCTGTCTCACCTACCGTAAGGGAATCAATGTTGTAGCCTCTTCTCGTAAACATCGCGGCAACACGCGAGAGGACACCATACTGGTTATCAACGTAGATCGCAATGATTATCTTATTTCTCGGCATCGCTGATATCCTCCCTTCTTAAGATGAGGTTATTGAACGTTCCGCCCGGTTTTAACATCGGAAGAACAAGGCTGTCTGTCTTTATCGTAAGATCTATGATCGCAGGACCTTTTATCTTATATGCTTTCTTAAATACCTCTTCGAAAGATTTCTTGTCAGTGGCCTTAAAGCCCTTTGCGCCGAATGCCTGGGCGAGCTTTACGAAATCAGTCTTGCGGTCGAGCGTGGTGTTCGAGAATCTTCCGTCGAAGAAAATCTTCTGCCACTGTCTTACCATGCCGAGAGCATGGTTGTTGAAGATAACGACAGTAACCGGGACGTTGTATGTTACTGCCGTAGCAAGCTCGTTAAGGCACATGCCAAAGCTCCCGTCACCTGTAATAAGGACGCTTCTTGTGTCAGTAGCAATAGAGCTTCCGATAGCTGCGCCTAAGCCGAAGCCCATCGTTCCCAGGCCGCCTGATGTGATCCATGTGCGCTTGTTCTTGAACTTAAAGAACTGTGCAGCCCAGCACTGGTGCTGGCCGACATCTGTTACAAGTCTTGTATCGGACTTGATGTTGTCCGAGATTATGTTAATCGCATCCCTGGGCAGGAAAGGAAGACCTTCGTAAGCGTCTGCCTCGCGCTGCTTGAGCTGCTCGACCTTCTTTATCCATTCGGTATTCTTACGCTGCGGCGCTGCCTTGATAAGGCGCTCGGTAAAGTCTTTGATATCACAGCAGATACCGAGATCGACAGGAACGTTCTTTCCTATCTCGGCGCGGTCACAATCAACGTGGATCTTCGTTGCCGAGAGCGAGAATTTCTCCGTCTTTCCGGTTGCCCTGTCAGAGAATCTGACGCCAAGCGCTATTATGAGATCTGCCTTTGCAAGAGCAACAGAAGAAGCATATCTTCCGTGCATTCCCTGCATGCCAAGAAATCTCGGTGAATCGGAAGGGATCTCGGAAAGACCCATCATGGAGCATCCGATAACCGCGTCGAGCTTATCTGCGAGCTTTACGATATCTTCGCCGATCGATGTCCTTACGGCACCGCCTCCGAAATAGATATAGGGTCTTTTAGATTCCTTTATAAGCTTTACAGCCCTTTCGATGTCTGCATCAGAGCAGCATGAGATCGGCTCAGGCTTTTTGACGGGCTGTCTCTTGTACTCGAAAACAGCCTCCTGAACGTCCTTCGGAATATCGATGAGGACAGGGCCCGGTCTTCCCGACTGCGCAAGTTCGAATGCCGTCCTGACTACATCAGCAAGCTTGGATACCTTGTGTACGAAGAAATTGTGCTTCGTGATGGGAAGCGTGATGCCGGTGATATCGATCTCCTGGAATGAGTCTCTGCCGATCATGGAGTTTCTGACGTTTCCCGTGATCGCAACAAGCGGGATCGAATCGAGGTAAGCTGTGGCGATGCCGGTAACGAGATTTGTCGCGCCGGGGCCGGATGTCGCTATTACGACACCGGTCTTACCGGTAGCTCTCGCGTAGCCGTCAGCACTGTGAACGGCACCTTCCTCGTGAGCGGTCAGGATGTGCTTTATCTTATCCTGCTTATCGTAGAGCTTGTCATAGATATCTACGACCATTCCGCCCGGAAAACCGAACACGGTATCAACACCTTGTTCTATCAAGGTCTCGACAAGTATCTGTGCTCCGGTCATCTTCATCTTGTTACACCTCGCTTACAGACTAATTCCAAGGCTCTCAGCTAACGACCTGACATGCGGTGATAGTCTGGGTCTTTCCGTCACTGTTAGTGATCTTAATGATGTAGTAACCCGGCTTGATCTCTCCGTCGTACTCGAAAGCGATAACGTATTTGTCGCCCACTTTCTTGACCTTTGCAGTGCCTGACTTTACGGCGCTGGAGAGCTCTTTCTGGGAGAACATATTATCATCGCTGTAGTAATAAGCAAATGATAATTCCTGATCAGAGTCTGCCTGTAAAACGAATTCCAAAGAGATATTCTTTGTATCCTTGTAGTAAACGGAATCAGATTTGATCTTATTGTTGGAGGATACGAAATCGCATTCGGCACCCTTTAAGATCGAGTCGGAATCATAGAGAACGATCATACCGACCATCGTGGATGCATCAGTTGTGCCCTTATCGTACTGGCTGTCCTTGCCTCTCTTTACATCGATCTCAGATGCGGGCTTACCCTCTCTTAACTGTACTCTGTAATTGTTGTTGTAAACGTCATAGATATCGAATCCGACATAGCCCTTTACGTCGCTGTAATCAACATTGGAATACTTGTAGAGGCTTACGGCTTCGGAATAAGTTACGGACTTGCCCTTTCCGAGTTCCTCGTAATTCATTGTCTTTGTTGCCACGTCATAGTATTCGCGGACAAAAACGATCTTGTCTGAATCAGTGAACTGATAGCCCTGATTCTGATCGTACTTGTTTTCGAGAATGTCGGCAAAGTAATATCCGATGATCTCACCGTTCGGCTTTTCAGAGCTTGATGCAATGACAACATAAGCGGTCTTGCCATTGATCAGGGCTTCGGCACCGAGATATTTCTTCCATGAACCGTCATCTGCTTCCTCATACTTGAGGCACTCGCATGTGACGAATCCGAAATCAGTGAAATATACCCACTTCGTCGGGTTCTCGAGAATGATGTAATTGTTCTCGTCAACATCGTACTGGTAATCAGATCCGAGATAATAGATCTTGCTCTTATCGTCAGGGAAAATATACGCGAGCGTAACCTTTACTTCACGGATGATCTTCCAGTCGTCATCATTAAGCTGGATAGCCTCATATCCGCCCATGCTTACGACGTTGTTGGAAATATCATAGACATTGCCTGACTTGATGTTGCCTGCATCAGCCGGCTTGATATACCAGTCGCCTGCAGAGTCAGTCATGTTAAGGATATAGAGTTCCTTACTTACGAACTTGTCGTAGAAGATGATCGTCGAATCATGATAACCCAATGTCTTGAAAGTAATTCTTGCCTCATCGTAATACTGGGGATAGAGATAAGGTGAATATGTAGTCATGCCGTGAGCATATGTATATGAGTTGTTGCTCTCGGTGAATACTGCGTTGCCGACTTCGTTGATGAGCTTGCTTGCTGCACCTTCGATATCCTTGTCGCCGCAGTTGATGTACTTGCTTGCAAGTGTCGTAAGGTCGACAGAGTCTGTGGATTCGAATGAACCGCACTGTTCTCTGAGCTGTACATATTCAGCATAGCCGTTGCCTTCGGATACTCTCTTATCCAATGCGGCTATGAACTTCTCATAAGCCTCAAGTACTTCATTGATATTGTCCGTATCGATAGCAGACATACATGTATCAATGCCGTAGTAACCTGTGGCATTCTGCGTTGTTTCGATATTCTTCATGTAATCTCTTACAATGAACTCGCTGTAGTCTTTAGCAGAACCTTTAAAATCCTCGCCGATGTAATTAAGGAAATTCGTGTAGTTGATGCCTACATCGTAATATGCGCTTCCCCATGTAGGGCTCTCTGCTGCAACGATGTATTCTGTATAAGGATCGAGCGCTTTTGCAACTTCCAACGAACCCATAAGGCATGCGTTGAAGATGATCGACTCATACTGGATATCAGCATTTCTGATAGCTTCTGCGATCTCGATCTCAGTAAGCTTGCCGTCATGAAGCTCATCCTGGCCGAATCCCAAAGGAACTCCGCCGCCGTGGTCCCACATAACGAGGATGTAGTTCTCGGCAGGATAGTTCTCTTTCGCGAACTTGATGAAATCCTGCAGAGACTGCTGCTCTACCATGCTGACGTCACCTAAGTCGGCAAGTTTATTGATATTGCCGTTCTTGATAACGAATCTCTGGCATGAACCGTCCTCCATATATGAATTCTGGAAGTCCTTGCAGCCGCCGGTCTGAAGAACGATATTAATGTCCTTGCTGGGTGTGGCTGCGAGCATTTCCTTTACGTCTGCAGAAAGGTTTGCGCCCTTGGATTCAAGGTCTGTGCCGATCGCATATACCATGATCGTCCTCTTAGGCAGATCATTTACGACATCAGTAACTTCTGTCTCTGTTTCAGTAGGCTTCTTTGAACGGGTAGGTTCAGGTATCGCGCTTCTGACAGCGAAAACAATACCTACGATGATTCCGACAAGAAGGACAACGCCTGCAGCTGAAAGACCGATGATAAGTCCGATCTTGCTCTTCTTTTTCTTCGGAGGCTCATTGCCGCCGGCACTCTGTACTGCGGGAGCAGGTGTCTCAGGCATGGGGGTTCCGATGGGGCCGAATGCAGACTCTGTCTGTACGGGAGCCGGAGCCGGAGCCGGTGCAGGTGCGGGCGCGGGAGCCGGTGCTGGTGCTGCAGATACAGGTGCGGGTGCAGGTGCCGGAGCAGGTGCTACAGGTGCAGGAGCTGCTTCAACGGGCGCTGCCGCTGCGGGAGCCTGCTGCCAGAGTGATGAGACGTCGCTTCCGCATCCGCCGCAAAATTTCTGAAGATCCTTAAGTTCTTTTCCACAATTCGGACAATGCATTTTCTACCTCACTTAATCCATTAATTGTTATCCATATCTTCCCTGATGGCATCGGCAAGTTCTGAAAGAGCCTGTACCGAAGCATCGCTTCCTGACGACTTTATTGTTACCGTCTGACCTGTCACCCTGCAGTTCTTAAGGCCTTCGATGACAGCCGTTATTCCCTTGGCACTCGCAGGTGCCCATGTACCATTTTCTATAACAGAGAAGCTTCTTCCAGTCAACCCGTGGGAGGCAAGTTCCCTGACCGCATGCTCTACCGGCGGATAGATACCATTATTATACGTCGGAGATGCGATAACTATGTGGCTGTACTTAAATGCCATGGCGATGATGTCGGAAATATCTGCTGCAGAAGCATCGAGAATACAGGACTTAATGCCTCTGTTATCAAGCTCTGTCATTAAGACTTCGGCTGCATTTGCAGTATGTCCGTAGATAGAACCTGCAAGGATGAACACACCCTTTTCCTCCGGAGTGTAAGTGCCCCATGTCTTGTAGCAGAAAATTATCCTGTCAATATTTTCGCGCCATACATATGAATGCAGAGGGCAGATCATCTTTATATCAAGACCTGATACCTTGTTGATCGCTGCAACAGTCTGCATTCCGTATTTGCCTACGATGTTCGTGTAATAGCGGCGCGCCTCATCTTTAAGCTCGGAATCGAAATCCTTGTCATCAGCAAAGATAGAACCGTTGACAGCGCCGTAGCTTCCGAATGCATCGGCGGAGAAGAGGATTCCGTCTGTCTCATCGAAGCTCATCATTACCTCAGGCCAGTGAACCATGGGAGCAAAGACGAACTTGAACTTGTGCGTTCCGAGATCGATCTCATCACCGTCTTTTACGACTACCGCCCTTGCAGAATAATCCTTGCCGGGGAAGAACTGGGAGATGAACTGGAGAGTCTTTGCGTTAACGATGATCTTTGCTTCGGAATACTTATCCAGCACAATTGCAAGCGTTGCCGAATGGTCAGGCTCCATGTGATGGATTATCACATAGTCGAGCGCGCGGCCTGAAAGGCAGTGATCGATATTCTCTATGAACAGATCGCCGAAATCCTTCTCGACCGTATCGATCAATACCGTTGCTCCGCAATCCAGGAAATACGAATTATAATTCATTCCCGAATTAAGCTTATAGATATTCTCGAACCTGGAGACCTTCCTGTCGATTGCACCGACCCATGTCAGAGTGTCTGTTATCTTTCGTGTGTTATACATAATTCTCCTTATCTGTCTTCACGGTAGTAATTGCGTCCTATTGCCTGGGGCTCACCGCTCTTTTTCTTTGATGAGAGCGAGCTTGCGATAAGGACGATGAGCGTTATGATGAACGGCAGTGCCGAGAAGAAGTGTGACGGGATCTTGGTAAGCCACCCGAGTGCGTCCGGGAAGGCATAAGCAAGTGCGGCATTCTGTACTCGGAGCGTGTTGAAGAATCCGAATACGAGTGTTCCGAGTAATGCTTTTGCGGGGCTCCAGTTCGCGAAAATAACGAGCGCTATGGAGATCCATCCGTAACCGTTGATCCAGCAGTTGGATCCTTCGAATGTACCGCCCATGTTAAGTCCCATGTAAAGTCCGCCGATTCCCATGATGCCTGAACCTGCGATGATGTGCGCATATTTATAGAATGTGACGTTGACGCCAAGAGAGTCAGCTGCTGCAGGGTTCTCGCCGATTGCTCTGAGCTTTAAGCCCGGTACGGTCTTGTTGAAATAGAACCACATGAGCACCGCGATGATGACGCCGAGATAAACGAGAATGCCGTGTGAGAAGATTGCTTCACCAAAGAACGGGATCTTCGATAAGAGCGGGATTTTTAATGCCTGCGCCTGTTCTGCAAGCTTAGTGCCGTTCATTCTCGGCCAGCCGCCGTCACTGTTTGCAAGAGCGTTGCCGATGAAATAATAGAATGCAACACCGAAGGTAGTGATCGTAAGACCCGTTACATTCTGGTTAGCCTGCAAAGTAACCGTCAGGAATGAGAACAGAAGTCCTACAAGACCTGATGCAATGAAGCTTACGAGAACAGCGACAAGAAGATTGTCGGCCTTGACGCCAGCCAGGTATCCTGCAACCGCGCCTATGGCCATCGTACCCTCTACACCTAAGTTGAGGGAGCCCGACTTCTCGATCATGATCTCACCGGTCGTGCCGTAAAGGAGCGGGATGTTGTAAACGATTATGTTAAAGAGGAACAACGTGAGTACTTCAAGCATTCTTTGCTTCCTCCTTCTTTACGATCTTAAAGTTTGCGGCGAAGTCTGCGACAAGGACAGAGAAAAGGATCAGTCCCTGAAGAAGGTCAGCATAGTTGATGTCGATCGCAGGATACTGTGTTGCCGCTGCCTGACAGCCGTACTGCAGGACGGATATGAGGATCGAAGTAACGAATACCGCAGGAACGCTGAGCTTGGAAAGCCACGCGACAATGATTCCCGTCCATCCTACATTATTTGTAACCGTATCGGATATCGTGCCTGAGGCAGATACCGTAAGCGCTGCCGCAAGACCGATCATTGCAGAGGATATGAACATCGTTCTTAATACGATCTTTCCGACGCTCATTCCGGCATATTTTGCCGTAGCGCTGCTGTCACCGACAACGGAGATCTCATAACCCTGCTTTGTGTATTTGAGATAGATATAAACGATTACGGTAAGAACGACTGCGATGATCACGGACCAGAGGAGCTTGAACTGTCCGATCGGGATACCCGTCATGACCGCAGAGTCAGGGAACGTACCGAATTTAGGTCTCTCCGAATCCTCCCTCAAGAAGAAGTTCCAGTCAGCCTTCGTCTCACCGATATATCTTATGACGTAGAGCATGATGTAGTTGATCATGAGCGTCATGAGAGTCTCATTAGTATTGAACTTTACCTTCAGTGCAGCAATGGCGATACCGATTATTCCGCTCGATATCATTGCCGCAAGGCACATGAGAAGCACCGTTACGAAATTAGGCATTCCCTCGCTGTTGAATGCGATGATGGATGCCGTGATCGCACCGATAAGGAATTCACCTTCACCTCCGATATTCCAGAAGCGCATCTTGAATGAGAGGCTCAGTGCGAGAGATGTGATAAGGAGCGGAACAAAGATCTTAAGGAAGCCTTCGATGCTCTTATAGCCGTATCTGTTTCCGACAAGTCCTATCGTGAACATCTTTCCGTAGTAATCCAAAGGCTTTATTCCGAGCGCGAAAAGGATCACCGCACCGATAAGGAGCGATACGAGAATTCCTACGGCATAAAAAGCAAGTGTTCTGCTGAACTTGGAATCAGCTCTTCTGACCAGATGATATCTTCTCATTAGGCTTTGCCCTCCTCATCTGTAAAAGCTGAATCCTTTGCAATACCGTCGGTCTTGCCGTCTTTGTTTACGATATTGATCGTACCTGTCATCATAAGACCTAACTCCTCTTTGGTCGTGTGGTTGCTGTTGACGACACCCTGAAGCCTGCCGTGGCAGATGACCATGATCTTATCGCACAGAGCGAGCATGACATCCAGGTCCTCGCCGACGAAAAGAATACCAACGCCCTTTTTCTTCTGTTCGTTCAAGATGTTGTAGATAGTGTAAGAAGAATTGATATCAAGACCTCTTACGGGATATGCGGTAATAAGCACATTAGGGCCGGACTTGATCTCGCGTCCGAGCAGCACCTTCTGAACGTTGCCGCCTGAGAGCCTTCTGACCGGAGTCTCTGTGGAAGGAGTTACGACTTCAAGCCTGTCTATGACTTTCTGTGCCTCTTCCCTTGCCGTCTTGCGGTCAACGAAGATGCCCTTCGATTCGTTATAGTTTTTGAGGATCATGTTATCCGTGATGGAGAGCGAAGGTGCAAGGCCCATGCCCAGACGGTCCTCAGGAATAAAGCTCATCGAGATTCCGTGCTCTAAGATCTTCTTAGGGGACATTCCGACGATACTCTCGCCTTCATGGATCATCTGTCCTTCTTCTATCTTTCGAAGTCCGGCGATCGCTTCGCAGAGCTCCTTCTGGCCCGATCCCGCGATACCTGCAACACCGAGCATCTCACCGCCTCTTATATAGAAATTGATGTGGTCTATTGCGACTGCGCCCTCATCATTTTTAATCGTAAGATCTCTTATCTCAAGCAGAGGATGAGTCTTTTCCATAACAGGACAATCGATATTAAGCTCGATCTTACGTCCCACCATGAGCTCTGTAAGTGCTTTCTCGTTAGTCTCCTTAGTAACGACAGTATCGATATATTCGCCGTGTCTTAACACTGCAACTCGGTCTGATATCTCCATTACTTCGTTCAGTTTGTGAGTGATTATTATTATCGAATGTCCTTCTTCCCTCATCTTTCTGAGGACGTCGAAAAGACGGTCGATCTCCTGAACCGTAAGCACTGCAGTAGGTTCATCGAGAATGATTATCTTCGCGCCGTAGCAAAGGACCTTAAGTATCTCCAACGTCTGCTTTTCCGAGACAGCCATATTGGAGACAACCTTATCCAGATCTATTTCAAAGCCGAACTTTGCGGCTGTATCTTCTATTTTTTTTCGGACGTCTGCGCCGTGCAGGAACCGTCCCGCATCCCTCATTCCGATACGGATATTCTCGAGCGCCGTAAAACGCTCGACCAGCTTGAAGTGCTGGTGTACCATTCCTATTCCCAGTTTGCCGGAATCTTCAGGTGAATTGATGGACACCTTTTTTCCGTCGATAAAAATAGAACCGCTGTCGGGCATATAGATGCCCGACAGCATGTTCATAAGTGTTGTCTTTCCTGATCCGTTCTCGCCAAGCAAAGCAAGTATCTCGCCCTTGGCAAGAGACAGATTGATGTTTTTATTGGCCGCCACAGGGCCGAAGCTTTTAGTTATTCCCTTTAGCTCTATGGCATATTCCATAAAACACCTCGCCAGTTAAAAATTCTAAGTTATCAGTTAACCTGAGTAACGCCTTCAACGTAGTAGTTCATTGAGCCCTGGATTACTCCGTCTTCAACAGACTTGCCGCCTGCAGCAACGATCTCTGTACCATCGTTTGTCTTAAGAGCTGCATCTGTCTTTGCAACGCCGACAGAACCTGCAGCGCCGGAGAATGAGAGCTTAACGCCGGAGAATACATCCCACTCGCCGGAAGTCATGAGATCCTTAGCAAGATCGATAGCTTCCTTTGTCTCAGCTGTGCAGTTAGCTGTAAGAGGTGATACGTCAACGAAGCCTGCCTTAAGGCCTTCATAGTAGTTGCCGACCTTTGTCATGAAGTTTGCCGGATCTTCCATAGCAGCCTTCATAGCTGTTGCATAGTAAACATCCCAGTTCCATACAGGTGCTGTAAGGTGAGCCTTGGGAGCCTCAGCAGACATGTCTGAGTTGTAGCCGCATCCGAAAACACCCTTCTCGTTAGCAACGATCTGAGGCTGAGCGGAGTCGCAGTGCTGAGCGATAACGCAGCATCCGTATGTGTCTATCAATGTCTCAGCTGCCTGTCTCTCAAGCTGCTGGTCGCCCCATGTGGAGATCTCATAAACGCTTACCTTTGCATCAGGGTTAACTGCCATGCAGCCCATAGCGAATGCGTTGATACCGGAACATGTCTCAGCATATTCAGTACCCCATGCAGATACATAACCGATGTTGTTGTTCTTCAATTCGAGGGACTTGTATCCTGCAGCGATACCTGCAAGGTAACGTGCCTGATAGATCCTTCCGAAATAGTTGTTGAAGTTCTTATCGTTTGAGAGATAACCTGTTGCGTGAGAGAAGATGATATCCGGATATTCCTTGGCCTTTGCTTCGAAAGCATTGATGTAACCGAAAGAGATACCGAAGATGATGTTGCATCCGTTGCCGGCGAGCTGGTCGATTGCCTGCTTAACCTTCTCGTCATCCTCAGGTACGTTGTCTACGATGTAAAGATCCTTAGCGGGATCCAGACCGATCTTCTTCATACCCTCGGTAATACCATGATGGTGCGCATAGGTATAACCTGATGTGTCATTCTGGCTGTTAATGTAGATAGCACCAACCTTGAAGTTTGATGCCTTGTCTCCGCCGTTTCCGCTGTTGCCGCCGTTAGCCGAATTACAGCCGGCAAGTGCGAAGACTGAAGTAACTGCAAGTGCAGCAGTTACTAACATCGAAATGAGTTTTTTCATAAACTGCCTCCAGTTTTTAAATGTTATATGCCAAACAATTGCATATCAAAATAATAGTGTCCGGGCTTTATTTAAGGCCTGAACTCCAAGGAGTCATCGGTCATCCTGTCGACTATGGCCAGTGACTCGACCCTTATGCCCTTTGCCCTCAGAGCGTCACCACCGCCCTGGAAGCCCTTCTCGATCGCTATGGCGCAGCCTGCAAGAGAAGCGCCTGCCTGACCGACGATATCGATCAAACCGTTAAGCGCATTGCCCATGGCAAGGAAGTCATCAACGATGAGGATATTGTCACCGGACGTGATGTAATCTGCCGATACCATGATGTCATATGTCTGCTGGTGGGTATAAGAGAAAACCTTGGATGTGAGGATATTGCCTGCCAGATTGCTGCTCTTATGCTTCTTGGCAAAGACCATTGGAACACCCAAAGAGACTGCAGCGGCATATGCGAGCGCAATGCCCGAAGACTCGATGGTAAGAACCTTTGTTACTTTACTCTGAGAAAAAAGTCTGGCGATCTCGTCACCCATTTCCTTAAGGAGCTTAGTGTCGATCTGCTGGTTCAGGAAACTGCCTACCTTTAGGACTTCCCCCGGAAGCACCCGGCCTTCGGTAAGGATCCTTTGTTCTAACGCGCGGATATGAACCACCTCCTGAAAGGATTTAAAACACCCTCATATATTATAATTATTACAAAAAGGTGTCAAACTCAAAAATGGTTCTGTTTGCACATTATTGGGGTACGTAATCAGCGTTTCCCAAGTCTATTATGTCAGGCAAGGCCTCAGCAAGATCCATGCCTCCGGCAAGGACCTTTTCCTCCGGAATCGGATTTTCCTTATAACCTTTTCCAAGGCAGTAATACAAAGAGCTGCCCGGTCCCTCCTTATATCTTCTGTGCATGAGCAGTCCGTCCAGGAAGTCTGCCGCTTCACCGCCTATAGCGACCACAGGCACTCCGTTTTTGGTTATGGAATCACGGAGCGCTTCCTTGCCGGGATCTGAGATTACGGGATTTCCGGTAATAACGATCAGCATATGCGCTGAATACTCCCTCGGATGCTCTTCACTCACGTAATTTCCGTAAGGATCGTACTCTGTCACATGGTACTGGAAGACCTTTATCGGGAGGGTCTCTTCAGAAGCCTGTTCGGGCGGGATAACGTTTATAACGGGCATCAGGTGTTCTAATTCCTGCGGCACCTCACCTATCCAATAGATCGTAAGGTCTGTCTGTGCAATGACATCAAACCTTGCATTGACAGCGTCTCTTCTGTTTATGCCTTCCTGCCTTTTTGTGCTGGACCCGAAAAGAATGGCGACAAACAGAAAGAACATTGCCGCCAAGATCGTCAAAACAAAGATCCCTGTCTTGCCCTTATGCATCTTCAGCCGTCATTCCTTGCAGCGAAGGGCTTTACGCCTTCAATTACCTGCTTTGCGAAATCTTCATTGCTTGATACGACCATCGCATCCATATTGTCGAGATAAGGAAGACAATATTTTCTTAAGTTCTCGAGAGTATATTTCAGCGGTTCGCCCTCGCCTTCGGCATCACAGACGATAAGCCAGATAAGGCGGTCCGTGCCGTTCTCTTTCATGAGTCTTACCCATATACGGGATACAGTAGGCTCGATCTGAAGATAGCCTGTAAGAGCTTTCTTAAGTTCCGGCGGATACTTGTCCGGCTCTCCGACCTTGGCGGTGCCGTCTCCTCCGATACCCATCTGGGCTGCGATCATCTTGAGCATGTCCTTGCCGAAGAGGACTTCCTCAGAACCGGGATTTATTACAAAACCCGAAAGGCCCATTTTCGGGGCCATGACGACATCGATAAGATCCGCAAAGCCTGCGATAACGCCGTTCTGCGGCTCCTTCCTGTTTTCGAAAGCAACTTCAAAACTGTCTGAATCGCAATATACGACCATATACTTAAGGCCCTTGGAATCGCTTACCGCATGGAAGCTGTAGCTGCCTTCGGTGCCGTCAACGGGGACCAGGAATTTTGATACTGCTGCCTCTTTGAGCACGGCGATCATGTTCTCTTCGGAACTGTCCTGTCTGATTGAGCCTAAGAGCTCCACTAATCTCTCGTTCTCGATCCTCTCGATCTTTCCTGAATTCTCACTCATTTCCCATACCTCTTATATCAGAATACTGCCTTAACTGCCCACGCCCAGAACATGAGCGTCACGAGCATGAATATCATCGACAGTGATACCGTGCGCGCGCAAAAATGCGGGGCCACATCGTGATTCTCCGAATATATTACATTCATTGAGCCGCAGGGCAAAGCGCACAT
This sequence comes from Saccharofermentans sp., assembly GCA_016292145.1. GTDB lineage: Bacteria > Bacillota > Clostridia > Saccharofermentanales > Saccharofermentanaceae > Saccharofermentans. Next base: position 28,766 of record JAEFBA010000008.1, read on the forward strand.
CAGAACTATAACGCTCTTCGTGTCCGGTTCCATCGGAACGAACAGCGAGACGGCAACTATCGCGCCCATTACAACTGCCGGAAGCACAACAAGCCTTAATGCCGATACGATATACGCCTTCTTATCCGTAACAAGCTTCTTAATCTTAACGCTTGCAAGCATTGATCCCATTACCATCATGGACATCGGCACGGTCATGTCGCCTATGAGCTTAAAAGTCTCACTTAAGAACGCCGGCATCCTCCACGGGATAACGAAGAGGACAATTGCAAGGATCGATGCGACCGACACGGGGTTCTTGAAGATCTCAAGGAGCCTGAACTTCGGCTTTCTCGAGAAGAGATAGACCGCGTAAGTATAGAAGAACAGGTTGTAGCAAAGGTTATATACTGCCGCCAGAAGGAGTCCGTAATTACCGAACAGAGCTTCCATCAGAGGGAAACCGACAAATCCAGTATTTGCGAAGGCCGTACAGGTAACCATTATCCTGCGTTCGTCCTCTGACATCTTCGCTTTCTTGAGCGAGAGCCTCATTACAAGGAGCGTCAGAGCATAATAGCCGATGCCGAAAGCAGCGCATGTGACCATGCCGTTTACAGCATCAACAGAATAGGTGTGCTGGCTCGAATTAAAAATCATGAACGGCAGGACTGCCGTAAGCAGGATCTTCGATAATGCCTTCTCTGCCTGGCCGTCAATGACCTTGGTCTTGTTTAAGATAAAGCCCAAAGCCAGGAATATGAATATCTTGAAGAAAACTATATAAACCTGAATCATTAGATCAGTCGTTGCCGGAAAGAAGCGTTGCTCTTACGGCAGAACGGTAACCCTCCATCTTCTCGGATACTTCAAAAGCAGACATCTTCGGATCATAAGATGCTCCTGCCTGATAGAACTTGCCCGTAGCTTCAATGGATTCAAAGATACCCTCTTCGATACCTGCTGCAAGTCCCGCGCCCATCGCGGTCATCTCATCGCTTAAGGCTCTCGTGATCTTAACGCCTAAGAGGTCAGACTGGAGCTGCATCAGGAACGAGCTGGCACAGACACCGCCGTCGACCTTCATTGTACCGGCCTTTATGCCTGTATCGTCAGTCATGAGGTTAACGAGCTCCGTTACCTGATATGCGATGGATTCAACGCCCGCCCTTACGATCTGCGGTCTTCCGGTGCCTCTTGTAAGACCGGTTAAGATACCTCTCGCATCAGGCTTCCAGTAAGGGGCCCCAAGTCCTGTGAATGCGGGAACGAGATAAACTCCGCCTGCATCTTCAATGGAATTGCAGATATCGTCGCACTCAGCCGGAGTGTTAATAAACTGAAGTTCGTCCTTAAGCCAGCTGATAACGGAACCTGCCTGGAAGATACTTCCTTCCAGAGCATAATTAGTAACGCCCTTGATAGACCAGGCGCAGGATGTCAGAAGTCCGTTCTTGGAGAAAACGGGCTCGGTGCCAAGGTTCATCAGAGTAAAGCTTCCCGTACCGTATGTTGTCTTGGAATCGCCTTTATTTATTGCGTTCTGGCCGAGAAGTGCCGCCGGCTGGTCGCCTAAGACGCCCGTGATATGAACGCCGTTTATCGAAAGGAGATCGTCGATCTCATCGCTGTCAAAACCATTGCTCTGAAGGTAGTCTGCCTTAAGATCCACCTCTCCGTAATCAGCGCAGGATTCAAGGGGTTTTGCAAGGGCTCTCCGAGGTATGCCGAAGAGCTCTAAGAGTTCCTGGTCATAGTCCTTTTTCGCGATATCGAAAAGCATGGTCCTCGAGCAGTTCGAATAATCCGATGCATAGGAAGCACCGTCAGTAAGCCTGTAAATAAGGAATCCGTCGATAGTGGAAAGCTTTGCTTCACCTGTGGCGCAGCGTTCCCTTAAGCTCCTGATACTCTCCATGAACCAGAGCATCTTCGTAGCGGAGAAATAAGGGTCGATCTTAAGGCCGGTGATCTCGGTGATCCTTCTGCCCTGATCCCTTATCACAGGGCGTCTGCAGATATCGGAAGTCCTTCTGCACTGCCATACGATGGCCTGATCCAAAGGCTTTCCGGTATGTGAGAACGCAACTGTCGTCTCGCGCTGGTTGGTTATTCCCATGCAGGCGATATTACCCTTTGCCTCAGGGTGCTCTTTGAGGATCATGGCGATCGCTTTGAGGACTGAAACATATATCTCCTCAGCATCGTGGCTTACCCATCCGGGCTGCGGATAGTACTGCTTGAAGGGCACATGAGTACCCTGTGACAGATTACCCTCCTCATCAAGGAGGAATGCCTTTGTGGATGTGGTTCCCTGATCGATGCAAAGAATATACTTCATACGAATCTCCTTATCTGAAATAGATCCTGTTAAGATTCCTGTACCACTCGTTATCAATGGAATCAAAGTCTTCCTTCGTAAACCTTACCATCCAGTTGCCCGTAGGCGTTCCGGGGACATTCATTCTCGTATCTCCGCCGTAGCCTAACATGTCCTGGACAGGGATTATCGTTACATCAGCATGGCTCATCCAGAGAGTCTTTATTATCGCTCTGCACGAAGCGCTGTGCGTACCGCCGTCGCCCCAGTTATCGCCCGTAAAGCCGCAGTACTCAAGGCAGCACTTGCGCACTTCCTCCGGGCTGTCCCAAAGCCAGCCCAAAAGCGTGTTATTGTCGTGCGTTCCGGTGTAAGCAACGCAGTTATTATCGAAGTTATGCGGCAGGAACGAGCTGTTGTCGCCCGGATAGAATGCGAATTCCATGACTCTCATTCCGGGGATACCTACCTTGCCCATGAACTCGGCAAGATCAGGCGTAACTTCGCCCAAGTCCTCAGCGATAAGTCTGGATCTGTCCTTGAACTTTTTGTCGTATTCTTCGAAGAAATCAAGGCCCGGACCGGGGATCCACTTACCGTCTCTTGCCGTCTCGGCATTTGCCTCGATCTCGCAGTAAGAAGAGAATGCGCGGAAATGATCGATCCTTAAGTAATCGAAGAGCTTGAAGTTATCCTCAAGTCTGCTCATCCACCATGCATAGTGGTCAGCTTTCATCTTCTTCCAGTCGTAGATGGGGTTGCCCCAGAGCTGTCCGTCAGCACAGAAATAATCCGGCGGGACTCCTGCGACGCTCTCGAAAACAAGAGCTTCCGGCTTCGGCTTCCTGGGTTCCTTCAAAGGCTCGCCGTCCTTAGTCGTGGTCTCGCCTTTCTCGACAGCCTTCTTATACTTGTCCAGAGCCTTCTCGTAATCTTTTAAGACCTTGTTGACGCCTGATGCCGTTGCCATCTTAAAAAGATCCCTGCTCGCCCATACGTCAGCCGAATCTCCCGATACATAGAACGGGATATCGCCGATTATGGAGATGCCGAGATCGTTGATCTCCTTCTTGACCTGTGCCCATTCGTCGAAGAACAGGTACTGAACAAAGCCGTGATATCTGTAGTTGGGGTTATTCTTAAGTCCTGCAACTGCGGACTTCTCGTAGTTCCTCAAGTTTACGTCAGACCACTCCCACCAGGGCTTGCCGAAGTCGGCATCCTTAACTGTCTGGTAAGCTGCTACGTCCTGGACCCATTTGTTGTCCTTGATGAACTTGTCAGCTTTGGCGAGAAGATCCTTGTCGGCGCGCTCGAAAGCCTTCCTTAAGAGTTCATCCCTGTTGGTCCTTAAGAAATCGTAATCGATTCTCCACTTATTCTGGGTATATTCTGCCTGCTGAACTTCTGCAGGTGTCAGAAGGCCACGCTTCTCGAGCCTTCTGGGATCGATAAAGAGCCAGTTGCCGGCAAAAGCCGAGAAACTCTGATAAGGTGAATTGCCCATGCCGGGGTAGGAAAACGGCAGAACCTGCCAGTACTTCATGCCCTGGGAAGCCAGCTGCTTCGCGAAGTCTATTGCCTCCTGTCCGATCACGCCCGTGCCAAAAGGACCGGGAAGTGAGCTGATATGCATTAGAACGCCACCGCCACGTCTCATTATTTGTAATTCCCTTCTTTCTTATATATAATTACTTGTCTCTATTAGGCTATTATACATTTCTTGAGGTCAAAATGAATTCAGTTGACGAAATTAAAAGACGCCGGACCTTTGCGATCATCTCGCACCCGGACGCAGGTAAGACCACAATTACAGAGAAACTTCTCCTTTACGGAGGAGCCATCCATCAGGCAGGATCTGTCAAAGCGCGTAAGGCTGCACGCCACGCCACTTCAGACTGGATGGAGATCGAGAAGAAGCGTGGTATCTCAGTAACCTCATCAGTAATGCAGTTCGAATACGACGGCTGCCACATCAATATCCTTGATACCCCCGGCCACCAGGACTTCTCAGAGGACACGTACAGAACGCTCTGTGCCGCTGACTCTGCGGTAATGGTCCTTGACGGTGCAAAGGGTGTCGAGACACAGACGATAAAGCTTTTCCAGGTTTGCCGCAGAAGAGGCATCCCGATCTTCACATTCATCAACAAGATGGACCGTGCTGCCAAGAATCCTTTCGACCTCATGGACGAGCTCGAAAAGGTATTGGGAATAAGATCCGTCCCCATCAACTGGCCTATCGGAACAGACGGTGACTTCGAAGGCGTTTACGAGAGATCTTCCCGCAATGTCCTTCTCTTCGACCGCGAGAACAACGACCACGGTGCATCCATGGTTACACAGAGCGTATCAGGCATCGACGATCCGAAGCTTGATGAGATGCTCATGACAGGCCACCTCGAGACACTTCGAAATGACATTGAACTTTTGGACATGGCAGGCGACGAGCTCGACATGGACAAGGTCTTAAAGGGCGAGTTAACGCCCGTATTCTTCGGTTCGGCTATCACCAACTTCGGTGTAGAGCCCTTCCTGCAGCACTTCCTCAAGATGAGCCCGGGACCTGCTCCGCACAACACCACCGATGGCGTTGTCGAACCCGAAGATACGATGTTCTCAGGCTTCGTGTTCAAGATCCAGGCCAACATGGACCCTTCACACAGAGACCGTATGGCATTCATCCGTATCTGCTCCGGCCAGTATGAGAAGAACATGACAGTCAATCTCATGCGCACAGGCAAGAAGATCACTCTTGCACAGCCCCAGCAGTTCATGGCTCAGGACAGAGCCATCACAGAAGAAGCTTATGCAGGAGACATCATCGGCATCTTCGATCCCGGCAACTTCAGGATCGGCGATACTATCATCTCAACCAACAGAAAGTTTGAATTCGATCCTATCCCGGTATTCGCACCGGAGAACTTCGCGCGCGTTGAGCCTAAGGATTCAATGAAGCGCAAGCAGTTCTTAAAAGGTATCGAGCAGCTCTCACAGGAAGGCGCAGTCCAGCTCTACAAGCAGCCGAACATCGGTACCGAGACATACGTCATGGGCGTTGTCGGTATCCTCCAGTTCGACGTTTTGGAGTACAGACTTAAGTCTGAATATAACGTTGATATCGTAAGAACACCCCTGCCCTACCGTCTCGCACGCTGGGCAAAATCAGATGTCGAAGGATTCGATCCCAAGGAGATGACTCTTACTTCAACTTCACTCCTCGTTCTGGACAGAGACGACGAACCGGTAGTCCTTTTCGAATCCGAGTGGGCAGTCGACTGGGCGATCGATCACAACGAGAAGTTTAAGCTTACATTCGAGAACATCAATTCGAAGTAAGATACCGGCACAACAAAGCACAACCAAAAGGGTTCACTTCAAGACGAAGCGGACCCTTTCATTTTGCCGGTATAATGCAGCTGCAAAAAAAGCTGTTATGTCTATAAACAAATATGTCTCTTTGCACATGAATCTACCTTTACATCATGCGTCACCATTATTATCGTCTTCCCGGCCTCATTGAATTCTTTAAGAAGCGATAAAACAAAGTCCCTGTTATCTGCGTCAAGACTGCCTGTCGGTTCATCGGCCAAGATCAATTCAGGAGACTTCAGCAGTATTTTAGCAAGTGCTACTCTCTGCTGCTCTCCGCCTGATAACGAATATACTTTTCTATTATCAAATCCCTCTAATCCAACCTTTGTAAGCGCATCTGATATCGCTTCTCTTTTCTGTTCCCTGTTATAGTCTGAAAACTCCAGTGCAAGATTAAGATTAAACTTACACGTTTCGTTATCTACAAGGCCAAAGTTCTGAAACAGATATGACAACTTGTGCCTTCGTATATCTCTTGCCTTCCTGCTTCCAAAACTCTCATTCTTTGTATCAAACAGAAGCACGTCACCCGAATCAGGCTTCTCAAGCAGACCAATGATATTGAGCAGTGTCGTCTTACCCTTTCCGCTGGCACCTGTAATCGACAGGAATTCGCCTTCTTCCACATCAAGCGAAAAGTCCTTAAATATCACTTTATCCTTAAAACTCTTATTGATATTCTTTAGTGACACTATCGGCATATCACATTTCTCCTTTGGATATCTGATAAACATTTTTCTTAAGCTGCACCCGGCATCTCAAGATATTAGTTATAAGATCTGCGATAACAATTATCAGAGTGACTGTTAATGGCACCCACACCTTGCCGGTGTTAAATGCTGCTGCCACACCTGCAATAAAAACAGCTGTATATTCCAAACACAACACGAGAACATGGAATCTGAAAGTTCCGGTAAATGAATACCCGCTTAATGCCCTGGCAGCTATCAAATGCCTTTGGTTCCGGCAATAGAAATCTGCGGCAAAAGAAGTCGTAACGGCTGTTACAAAAATCAAGGATGAAAGAATCAGAAGTGACGACAGTACGCCTTTCCAGGAATCCTCGATTCTTTTGTTAAGTTCTGTTTCAAGAGGAACTATGCCGTCTATGATGTCCTGGCAATCATACTTTTTTATAAGTGGTTCCAGTTCTGCGGAAGGGTTATCAGTATGAGTTCTGAACATGGTTCTTCCATATAAAATGTTCAGAAGCAAATGATATTTAAAATGCCAATCATTCTCCAGTGAATAATCATTAACAACTTTTATTGCAGGAGCAGGTGATAATATTCCCTGATTGCTTCCCATGCCTCCGATTAAATAGACATACAATCGAGACCGTTGTGAATCATATTCTTTAAAAACAACTTTCAGGTCAGGATAGTAATCTATACCATCATACCTTACAAGCAACCGTTCATCCCACTGATAATCATCAGGAATCAGAATCGTCAGACAATCCGGATCAAGAGACTCTTCATAGATTCTGTTCCCTTCGAGATCGTAAACTTCATTCTCCTTAAGATAATTGTTATTCACTTCAATCGATGGCCCAAACCCGGCTTTAGCATTATATGTATAAAGGGGCATTCCATTATCATCAAGCCAATAATCATACGTATCACATACAATTGCATCATAATCGATTACGGCATCGTGATAAAAATCCATCAGTTTCGGTGCAAATTGGATCTCGCTCAAATCGCTTTGCTCAACTCCGCCTTTAATTTGTGTAAAGAACACGAGTCCTTTTATCTTATCTGAGGTCTTATTTAAGGACATATACGCTACGACATCAGGGATGAAAACATTTAAAACAAAAAATGTAATGGTCAGTGTCAGTAATACAATTGCCAATGTTTTGACAGTTGATATCAGGAAATACATCATCTTTCCGGGGAAAGCACCTTTAATATACTTTTCTTTGCAAAACAGAAAAGTAAATACAATTCTTATAATGACCGCTAATATCAATATACTTAAAGCATTCCTGTATGTTCCCAGACCGCTTACGAAATATTCAGTCACTGAAAGCCTGACGTTCAGTCCAATATATATAGCTGAAAATACAAAGCATATCAAAAAAGCAATAACGCCATATGGTAATACTTTTACACATTCTCTTGCCGTTATATCAGCTAAAGAAAAACCATCCATTCTCAACAGTGCACTTTTCTTCGCATTATGTACTGTATAAAGGAGAACAGCCAGCAAATAGATCAAGCCCGTTATAATCTGGATTAAAAAATCATTATGAGTGACTCCGACAACATCTTTATACTCTGTTACTTCCAAACCGGCCTGCTCATAAGCAGCATATACTTTATCCTTGTCTGAAGTCTTACAGTATAAAGTAAAACAAGTAATGTTCTTCCCTCTCTCGCAGAATTCTTCAAAGGGAAGAAAAACTATCATGTTGTCTGATGTCGTTAGTAATTTATACTTAGCAGCACCAGAGTTATAATCAACATTCGAGAAATACTCATTCTTATCTAATCTGATAGTTCCCTTTGAAGTTTTAATCGGGATGAAATCATCTGTGTTATTCGTCTTATAGTACACAGAACAACCTTCGTTATTGATCATCTCATAATCTTCAACAAGGATATCAAAGCCTGCAGAATCAGCTTCAGACATGACTAGTCTGGAAGCTTCATCTGCCGGCATATCACTTTTTACAGAAAACAGGCTAAGCCCATCCGTCAGCTTTTCGGAATAGTTTTGAGAACTGTTCCTATAAACTGTCCAAAACGTAAAAATGATAAATACAGAAAGAAGAACTCGTAATATATTTTCTTTCATAATTACTCTAAAGTTAATCGCTCCTATAAGAGCCCAAGTATTACCCCATGTCAGTAGTGTTGTTTTACCTAGCTTTACTTAACGCCTTTTTCGATTTAGTACGCCCATATTCAAATATCGAAAAAAATAAAACACCAACAATTCTATTATCTTCTGCAAAATACCACAGGGGCATTTGCATTTCAACACATTTTGATAAATCCGGGGATAAAGTAAAAAATCCGGAGACAAAGTAAAATTCTAGGGGTTCATTTCTTGCTTAGAAACTTGGCTCTTTATATTTTTCTCAGCCCGTTAATACGTATATCATCAAGTTCTTCCGCATTCAGGCAGCCGCATTGATAAAGCCGCAGATATTCCTTGGAAACATCAGAATCAAAGATCAGCACATCATCAGAGCCGATAGTTACATCAACACCGTTCCTGTAAAGTTCTGCGATCGGATGAGTTCTCAGCTCCGCTACTCTTCCAAGAAGATAATTACTGGAAGGAGTAATGTTCAGCCTGATGTGATTATCCGCAAGGAATCTGATCACAGAAGGATCTTCTGCAGCTGCTATGCCATGCTGAACCTCATCAAGCTCCAGGCATTCTACGGCAAAGCGTACATCCTCTGCAGTTCCCCACTCACCGACATGCGCCTTTAGCCTGAGCCCTTCTGCTTTTGCACGCCTGTAGATGGACTTGAAGTTTTCTATCGGCTGCGCAAGTTCATCTCCATACAGGTCAATTGAATAAAAAGCCTTGCATCCCCAGAAATGGGACAGGCATTCTTCCAGATATGCAATGTCACAATGCCTGGACATTCCTATCTGCAGCCTCAGTTCTATTTCAGGTGCAATCTCACTGTGTGCCTTTTCGAAAGCACCCACAAGTTCTTCTATGTCGCCGCCATAAAATTCATTAAGTCCCCAGACATCCTCACCTATCTCCAGGATACTTACTCCGTCTTCCCTTGCCTGAGCAAAAGCCGCCTTAATAAGCATTCTGCGGCCTTCTGCCGAGTTAAAATAATCACCTATGTTCGCGGCATTCCATGCATGCATTTCATCCATAGAATGAAGCGGCTTTATGATCGGCTGAATATCCCTTCCGGCATGCTCGTTCAAATAGCGTCTGCTCCCACCGAGCACAAAGTGATTATGCAGGTCGGCCTTTTTACATTTACGAATATCCGTAAGACTTCCTTGTTTAATTGCATCTATGAATTCCATGTAATATCCCTATGCTTTTTGTAATTACTAAATCATTGTCTTGACTAAAGAACATGTACTGCAATCCCTTTAATATGATAGCAGAAATAAAAAAGGTATCCCGGAAAAATCTGAGATACCCTGTTTTATTAGTTTGTTGAACAGATTAGTCTGACGGACCGGGATCGTTGGAATCGTCAGGATCGATAGCCGTAGCATGAGGCTTCTCAACTGTGTGGTCCGGTTCAGAAGAAACAGGCTCAATTACCGGTTCTTCAACAGGTGCTGCAACGGGAACTGCAGCAGGAACATCTGCTTCAATTGAAGAAGAAAGATCTATTCCTGAATAAGCCTGAGGATAGACAGCGCTCAAGTCACCGTTAGCCAGATAGATCTTCTCGAAATCGGGACCATCAACCGTAAGCTTATCGATAAGTCTTGTAGCAAGGCCTTCGACGACAGCCTTCTTCTCGATGAGGATCCTCTTTGTCTCCGCATAGCATGTATCGATGATGCTCTTGATCTCTTCATCGATCTCAGCAGCTGTCTGATCGGAATAGCTCTGTACCTGACCCATCGAGTAGCCGAGGAATACTTCCTCATTCTCATCGCCGAATACCATGTTGCGGAACTTCTTGGAAAGCCCGTAACGCTTGATCATGTTCTTGGCGATGTTGTTGCACTGCTGAAGGTCAGATGAAGCGCCTGTGGATACTTCACCGAGGAATACCTCTTCTGCGGCACGTCCGCCCAAAGACATCTTGATGGTATCAAGGAGCATCTTCTCTGTATAGAAATCCGTATCTTCGATCGGCTTATAAGCAGTAAAACCGCCTGCTCTTCCTGCAGGAATGATCGTAACACGGTCGACCTTCTCGAACTCTGATGTTGCACGGAGTACTACAGCGTGGCCTGCTTCGTGGTATGCGGTAAGGCGCTTAACCTTGTCGCTGAGCTTCTTGGAATTCTTCTGGGGGCCCATCTGAACTCTGAATGTAGCATCAGTGATCTCCTGCATCGTAATCTCTTTTTTATTGTGACGTGCTGTCATGAGAGCTGCTTCGTTAAGAAGGTTCTCAAGATCGGCACCCGTAAAACCTACTGTTGAAAGAGCAACCTCGTGGAGATCGACGTCCTTTGCGAGGGGCTTCTTTCTTGCATGGATCTTAAGGATAGCTTCACGCTCATCAGCGTCAGGCATATTGACCATGATACGTCTGTCGAAACGGCCCGGACGGAGAAGTGCGGGGTCAAGAACGTCTACACGGTTTGTAGCTGCCATGACGATTACGTTGGAGTTAACATCGAAGCCGTCCATCTCAACTAAGATCTGGTTCAATGTCTGCTCTCGCTCATCCTGTCCGCCTCCGAGGCCTGCGCCTCTCTTACGGCCGACAGCATCGATCTCGTCGATGAATACTACGGAAGGAGCTTCCTTCTTGGCATCGGCGAAGAGTGATCTTACACGTGAAGCACCGACACCGACGAGCATTTCGACGAAGTCGGAACCTGAGATATAGAAGAACTTAACGCCTGCCTCACCGGCTACGGCTCTTGCAAGCAAAGTCTTACCTGTACCCGGTGCACCGTATAGGAGAACACCCTTAGGGATCTTGGCTCCGAGCTGCTGATACTTCTTAGGATTCTTCAGGAAATCAACGATCTCCTGGAGTTCTTCCTTCTCTTCTACAGAACCTGCAACGTCGGAGAACTTAACCTTATCCTTGTTGGGGTCGGATATTCTCGCGCGGTTGTTACCGAAGCTGAATACGCTGTTGCCGTCCCTGCTCTGTCTTGTGATGCTCATGAAGAGTACGACTACAACGATCAGGGATACCGCGAACAGGACCACATTGACGATCAGGGACCAGTCAAACGGTTCTGTATAGTTGTAATTCTCTATCTTTCCCTGTGCCTTGGCTTTGTCGAGCTTTAAAACGAGATCGTCAACGAACTCATAAGGAACGTCCTGTGTAACCTGCTGATTGATGTTCTGGGCATCTTTGTAGGTTACGACTACCGTTGTTCCCTTGATCTCGACTAAGCTTACATCGTTCTCTTTATCGTCGATGATAGCCATGACGTCTGACAGGGTCTTCTTTTCTTTCTGTCCGTAATTACCGCCGAATACGATAGTTGAGAATGCAATGAGCACAACTATCATAATGACATAGAAGAATAATCCTCCGCCTATCGGCTTGCTATTCTTTTCGTTCTTATCTGACACTTCTCTTATTCCTTTCTTACTATCCTGATGTCATCGAAATCTCTATATCTGCCGTCAAGGTCAAGACCATATCCGACAATAAATTCATCCGGAACCGTGATTCCGTTATAATCCGGCACAAGGTCAATAACTCTTCTGCTCGGCTTATCAAAAGCCGTACAGATCTTAAGTGACTTGGGCTGTCTCTTAAGAAGCAGCTCTTTAAGGAGTGCAAGAGTTCTTCCCGTATCGACGATGTCTTCAACGATAAGGACATTCATGTCCTTGATGTCGTAAGACATGTCTTTCTTGATCTTGAGCTCTCCGGTGGAGAACTCTCCGACATAAGATGAGACCTGCATAAAATCAACTATTACAGGCATCTCAAGTTTTCTTACAAGGTCTGCAGTAAAGATAAATGCTCCGGTAAGGATACCGACGACCACAAGGGGTTCATCACCGTAGTCGCGGTTGATCTCGCTGCTCAAACGCTCAAGCATCTGCTCGATCTCACTATGAGAAACTAACACCTGATCAGTATTGATAGCCATAGTACTTTACTGCCTTTCTACCGTTATCCTGACAAAGGCTCCGGAAGTTGCCCCGCCCTGCCCTGATGCGGTGTATCTTTCATAGCTCACGGCGTTCGTAAAACCTATGCCGTGTCCGAATCCCGGCAACCACAGGATATCGCCGTCCTTCTTCACGAAGAGGATCTGCGCTCTGGCAGACTCAGGGATCTTAAGGTCAGTCATCAGGCGGTTAAGCTCTTTGCTGCCTTTAGAACCTGCTTTCTTCATCCGAAGGGCACTGCCTGTCCCCCCGCAATTACCAAGCGTGATCTTCCCCCCGGCCAGCGCCTCAATAGGGCAAAACCACGAATGATTATTATACTCCACTTCACGCACGTTCTCAATTATTCTTGTTTTTAATATATAGGCAGAATTGGGGATTTTAGTCGCATTTCCGTCACAACTTTCAGCCTCGATCCCTATCTCGACAGGACCGGTTGCTGTCATAAAGCCCATATCTTCCGCTATTTTGCAGGCCAGATCCCTGATCTTGTCTGATGTTCCGAACGCGAAAATGTCCCCGAATCTATATGCCTTGCGCCCGAAAGGCATATCCAGGAGCATCTCGCCTCCCATATTGCCTTCTATGAGCCCGAAGCAGTCGTTAAGGTTGCTCTCTTCAAAATCCGTAAGGTTGCCGAATGTCTCGAGCCACAATGACCTTATGACTCTGGACCTTATTGCGGTATGCATGTCCTTTAAGCCTGATACCGTAAGTACCGGATATCCTGAGATATTCCTGCAGCCGGCTTCATAAGCTTCCTTTGCCGAACTGCTGATAAAATCAAGGTCGCTCTCCAAAAGCTTATATGTCCTTGTAAGAGGAACGGACGGATCGCCGTAGGTCTCAGCGATCTTCGGAAAGATATCATTGCGCCAGGTATTGCGCGTGCCCTCTGTCGTAAGATTCGTCTGATCGACTGCGTATTCTACGCCCAGAGCGTCAAGATAACCGATAAGCTCATTCTTCTTAAGGCACAGGAGAGGTCTTATTATCCTGCCTGACAAAGGCTTGGGATTTACAAGGCCTTCAAGACCTGAACCTCTGAAGAGGTTCATCATCATGGTCTCGGAAATATCGTCCTTATGGTGGGCAATGGCTATGCGGACTGTCTTGCCCGTGGCCTTTTCGAGAGCTTGGGCATACTGTTCAAAAGCCTCATATCTTAATACTCTGCCGGCTGTCTCTTCCGAAATGCGGTTCAGCTTGGCAAATTCCCTGCAGTCAAAATCCAGGACCTTGAGCTCAACATGATTCTCACAGCAAAGCTGTCTTACAAGCTCTGCTTCCTCGTCGCAGACGCCCGGTCTTAAATGGTGATTACAGTGGAGTGCGTAGATATCACAGCCGATATCAGAGCAGTTCCTAAGGCCTTTAAGAATATGGAGTAAAGCGACAGAATCGGGACCTCCGGACAGACCGACAACGATAATGCCACAGTCAAACAGTCCTTTACTTTGAGAAAATTCAAGGACCTTGTCTAAGATCTCTACTGTCTCTTCCTTCTTCAAGCTTTAAAAACCGTCCGGGAAACTTTCATTTGCCTGTGCGAAGAAATCATCGTTCTCAGGCGGGATATCCTCATTACCGGGCATAGGGGGTTCAGGGATAGGACCCTCGTCCTCTGTAACGCTCTCGAAATTATAGTTCTGGGAAGCGGCATCGCCGTCAACCGTTCTGGTATAGGGGCTGCCGGAATCTTCGTCAGGATCTTTCTCGTTATATTCCTTGAACATCGTCTTCTTGGGGATCCAGAACACAGAATCCCTGCCGGTCTTGCCGTGACGATTCTTGGACAGATAGATAAAGGCAGGCTTTACTTCGGAATTGTCCTTGAAATCAACCTTCTCGGAACCGTCCTCGGGTACTCCGCCTTCCTCATCCTTCTTCTTGTAATAGTCAGGTCTGTCGATGAACATGACTGTATCGGCATCCTGCTCGATGGCACCTGAGTCTCTGAGGTCAGAGAGCTGCGGTGTGTGGTCATCTCTCTGCGCAGCGCCTCTGGAGAGCTGTGAAAGAGCAATGATCGGTATATTGAAATCCTTTGCCAGAATCTTCAAAGATCTGGAAATGGCTGTAACTTCTTCATTACGTGATTTTCCGCCGCCGCCCGGCATCGTCATGAGCTGCAGATAGTCGATAACTACGAGCCTCGGAGCTTTCTTCGGGTCTGCGAAAAGCTGCGTGAGCTTTGACTTCATGGTGACGGGGTTAGTATCGGAATTGTCATCGATATAGATCGGATATTCAGTAAGATATCCCAGCGCTCTGTCGATCTGCTTGCGGTCACTGTCGCTCATCTTACGTGAATAGATGATCTCGCTTACAGGCTTGCTCATGAACGAAGACATAAGTCTCGTGGCGATCTCAGACTTACTCATCTCGAGTGAGAAGATCGCAACAGGCTTCTGGTTCGCAGCTACATTCTGGGCCATGTTGATCGCAAGAGCCGACTTACCCATACTGGGTCGTGCAGCAAGGATATTAAGGGATCCCGGTCTTAAGCCTCCGAGCATGGAATCGAGCTTAGGGAAACCAAGCTTGATCTTACCCGAGTTGTCATCTCTTAATTCAGACGTGATCTCGCTCATCGTAAGCTTGAGGATATCAGCCATGCCTTCGAAGCCCTTGCTCTCTCCTGCGCCTCTTAATTCTGAGATCTTGCTGATGGCATAATCTGCGGTCTCTGATGCGCGCATGCTGCCGTCCAATGCCTTCTTCCTGACATCTTCGACGGTCTTGAGGAGCTTGGAGCGGTCGCTCCTCTCCCTGATCGCATCGATATAGCTGAGAAGTGCGGACTGTACGGCGGTCGTATCACCTACGCGGTAAACATATCTCTGGCCGCCGGCCTTATCAGCCAGTCCCCTTCTCTCAAGTTCTGAAAAGACTGTAATACGGTCTATCTGGGCATTATCAAGGAACATATCGATGATGACTCCGTAGATCGTGCGGTTGCGCACATCGGTAAAGTCACTCTCATCGATCTTGTTCTCAACCGTCTTCAGGATAGCGGTGTCCTTGCGCATGCAGAGCGCCAAAAGACCCATCTCGACATCAACTTCAGTGTTGTTGTCGATTCCCTGATCGATCAGATTATTCAGATAGTCCATATTCTCAGACATATAAAGCTCTGATCCTCTTTAAGCACCTGTTACAACTTCAACGTTGATATCAGCAGATACCTGGGGGTGAAGCTTAACTCTTGTCTTGAACATTCCGGTGTTCTTGATGGGATTGGAGATAACGACCTTCTTCTTGTCGATATCGAATCCTTCCTTCTTGAGGCTGTCGGAAATATCCTGTGCGGTAACGGCGCCGTAAAGCCTGCCGTCAGCTCCGCCTCTGGCAACTACCTTGAAGACCTTGCCGTCGAGGACCTTCTTGGCCTCCTGTGCTGCGATCAATGCCCTGCGCTCATGCTCGGCCTTGGCACCGGTCTGAAGCTTAACTTCATTAAGATTTGCTGAGTTAACTTCCTTGGCAAGTCCCTTCTTGAAGAGGAAATTCCTTGCATAACCGTCGCTTACATTAACAACCTCATTGGCTTTGCCGACATTCTTGACATCAGAAAGCAGTATTACCTTCATAAAAACAACCTCCGCCGATAACCCGGATATTAGATTTACAAAACAATCGGGCTATCTCCTAAGAACATATTATATGCTCCGGGAGGGCCCGATTGTTATACATTTTTTAAATTATAACTTAGCTAACCTGATTTGTGTTAACTAAGGACTGCTATTGTCCCAAAAACGGATTACTGAACCGTGTAGGGCAAGATAGCAACCTGACGTGCACGCTTGATAGCTGTTGTAAGCTCACGCTGATGGATTGCGCATGTGCCTGTCATTCTCTTGGGAAGGATCTTTCCGTTCTCGGAAATGTACTTCTTGAGTGTGACATCATCCATAAAGTCGATTGATTCAACCTTATTAGCGCAGAAGTTGCAAACCTTCCTGCGTGTTCTTCTCTGCCTCATTCCGCCGGCAAAATCTCTACCACCGGCTCTGGGTGCTCTGTTCTCTGCCATTTTGAGTTTCTCCTTTATTAAATCTCAAATGGAAGCTCACCGGACTGACCTTCATCAAAACCGCCCATAGGTGCATCGATCTGCATGTTGGGTGCAGTAGGAGCACTTGCAGCAACTGAATCTGCCATAGGAGCAGGTGCGCTGAAGGACTGTGTAGGAGCTGCGGGCTCCTGACGGTATGCATCACCGGATGCAGCACCTGAAGATTCTACGAACTCTGCCTCGTCGACAACTACTTCAGTGATGAACTTCTTCTGTCCATTCTGATCGTCGTAGCTTCTGGTCTGAATGCTTCCTACCAAACCGATGCGGCTGCCTTTACGGAAATACTTCTGAATAAAGACTGCTGTCTGGCGCCATGCAACACAGTTGATGAAATCAGCCTGTCTCTGGCCGCTGGCATCCTTGAAACGTCTGTCAACAGCGATCGTGAAGTTGCAAAACTGGGTCTGGTTGGATGTAAGCTTTACTTCCGGGTCCTTGGTAAGTCTTCCGACTAATTCTACTTTGTTCATTTACTGTTACCTTCCTGTCTGAAGTGATTACTCACCGACACGAACAATGAGATAACGGATTACACCATCAGTGATCTTGAGAACACGCTCAATTTCCTTAGGGAAAACGCTATCGGCAGTAAATACTGTCTGAACATAGTAGCCGTTCTTCTGACCGTCAATCTCGTAAGCGAGCTCACGTGTTCCGATTGCATCAAATGTGTCAATCGTAGCACCTGATTCGATCTTAGCCTTAATTGTGTCAGTAAGAGAAGCAATACCCTCTTCACCCTTAGCAGTGGAAAGGATTGTGATCAAACGATATTGGTTTGCCATGTTATTCACCTCCTTCTGGACTTTACGGTACGGCCCTCACGCCGTACAAGGATACCGCCCTTATATAAGCGGCATCGAGAAGAATAACACAGCAATACAACCAAAGTCAAGCATTTACTAAGCCAAAAGCTGTTCTCTTTGTTCGCATCCTGCCTAAAATTCTTACTGATGAAATCATAACAACCGGAAAATCAAAATTCCACCCTTTGGAAGCAGATTGAGACTGTTTCAGAGCAGATTGAGACCAGTCTCAATTTTTTCTGTCCCAAAAACCGGTCAGATCCTTGCTGCACCGAGCTCTTTTATGATGTACGGGAACAGTATCTCAAGCCAGGCGTTAAGGGCCTTTGCGGTATGAAGATATGTCTCAAAGTTCTCGCCCGTAGGGTCAGGAACGGAAATGGACATTACTTTTCCTGAAGAATCCTTCATGACAAGGCCGTTTGCCGCAGCAAAGGTCGACAATGAGAAAACCTTCTCCTTTATCTCGGGGAACGCCTTGATTATGGAGAACGCCTGTTCATCCCTCACGGTCAGGATAAGGTCATTGCAGTCGTAAATGGCGGGATTGGCCCTTCTGGATTCTATGGAATTGATGCCAATTCCCGATATCTCCTTAACAGCCTTATCCATCTGACTGTCCGGATCCATGCCGTCCATGGCGGTAAGGCCAGCCGACTCGCAGTAGATCTCAACGCCTGTGTCGCTTTCCCTGTTGGATGTGTAAGGCTCGTTCTTTTCGAGCATCCGTCTCATAAGAGATTCAAGACAGCAGGACAACGAAGTGTTGTTGTCATCGACAAAGAGCACCGACGCCGTAAAAGTATCCTTAAACGCATCGAGCGGCAGAGGTGTCCTCGAAGGTCTTGCGGGCTTGGGCATGCCGGGAGTAAGCTCCTCTTTCTTGCCTGATGCCTTGGAAAGCCTGTTCATATAAGCGACGGATAATCCTTCGCCGTCAAAGCCCTGCGCAAGGATAACGTCAACTTCCTGTACGTCCAGATATCTCAAGCCTTCGAAAAGCCCGTGGGATGCTGCTGAAACATCAACAGTCTTTCCATAAACGCAGAATTCCGTATGGGCAGACAAGATCTTGTCGTTCATCTTGTCATACATTGCCTTGATCTCGCTGCCGCAGTAAAGGCCGATCCTTGCAAAGGGATTGGAAGATAAGATCTCGCGGGATCTTAAGATAAACGGCGATACGATATTTACAAGTTCCTTTGCTTCATCGTCGGAAAGCTTCTTCAGGTCCTCTACGGTACACGTTGCCCCACTGATCTTGCCGTCAGAACCCATGGCATCGTCGCCTTCGATCTTCGTGCCTTCGGGCATCTTCATTATCTCGACCTGCGCATAAGGTGCATAGTGGCGGTACTTCATTCCGGGCGCCTTGGGCGTCTCCTTATCAGCTAATGAACCTGACATAACTGCTTCTCCTCCTTTGAGGACCGAATCGATATCCGCTTTTGTAACGGCACCGGGTCTTAAGATGACAGGGGTCGTTCCCGTACAGTCGACAACGGTCGATTCAAGACCGAATTCCGAATCTCCTCCGTCGATTACCGCGTAGATATACCCGTCCATATCTTCAAGAACAGATCTTGCTCCGGTAGGAGAAGGCCTGCCTGAAAGGTTTGCCGAAGGCGCTGCGACAGGAACTCCGCACGCCTTAAGGAACTTGTTTGCTACGGGATTGGAAGGCATTCTGACACCGACCGTATCAAGACCTGCAGTGGTCTCATCAGAGATGCATGCTGCCTTCTTCATTACAACAGTTATGGGACCCGGCATAAAAGCGTCAATGAGCCTTTGCGCAAGAGGCGTGATCTCGGACACGATATCCTTTATCTGATCCTTATCGCCTATATGACAGATCAGCGGGTTGTCAGCAGGACGTCCCTTGGCCTCGAAAACCTTCTTTACCGCTTCCCCGTTTCTCGCGTCACAGCCGAGCCCGTATACGGTCTCTGTGGGAAAGCCAATGACTTCACCGTTTACAAGATGCCGGGCACAGTCCTTTATGCCCTTGCTGTCAGATGAATCTATAAGTAATGTCTTATCGTATTTCTTTACGCGTTCCATATATGCCTCTGGTCACTCTTCACTTGAGCCTGCGTTCTCGGCTGCCTGAGCCAGCGTCAAAGCGTCAACTATCTCGTCAAGATCGCCGGCAAGTATCGCATCCAATTTATAAAGTGTCAATCCGATCCTGTGATCGGTAACCCTGCCCTGATGGTAATTATATGTGCGGATCCTCTCGGATCTGTCACCTGTTCCGACCTGTGATTTTCTCTCATCGTTATTCTTATCTACATCCGCCTGGCGGGCAATAGCCCACAAGCGCGACTGCAGGACTTCCATCGCCTTTTCCTTGTTCTGGATCTGGGATCTCTCGTCCTGGCATGTAACGACCATTCCGGTCGGAAGGTGCGTGATCCTTATCGCGGATGAAGTCTTGTTGATATGCTGTCCGCCTGCGCCTGAAGCTCTGAATCTGTCGATCTTTAAGTCATTCGGATTGATCTCGACATCGGTAGGTTCAGCCTTAGGAAGAACTGCCACGGTCGCTGTCGAAGTATGTATCCTTCCGCCCGATTCCGTCACGGGAACTCTCTGCACTCTGTGAACACCGCTCTCGAACTTCAGTCTGGAATATACTCTGGGACCGTCGATCTCGGCTACTATTTCCTTATACCCGCCAAGCTCAGTAGGACTCTCATCAACGACACTGACATCAAAGCCTTTAAGCGCGGCATATCCTTTGTACATCTTGAAAAGGTCACCTGCAAAGAGCGCGGATTCCTCTCCGCCGGCTCCTGCTCTGATCTCTAAGATTACGGATCTGTTGTCTCTCGGGTCTCCCGGAGTTAAGTAGATCATGAGCTCTTTCTCGAGAACGGCGAGCCTGTCCTTGGCATCTGCAAGCTCTGCATTGGCAAGGCTTCTCATCTCATCGTCGCCCGAGAGATCGCCGCTCTCAAGGAGCGCCAGGATCCCTTCTATCTCCTTCTCGCAGGCCTCATAGCTGCGTATGGCTTCGACCTGCGGATTAAGAGCCGCAAGCTCCTTAGAATACTTAGTATATTCTTCGGGACGCGAAGCAACGGCCGGATCACTCAATGTTCCGGTCAGCTCTTCATACTTCGCTTTTATGAGATCTGTCTTGCTCTTATCTATTGCCATGGTTATACAAAATTATCACATAAGTATAATTATTTCCAATTTAAGCGCGTTTATAGTGTTTGCCTCGAATAATCCGGTCGAAAATCCAGGCGGCGCCCGGAGGTTTTGCCGGGAGTTTGAGCAGAACGGCGAAATGAACGGCACTGCCGTTGGTTTTGCCGTTCGTTTGGACCTAAAGCAACTGTATAAACGGCAACACACTAATTACAGGCTAAAAATTCGGCTATTGCCGGACAAACAGCATACTTTTCGAAGTTTGATAAAACATCAAGTGGAATGCCAGGCGGCGCCTGGAAAAACGCCTGGATTTTAAGCAAAAAAGAACTGCCTTCAACGTTGAAGGCAGTCCTTGAGATTATTTATGCTTGAGGTGAAGCCGGTATTTCAGTCTGTTGGGACATAGCCGGCTGGACATTAGTTAATATCTCATATTCGATCTTGTGTCTTAACGGCTTCTGGCAGCGCGGACAATATACGAATCCGTGGGGATACCATGATCTGTGACCCAGGTCACTTGTGTGGTAATCAAATTCATAACAGCAGTACTCGCATCTGCAGTGGAATGTCGGATTGACCTGATCATATTCCTCTGCGGAATTGGGATTGACCATACCGGAATTCGGTATCCAGCCGGTTGTCACTGCCGGCTGCTGTACTTCAACAGGAGCTACAACGACCGGAACTGCCGCAGGCGCAGGAGCGGGTGCAGGCGCAGCCACGGGTGCCGGTTTTGTTGCCGGTGCAGCTGACGGTGACGGAGTTGATGCAACCCTTGCGGGCGCAGTTGTCGGTGCGGCTGCAGTTACAGGTGCCGTAGCAGGCTTTGCCGCAGGTGCAGGCGTAGTTACAGGTGCCGGCTTAACTGCCGGTTTCACTGCAACAGGTGCAGGTGCAGGTTTAGCCGGTGCGGGAGCAGGATTTGCTGCTGCAGGCGAAGAAGCTGTCTGTGTTCTCGCAAAACCAGTCGGGAATCCGGAACTGACTCGTACTGGTCCGGGTGCAGGCGCAGGAGCAGGCTTAGCTGCAACAGGCGCAGACGCCGGTTTTGCCGGTGCGGGAGCAGGCTTTGTTGCTGCAGGCGAAGAAGCCGCCTGCGTTCTTGCAAAACCAGTCGGGAATCCGGAACTGACACGTGCCGGTCCGGGTGCGGGTGCAGGCGCCGGAGCAGGCTTAAAAGCAACAGGCACAGGAGCCGGTTTTGCCGGAGCAGGTGCGGGTTTTGTTGCCGCAGGCGCCGGAGCTGTCTGTGTTCTTGCAAAACCTGTCGGGAATCCGGAGCTGACGCGTGCTGGTCCGGGTGCAGGTGCAGGTGCAGGTCTTGATGCAGCAGGTCCCGGTGCCGGTGCAGGCGCAGGTCTGGCCGCAACAGGTGCGGGTGCAGGCGCCGGAGCAGGCGTAGGTCTGGTCGCAACAGGCGCGGGTGCAGGTGTCGTCGGATGAGTGACCATGGGTTTTTTCGCAGGTACAAATGCCTGCACACTTAAAGTGCGGAAATCCAGTCCGCATTTCTTGCAGAAATTCGCTGTATCTGCGCCCATCGTACCGCATTGAGGACAAAACTTACTCATTATATTTTCCTCCCTTATTCCTTATCCAGTCCCTTATTACAGAGACAGAATAATTATAAGGCTTTATTGATATTACGGTCAATTAATGAGTTATCTGTTATCTACTTTCTCCGGATACATGTCGTGGTTGAAGAGCCTGTCCTCTGCCACCTTTTCCCACTTCGTTCCGGGCTTGCCGTAATTGCAGTACGGATCGATGGAGATGCCTCCGCGCGGAGTGAACTTGCCCCACACTTCGATATACTTGGGATCCATGAGCTTTATCAAGTCCTTCATGATTATGTTTACGCAGTCTTCATGGAAGTCGCCGTGATTGCGGAATGAGAACAGATAGAGCTTTAACGATTTGCTCTCGACCATACGGACCGAAGGAACGTAAGAGATCGTGATCGTGGCAAAATCAGGCTGTCCCGTGATAGGACAAAGGCTCGTGAATTCAGGACAATTGAACTTTACGAAATAGTCATTGTCAGGGTGCTTGTTCTCGAACGTCTCAAGAACAGACGGATCGTAGTCCTGACTGTATTTAGTGCCTGCACTGCCGAGTTTTGTAAGGCCTTCTTTCTCGCGCATGTTATCACCCCTTTACGATATTGTATTTGATGCCGTCGTCAAATACGTCGATTCCTTCCTTCTTCTTGATCCACCTTACAACAACATATGTTACCGGTGTAAAGATAACCTCGTATGCGACCTTGAAAAGGTACTGGAAAAGGATCATCTTGAGGACGACTGAATTCTCCATCGTTCCCCAGAAAGAGATCGTGATGAAGATGACGGAATCAAGGCCCTCTCCGACAACAGTCGAAAGGATAGTTCTAAGCCAGAGATTCTTGCCCTTTGTTGCGACCTTAAGTCTGGACAATAAGATGGAATTTGAGAACTCTCCGAAAAGATAACCTGCAAACGAAGCGACAGCCACTCTCGGAGTCGTTCCCATAACGATCTCATAAGCGCTCTGGTTCTCCCAGTAACCGGGATGAGGAAGAGCAATCGTGACAAGGTAGATGAGCACTGCAAAAAAGCTGCATCCGAATCCGAGCCAGATGATCGTTCTTGCCTTCTTAAATCCGTATACTTCCGTGAACACATCGCCGATGATGTATGTCAGCGGGAACAGGATAACAGCTGCCGGAAGAGTAATGTCTGATGTTA
This sequence comes from Saccharofermentans sp., assembly GCA_016292145.1. GTDB lineage: Bacteria > Bacillota > Clostridia > Saccharofermentanales > Saccharofermentanaceae > Saccharofermentans. The sequence continues at coordinate 51,989 of JAEFBA010000008.1, forward strand.
CTGCCCACATCTTTCCTGCGATGAGGTTTGAGAGCAAAAGGCACGCAACAAATACGATGCCGATGCACATGAATAATTTCGATACTGTTTTAGATTCACTCATAATTCTTCTCCAAATAAAAAATGACTCCAAAACAGGAGTCACATTCAATCAAACATGCATTTCGAGAACGCAATAAAATACTGATACAAATGATTGTCCTGGTTTTGTTTTCCGACAGGATGGCACAAACGAACTGTCGGCGCATGTCTTTCGCGCGCTCAATAAAATAACATCTTGTTAAGACAAGGTCAAGGAATCTTTTAAGAAACAGTTATTTGATATTAATTCCGGTAAGGGCGATCTGGTCACCGGTAAGCGAGACATAGATGTCCTCATCGTCGGTCTTTATCTTTGTCGTGCACTTAAGGAAGATACCGCCGTTCTCCGTCACCGTCGTTACCGTCTTGCCGTCACGCTTTATCGAGATATGGCAGTCCATGCCCTGCTTGTTCTGCAGCTTCCACTTATCCCATCCGTCGAAGTCGGAATTCTTGCTGATAAGGATATCGTTCTCACCGTATGAAGCCGCATCCCAGACCTCACCGTCAAGCCTGATCAGAGCAAACTCACGGTAATCTTCATCTGTTACCTTTCCATTCGAGGATGCGAAAAGACAGATAAACGGACAATGCCATATGAGTCTT
>JAEFBA010000009.1 GCA_016292145.1 Saccharofermentans sp.
ACTTTTACTAAATCCATATTGTTCATTTCCTCACTTTCCTGCAGATGTTCTTGCCTGGATAGTGGCAGAGGACCACCCTGATAACTGGAGAATTTTAGCACATGCCTCTTTCAAAGGCAAGCATTTTTGCCCAATCACTTTCGGAAATGTCCAATTTGTCAAGCATATCGGGTCTGTTGTGCCATGTATCGACCAGCGCGGCAATGCGGTTATAGTCCGCTATCGCTGCATCATTGCCGTTTTTAAGGACCTCAGGAACCTCATGCCCGTGCCATACCGGAGGCTTTGTATACTGAGGCGCTTCGAGCATTCCGTCAGTATGTGACTCGTTGGTATAGGCCTCTTCATTAGGAAGAACGCCCGGTACCAACCTTGCAACGGCATCGATAACAACGATGGCTGCTGTCTCTCCGCCTGTAAGCACATAGTCTCCGATCGAGATCTCCTCGTCGCAGATCTCATCGATCACACGGGCGTCGATCCCCTCGTAGTGTCCGCATACGATAAGAAGATTCTCATATGAAGCGAGCTCGTGAGCCTTGACCTGGTTAAAGACCTGCCCCTTGGGCGACATATAGACCGTATGGGGCTTAACGCCTCCGCAGAGTTCGACGGCCTTTTCGAAGGCTCCGAAAACAGGTTCCGGACGGATCATCATGCCGGTACCGCCGCCGTAGATCGTGTCATCCACGCGGCCGTAGTTATTGGGCGCATAATCTCTCATCTGGATGCACTCCAATGAGATCGCGCCCTTGGCGATGCCCCTGCCGGTAATGCTCGTATTAAGATACGTGCTTACCTGCTCGGGAAATAATGTCGCTACATAGAAGTTCATGTATCAGCCTGATCTCCGCTCGAAATAGTGACATTGCCGTACTGATCGACCTTGATCGCAGTACCGCAGTAATCGCAGTAGCCGACGGTAGTCTTACGGATCTTTATGTTGCTTGCACCACAGTTAGGACAGTTGACGGCAACATACTGTGTCTCAAGATTATCCTCATACTTCTTGCGGTCGAAGTCGGTCTTCTTCTGATCTGCAACAGCCTTAGCCTGCTTAGCCTGCTCCTGAGCCTGCAATGTCTTCTGCTTTGCAACGGCGATCTTACGCTTCTTTACGATATTGGCCACGATGCAGATGCCGATGACAACGATGACAGCAACAGCTGCGATAATGCCCATCTGGCGGAATGAGAGCTGCTTCATCATGATGCGGTCACCGGCCTTTTCGAAGGCTGTTCCAAAGAACTGGCCTTCGTTCATCTCGCTGTCCGTGTAGTAGTAATCGATGAAGTCCAGAACGATCTCTCTTGCCTGCTCATCCATTACCTGGGTCTCTGCGTCATAACCTGGCGTTACGGTGCAGATATATTCGCTCGAAGCATTAGGATACTCGCGGAAGATGATGATGACGTGACCTTCGTCATCTCCGAACATCTCCTTATACCTTTCTTCCCCGAGCTGCTCTACTGTCTCCTGATACTTATAGTTCTGGCCGTCTTCGCCCGTGATCCAGAGATAAGGCTGGACGCCGGTCTTCTCATAGAAATACTTAAGACCTTTAATAAGCGCATCCTCTTCACCTGTCTCATCGATCCAGTCGCCCCAGTCATCCTGATACCAAGTATCTATAGGATCGCACTTGGCTGAAGGAAGCGGCTCCCTGTTGGTAGTGGAACGCTCGATCAGGAAATAGTTTACGAACGGAATATCAAGCTCTGTTCCTGTCCTCTGAGCCAGTGCAAATACAGCAACGCCTACAGCGAAGAAAATGAAGATCATTGAAACAAGCGTGCCAAAGCACCCGCTGCATCCGCTGCCGGAAGATCCGCCACCGGAAGATCCTCCGCCGTAACTGCCGTTCGAACGGTAGTTTCTGTTGCTTCTTGAGCTGTGTGAATAAGATGATCTTGATGAATGATAAGACGAGCTGCTTGCATGATGTGTATGGCTGCTCGAATGATGTGAGCTGTGGTGTGAACCACCGCCTCCGCCGCCTCTTCCCATAATATGTACCTCCCCTAAATACTGCGTTACGCAGCTTACTCCAAATGAGATAATATCATAATCTAGGGCTATTTTCGATTTACAAAAAACTTGACGCCCACATTTTGTAAAACAGTGGTAAACTGTTTGCCTGCGTTTTGCCTTTGAAGCGATGCAGAATCTATTCTGAACTGAAATAAAATAAAGCCAATAAAATATATGGGAATGAAAGGACGGTCGCTTATGAAAAAGATATCGAATACTTGGGGTGCGGCTATTATATCTGCCGCAACGCTGATGACCTTTACGGGATGCGCCTTTAAGCAGCCTGTTTATACTGCTGCAAGCACATCAGGAGATCCTTCCGCTATTACATCAGTTACAGCTGCAAGCACTTCCGGATCAGAATCCGGAGCAAATAAAGTCTATGCTTACAGTTCTCTTCTCGCATGCCTCGAAAACGTTGAATTAAAGGCTGAAAAGTACAACTGGATGAATATCGGCCATGAAGATTCCAACTGGCTCTTCCCGACGGAAAACACACCCTGCGCACTTGCAGACCTTACTGGTGACGGAATAGAAGAACTTATCGTCATGGAAGGCCTGGATAACTTAAGCGCTGTACTTGAAGTATATTCATATGATGAGTCAGAAAAGGATTCAAAGGTAATTCTTACCGTTGATTCTCTGAACATGCAGGCGGAAGCCGCTCGCGGCGTTGTCGTCGGAACAACAGCTGACGGAAAGCTTGTCATTATCGACTGCCCGAGAAACAAGGATGAATACATGACCTATACCGTATATTCTTTCGACGGCAAGGAACTTGTGCCTGTTGAATCGGCCGTTTATTTCGTGTCATATACAGACGACGCTTCCAACTCTTACAAGAATTACAAGGTAAACGACAACGGAGTATCCGAGCAGGACTTCAATGCCAAAGCAGAGGAGATAATAAGCTCCATAGACAGTCTGTACCAGTATGCCTTTGTATGCGGAGACAGCTTAAAGACAAAGGTATCCTCACTGGATTCAAAGGCCATGAGCTACCAGGCTATGCACGAGTATCTTAAGGGAAAGGTAAATTAAATATCAGTCGTATAATTCGTAGAGGCCATCGGGCAGTCTGCACTTGATATAACCCGCCTCTATATCGACCTCATAACAATAGACTTTAACAAAGGGGAGCATGAGATTTTTCTTCTTATTCTCCCTTTTTATTTCGAGCGTGAACTGGGGACCTGTAGCAAAACAGTCGATTACGCTGCCCAGATCTCCCCTGTCATCGTCTATAACTTTAAGACCTTTAAGGTCAGTAATGAAATAGTTGTCCTTCTTGAGCTTTACGGCATTCTCCCTCTCAACGGCGATAAATCTTCCGCGCAGAAGCTCTGCCTTGTCTCTGTCAAGGACACCATCAAGCTTGATAAGAACGTTTCCCCTGTCGAGTCTTGCAGATGCGCATGATGAAGCTTCGGGCTTCTCGAAGTTCTGCCCGCATATGAAACATTCCTTAAGCTTAAGGAAACGGCGCGGGTCGTCCGTTAAGGGGTAAACCTTAAGTTCCCCACGGACGCCGTGCGCGCCGGTAATCTTTCCAATAATGATGAGTTTATCCAAAAGAATCAGCCTACAATATCGACTATTACACGCTTACCTTCTTTGAGGTACTTAGCCTTCATGATGGAACGGATAGCCTGAGCTCTCTTACCATTCTTGCCGATAATCTTTCCTGTATCTTCGGGAGCAACGGACAGCTCGAAAACAACAGTGTTTCCGCGCTCTGTCTTCTTTACGTTTACCTCATCGGGATTGCTGACAAGTTCCCTGGCGATATAAACCAATAAATCGTCCATATAAAGCTCTCCTTCCTATTATTTAAGCATCAGCTGAAAGTTGATCAGATGATACCCTGCTTCTTAAGAAGAGACTTTACTGTATCTGTGGGCTGAGCTCCGTTAGCGATCCACTTCTTAGCTGCCTCGCTGTCGATCTTAACGCTGTCTGTTTCCTTCATAGGATCATAGAAACCGATCTCCTCGATGAAACGACCGTCTCTGGGATATCTGGAATCAGCAACAACTACACGATAGAAAGGTGCCTTCTTCTTACCCATTCTTCTTAAACGAATCTTTACTGCCATTTTGTTTTCCTCCAAAAAATATTGTTTTTTGTTTTTATAATCTACGCCAAGTTAATGACGGGATCTACTTTATCTTCTGCCCTTGCGCTTCTTCTTGCGGTCGCGTCTTCCCGTGGGTACGAAAGGAGAATCATCAGCATCTTCCTTCGGCGCCCTGAAGCTTCCCAGGCCCTGCGGCATACCGGAACCTAAGCCAGCCATACCGCCCATATTACCGAGGCCTCCCATGCCGCCCATGTTGCCCATGCCGCCGCCCTTAAGGCCCATCTTAGCTGCCTGCTTCGCAAAGCCCTTAGGCATCTTGAAGCCGCCCTTGCCGTTTGAGAACTGCTTCATGATCTTAGCAGTCTGCTCATACTGTGTGATGAGCTTATTTACGTCAGATACCTGAACGCCTGCACCTGCTGCAATTCTCTTTCTTCTGCTCGCATTAAGGATCGAAGGTGATCTTCTCTCCTTCTTGGTCATTGAAGTGATGATGGCCATCTGTCTGTCGACGATCTTATCGTCAAGCTCTTCATCACTGATCTTGCCTGCTGCGCCGGGCATCATGCCGACAAGATCTTTAAGCGAGCCCATCTTCTTCATCTGCGCGAACTGGTCATAAAGGTCATCGAGGTTGTAGCCGCTGCCCATCATGCGTTCCATGGTCTTGCGTGCTTCTTCCTCGTCGATGTTAGCCTGAGCCTTCTCGATGAGGCTTACGACGTCACCCATGCCGAGGATCCTGTCAGCCATACGCTGAGGATAGAACTTCTCGATCGCATCTACCTTCTCGCCTGTACAGATGTACTTGATAGGCTTGCTCGTAAGCTTACGGATGGATAAAGCAGCACCGCCTCTGGCATCGCCGTCGAGCTTTGTCATGATGAAGCCGTCCATACCGATGTTCTGCTCGAAGAGCTGGGCGACATTTACGGCTTCCTGACCGATCATCGCGTCGACTACGAGGAGCTTCTCTGTAGGGTTAACGGCAGCAGCGATATCTCTGAGCTCTTCCATGAGCTCTTCATCTGCAACCGTACGTCCTGCAGTATCTATGATCAGGTAATTGCAAAGCATGTATCTTGCCTTGCCTTCACCGTCCTTTGCGATCTTAACGGCATCCTTCTCTTCAGGATCGATATAGCAGTCAACGCCTACCGCGTCACTTAAGACCTTGAGCTGCTGGGCAGCAGCGGGTCTGTGAACGTCGACGGAAACGACCATAGGCTTCTTGCCGTTCTCTTTTAAGAGCTTAGCGAGCTTTGCTGCAGTAGTTGTCTTACCTGCACCCTGGAGACCGTAGAGGATAATGATATTAAATCCTGTATCGGAAACCTTGAGCTTCTCTTCGCCCTCTTCACCGCCTAAGAGTTCTGTCAAAGAATCTCTTACGATCTTTACTATCTGCTGGCCGGGCGTAAAGGACTCCTGAACATCAGCGCCCTTGCACTTCTCGGTCATGTCAGCTACGAATTCTTTAACAACGCCGTAGTTTACGTCTGCCTCGAGGAGAGCCATGCGGATCTCACGCATCATCTCCTTGATGTCGCTCTCGCTTACGCGGGCCTTGCCGCGCATCTTCGAGGTTATATTCTGAAGCTTTTCAGATAAGCTCTCAAACACGTTCTTACATTTCCTCTATCAATTCTTCAAGCTCTTTTGCAGCCTTATCGCTGTCACCGCTCTTAATGTGCGCCAGAGCATTTTTTGCTTTTGCCTGCTGCTTCTCGAAAAGTGCGAGAAGCCCTAACTTCTCCTCATATTCCTCAAGCTGCTTCTCCGCCCTCTTGACAGTGTCGTGCACTCCCTGTCTTGAGATTCCCTCTGCTTCGGCGATCTCTGCCAAAGTCAGGTCATCGTTATAATAGCTCTCACAGGTGCGCCTCATCTTGGGCGTCAGGAGATTGCCGTAGAAATCGAGCAAAAGGTCTGTTCTTACTGACTTTTCACGCATTTAAAGGCACGCCTCCTAAATTACAAGCCTGCACATAATAACAAAGCTTCATAGGCGTGTCAAGTATTTTTACTTGTCAGATGCGTTAATTTATTATTTTATTCTAAGTGCGCGAAAAGCAGCACCTTCAGACTATTCCTTGCAATATGCCGTTCAGGACTTAGCCCACCAGTAACAGAAAGCCTGTGTCCTTGCAGCAAGGTTTGTCTGCTTGAGAAGTTCTCTTACCTCTTCCTTGGTATACCAGCGTGCTTCGATCTCTTCCTCGTCGGAAGTGCTGGGAGCAAATTCGCCTTCAGCCTTGCCGATAACACAGCAACTCTTCTCGTTTGTTATGCCGACGCCCGAGAAGCTCACAGGCAGGACTTCATCAATAGATACCAGCTTTAAGCCTGTCTCTTCCCAAAGTTCTCTTGCGGCTGCAACATCAGGCGTCTCGCCTTCATCGATAAGGCCTGCCGGGAAGTTAATGGCAAATCCTCCGACTGCCATCCGGTACTCTTTATTGAGAAGGAGACGCCCGCCGTCGGTGCTCGTGATGATGAGCACGACTGCATCACACTTTTCGCGCGCGATATCTTCAAGACCGGTAATATTCTTATCTCTTGAGACCATCTCATAGACCTTCTTATTGCCCAGATTGGTCTCGTATTCAGCGTTATAAGATGTTATAAAACGTCCTTCGTGGACTTTCTTTATGCCAATGAACTTCATTTCTTCGCCTTCTTTGTATCTGTTCCCATTCTTCTCTTTATAACGTCTTCTTTTGCTACGGAATAGCCGAAGAAGCCGAGCTTCTCACCTAAGAGATAATATTCACCGTGATTATAAGCCACAAGTCTTGCATTCTCCAGGCAGAGCTTACCGTTCCGGTCAAGAAGATAAGAATCAGCCGTAACGCTCTTGATCTCACCAATGAACATATCGTGTGAGCCGAGTTCTGTAACGCTCTTTACGACGCAGGAGATCGATACGGGTGCTTCCTTGATGGCATAAGCATACTCAAGACCCTCTGCCTTAACGGGTGTAAGGCCGCAGGACTTGAACTTGTCTTCGTTTTCGCCGCCTCTGACGCCGCAGTAATCGCAGGCCTTGCAGAGTGACTTTGAGACGAGGTTTACGACAAACTCACCGGTCTCAGAGATGAGCTTATGTGAATATCTTGATTTCCTGATGCTTACAGAGATCATCGGCGGCTCGGAATTGACCGTTCCTGCCCAGGCAGCGGTCATGATGTTCGCCTTGCCTTCTTTGCTTCCTGATGAAACCATAACAACAGGTACGGGATTAAGGATAGTCGAAACCCCGACTGCTACTTTATCGTGTTTAGCCACTAGTGTTATACCTCCTTGGATATGAGCGGTGTTACCGCCGTAAAGCTCTCATGCAAGAGCAGATAGTCTTTGATGTCGATACCTGCGGAATATCCGACGATGCTTCCGTCCTTACCGATTACCCTGTGACACGGGACAATGACCGCAACGGGGTTATCAGAGCATGCGCTTCCGACAGCTCTCGTGATCTTACGCGCCTCAGAAAGCTTTCCGCCGGTTAACTTCAGCGCAATGTCCTCATAACTTGCGGTGCCTCCGTACGGAATAGAATTAATCGCGTTCCATACCTTCTTCTGGAAAGGCGTTCCCGTATTGAATACGACATTGATGTCAAAGCCTGCCCTGTTGCTGTCGAAATATTCCTTAAGCTCGACATAGGCCATGGCAAGTTCTTCCGGCAGATATTCGAGCTGGTCTTTATCGAGATTATAGATTCCGTCATCATTTCTGACGAGGCCGCCGTTCGAATCAAGGAGTCCGAGACTTGCAGCAACATTTATGACGAACGGGTCTTCAATCTTCTGACCGTAGTGGAAGAGCTTAACGGAATCAATGTAATCCATGCCGCCCGTAACTACTGCCACGCCCCTTTCGAAAGGAACGAAACAGACATTATATCTGGGATATTCATAAGAGAGCATCGCGTAAAGGCCGGCATCCTCAAAGCCGTTCTTAAGCCTTACCTCATCCCTTAAGACCGCTTCCTGCATGAAGCCTGCACCGACAAGGATGCGCTCTAAGCCCTCGTTGCCGTGATTGCAGATGACAGTTACCTTGTGATAGTACTCCTCAAGGAAACAGTATCTTAAGACCTCATCAACAACGCCGCTCTGGGTATCTGCATTCGCATCGTTTGTAAAGACAAAGTCTATGTGAGCCCTGCACTTCTTCCTGTCGGGCCTGAAGAGCTTTATAAGAGCATAGATGACCTCATCCTTTAAAGCGAGCATCGCTTCACCCTGGCTTCCCGTTCCCAGGGCTCTGATGTCATCCTCAATGAGCTTTAATGTACCCTCCATGAGGCCGCGCTTACGAAGCTCGGAACTGTCTGAAATAAGGATCTTACGAAGAACAATTCTGTCAGCCATAGCATTTCTCCGGATCAAACTCATCATTCTGCTTTACATATTCTGCCGTATACTCATTGGTCTTCGAAAAGACCTTGCTGTCAAAAGAGTCCGGACAATATACCGCATTATCCATGATCTGATGGAAGTCTGAGGCCATATGTCCGAAGATCTTATTTGCTGAAATCAGTTCCCATACAGCATCATTTCTCGTGAGCGGCATAAGGCCTGTCATATCCTCAAGCCTGTAGATAAGAAGCTGGGCATCAGTATCGAAAGAGATAAACGCTGCAAACTCTGATGCAAAATCCTTGCTTCCCGAATCTTTCGCAACACACAAAGAATAAGTGCTTAAATAGGGAACGCCGACATTAGTTGCATCGTTGCAAGGCAAATGCAAGAGATATAAGTTTCCCGGATAATAATCAGCCCAAGCCCTTATATTCGCAGATGAATCGACCCACAGCGCTGCCTTTCTCGAATAGATCGGATCTGCTCCGCCTATCTGGTCCTGTGCCAGAGAATCCGAATAGAGGCTCCTGACATAAGATGCAGCATCTTTGATCACTTTCCCTGCTGCGATCTTGTCCATGGTATATTCATTGCTGACCATATAAGAGGTCGGGATATCTTTGTTAAAAGCGGAACCCAGATAAGGAATGAGCTCATAAGCAGAAGCAAATCCTGCAACGCCCTTGTGCTCTTTATTGATCGCTTCGAGATAAGCCCTGAGGTTCTCGGTTGTGTTCTTTGTCTGGAGTTTTCCTATTCCCGAAGGAATATATTCAGTATTGCCCATTACGATCTTCGCAGAACAGAAATGCGGAACTGCAAAGAAGATTCCGTCTTCGGAATCAGCGGTCAGCGCGCCAGAATATACCTGCTGCGCATTAAGATACTTGCTGTCAGCCAGATGTTCATTAAGCGTCTCGGCATATCCTGCCTTGTAAATGCTGGCGCTGTCCTGCGCAAGGAATAAGTCGGGAGTCCTGCCCGAAGCCTTCCAGTCCTTTACTGTATCAAGGTTAACGCCCGTGCTGCCGCACCCGGTATTGGTAATGACGTAAGTGGATGCTACAGACGACAGATACTCCGTGCTTATAGTAAGGCCCGTCTCAGAACTGTCCCAAAGTCCGTTATTCTTGCAGTAAAGCAAAGCCGCAAGATACTGGATAGTCAGATCTGAATAAGGAAGTGCCACTTCAAGCTGGCGGATCTCATTCCCTTCATTAGTATCTGAAGGCTGATCCGTCTCGTCAGGAGAACTTGTTTCTTCACTATCGGAAATAATCGAAGGGAAAAGATCATCGCTCTTTTTGCAGCCTGTGAAAAGCGCACCCGACAATGACAGGCACAAAAACACACTGACAGCTTTCTTAAAGAACTTTAGCGCTTTCACTAATTTTTCCTCCGATAAATCAATTATATCATTCTTATCCCGTTTACTTGCTTTTCTTTCACTTGACACACAACTTCCAAATAGGTATATTTTTATGGCACGCCAAAGTGGCTCAGGGGTAGAGCAATTCACTCGTAATGAATAGGTCGCGGGTTCGATTCCCGCCTTTGGCTCCAGAAATTAAGATAACCCCCGTACTTCAGACAGTAATTGCCTTCGGCAATTAACTCGTACGGGGGTTATTTAATTTCTGTTCACGATGGGTTATGCCTTCGGCAATTACCTCGTACGGCTTTCTCACTGTCTCCTGGAGTAAGGTGAGACGATCTTGTTTAAGCCGTCGACGGCGCCGTTGAGCTTCTTGATCGAGTCGTTAAGTCCGTCGATGTCGATATCGCCTATCTTCTTGATGGCGTCAGACATTGCTTCGGTATTGTCGGTCAGGACAGTGTCAACATTGGAGATCATCTTGTTCATGCCGTCAAGAGAGTTCTTAACGTCACCCATAAGCGTGGTAGCCTGCTCTAAAGTCGTCTCAGCGGCCATGAGGGTCGTCATGACCTTAGGTACGATCAGTACGGCTGAAGCGAGGACAACAGCGGCAATGACGATCATTGAGAATGCTACTACACCTGTTCTCTTTGCTGTTTTCTTCTGAAGCTTGACGAGTTCTGAAAGGAGCTCCGTCTCAGTGGGGCCTCCGGCCTTTCCGGCTTTGACCGCCTTATCAGGAGCATCGTTTACCGGACCCGGTGCGGGCTCTGCCGGCTTCTCCTGCACAGGGGCGGGGTCAGTTTTCGCGTCTGCGGCCTCAAGAGCCTTGTTCTCAGTCTCTTCAGCGATCTTCTTATCGTCTTCCATGTTTACCTCCCAAAATAAAAAAAGGGCTGCCTCATAAGAGACAGCCCTAGTGTAAAACAATATTAATGGTGGAACAATCTCATTCCGGTGAATGCCATTGCAATGCCGTATTTATTGCATGTCATGATGACATGGTCGTCACGGATGGAACCGCCGGGTTCAGCGATGTACTTAACGCCGCTCTTGTGAGCACGCTCGATGTTGTCGCCGAAGGGGAAGAATGCGTCAGAACCCAATGCTACGTTGTCGTTCTTAGCGAGCCAAGCCTTCTTCTCTTCTCTTGTGAATACAGCGGGCTTGACCTTGAAGATGTTCTGCCATGTGCCTTCAGCGAGAACGTCCTCATACTCATCAGAGATGTAAACGTCTATTGCGTTGTCTCTGTCAGGTCTTCTGATGTCGTCAACGAACTGGAGACCCAATACCTGAGGGCTCTGTCTGAGCCACCAGTTATCAGCCTTCTGGCCTGCAAGTCTTGTGCAGTGGATTCTGGACTGCTGGCCTGCGCCGATACCGATTGCCTGGCCGTCCTTTACGTAGCAGACGGAATTGGACTGTGTGTACTTGAGAGTGATAAGAGAGATCAGGAGGTCGATCTTCTTATCCTCAGGAATGTCCTTAGTGTCAGTAACGATGTTGTCCAAAAGCGCATGGTTGATCTCGAACTCGTTTCTTCCCTGCTCGAAAGTAACGCCGAAGACGTCCTTTGTCTCGATCGGAGCGGGCTTATAAGATGCGTCGATCTTGATTACGTTATATGTGCCCTTTCTCTTTGTCTTAAGGATCTCAAGAGCTTCTTCAGTGTAATCGGGAGCAATGATGCCGTCGGACACTTCTCTTGCGAGCATTGTAGCCGTGATAGCGTCGCATGTATCGGAAAGAGCCGTGAAGTCGCCGTAAGAAGACATTCTGTCAGCGCCTCTTGCTCTTGCATAAGCGCAAGCGATGGGAGAAAGTTCGCCAAGATCGTCTACGAAGTAGATCTTAGCCTCTGTTTCAGAGAGGGGCTTGCCTACTGCAGCGCCTGCAGGTGAAACGTGCTTGAATGAAGTAGCTGCCGGAAGGCCTGTTGCTTCCTTTAATTCCTTAACAAGCTGCCAGCCGTTGAAAGCGTCCAAGAGGTTGATATAACCGGGCTTGCCGTTCAATACTGTGATGGGAAGCTCTGATCCGTCTTTCATGAAGATCCTGGAAGGCTTCTGATTGGGGTTGCATCCGTACTTGAGTTGCATCTCGTTAGACATTGTCATTCTCCTTTATTCTCGTGCTTATTAAACGTTCTTATTAACGATCCTGGTCTCTGCTGCGCCTGTCTCGATGTCGATGTAGCGTACGAAAAGAGATACCTTGTTGTCTTCGTTAAGGCTTGTCCAGACTTCGTTTGTGAAGGTGTCGATGTCGCCTGTAAGCTCAACCTTCTCAGGTTCACCATCAAAAGACGGGAGCGGGCTGCCGTCACCCATGTATGTGTGGATGAATCTGCCGATTCCGGCCTTGGGATTTGTGTATGTGAATGTGTGGCGCTCGCATGAATCAGGATCGCCGTCGTCGCTCTTAAGGATGGACATAGCGAAGTTGTATGTGCCGTTCTCTACGTGCATGATGCCTGAGATCCTGGGGGTGTAGTTCGGAGCGTCGTCTTCGAACTCTCTGCCTCTTAAGGACTGCTCGAATGTCATCTGCTTATCCATGAGTTCATAGATAGTGTCTGTCTGGTCACCGTTTGTAACGATAGTCTTGTTGCCAAGGACTCTTACGGGTGAATAGATGATGAGGTGCGGATCAGTAAGAAGTGAAGGATCGAAAGCCTCAGTCTTGATTCCGTCTTCAGTTGCGGTGAAAACTCTGTTTCTTGAATTAACGCTTCTTCCCATGATGAAGTAAGCAGTAACTGCATACTTACCGTCATCGGACTTACCGATTACGATTCCTCTTCCGGGATAAGCATTCTCTTTTAAGATCTTGCCCAAGTTCTGTGTGATCATATAGCACCTCCAAAATTTAATAACTGATTCATTTGATATAGCAGATGTTGTTCTTTATCTCTACCCTGCCGTCAGCAATAAGCCTTATTGCCTCAGGAAGTATCTTCCACTCACAATTCTCCATTATCCTGCGCTGCAGTGTCTCCGGAGTGTCGTCAGGCAGAACGTCAACGGCCTTCTGCAGAAGGATCGGACCCTCATCGTAATTCTCATTAACGAAATGGACCGTTGCGCCCGACACCTTAACACCCTTTGCAAGAGCAGCCTGGTGTGGTCTTATTCCGTACATGCCTGCACCGCAGAACGAAGGGATAAGAGCCGGATGGATATTTATGATGCGGTTGGAATACTTTGCTACGACCTTAGGTCCCATAAGAGAAAGGTATCCGGCAAGAACGATAAGTTCAGCGCCGGATTCGTCGACTGCCTTAACGACAGCCTCGTCCCATTCCTCAATGGAATCAAAGTCCTTCTTGGATACTACGGCTGACTTGATGCCGTTATTTGCAGCTCTCTCGAGCGCATAGGCATTCTTTGAAGATGACAGTACGAGAACTATCTCGATATCCTTTAAGATACCATCCTTAGTGTTGTCTATTATCGCCTGAAGGTTTGTACCGCCTCCCGAAACGAACACTGCAATCTTCATTTAAGTAGTCTCCTATTAGTTGTACTTAACCTTATGAATTGTTTCTTCATCATCCTCAGGCTTGCCTGCGATGAAGTCACCGTCAAAGCATGCTGAGCATACGCCGCAGTCAATAGTGTTAAGGGATGCTCTCAGCGAATCAAGGCTGATGTATGCGAGTGAATCAGCACCGATCATGTCGCGGATCTCTTCTACCGTCTTTGTGCTTGCAGGAAGCTCTGTCTCAGAAGAAGCGTTAACGCCATAGCAGCAGCCGAACTTAACCGGCGGAGAAGCGAGTCTTACGTGAACTTCGGAAGCGCCGTTCTCTCTTAAGAATGAGATGATGTGCTTTGTTGTCGTACCTCTTACGAGTGAGTCGTCAACGATGGCGATCTTCTTGCCCTTGATAGCTGTCTTAAGAGCAGCGAACTTCATTCTTACTGCGAGTTCTCTCTGCTGCTGTGTGCTCTTGATGAAGGTTCTTCCTACGTATCTGTTCTTCAAAAGTCCTGCACCGTACTGAACGCCAAGACCGGCGGCATAGCCTTCTGCTGCTGCGTTTCCGGAGTCAGGAGCACCGATTACGAGATCTACATCTGCAGGGCTCTCCTTTGCGAGCGCCATGCCTACTCTGTATCTTGAATCGAAGATGGACATCTTGTCTATGACGGAGTCAGGTCTTGCGACATATACGTACTCGAAAACACATACCTTTGCGTCCTTCTTCTCTTTATTTACGTCATACTTCATAGAGCTCATGCCGTCTCTGGAGATCGTGATGATCTCGCCGGGCTCAAAGTCTCTTATAGTCTCGCAGCCGATTGCATCAAGAGCGCAGGATTCGGAGGAGATATAATACTTGTCACCGAGTTTACCAAGGATCAAAGGTCTGATTCCGTAGGGATCTCTTACACCGATGAGCTTGTCTTCTGTCATGAAGATCATGGAATAAACGCCGTGGATCTCTTTCATTGTCTCAAGGATGGCGTGCTCGCAGTCCTCTGTTCTGATCCTGTTTCTCGAAAAGAGTGAGAGGATGATCTCTGAATCCGTATTTGTCTGGAAGATAGCACCCTGATCCTTAAGTTCGTCACGGATCTTGTTGGCATTCATGATTACCGAATCAGATGTAAGGGCGATATTGCCTACTCTGGACTTGATGGAGATGGGCTGGATGGCATCTGTACCGCTCTCTCTGGGAGAACCGCCTCTTGCATGTCCGATCGCACATGTACCTGCGAGTGCAGATAATGTAACCTCGTCGAATACGTCTGTAACAAGGCCGGAAGCCTTATGTACGAGGAATGAACCTTCGTCATTAACTGCGATACCGCATGATTCCTGTCCTCTGTGCTGCAACGAGAAAATACCATAATAGGTATCTCTTGTTACATCCTGTTTGCTTCCTTTGATGTCATAACATCCGAAAACTCCGCTCATCTGTTTATAGCCGTCCTTTTCTCAATTTGTATCTATGATAATGATTTCTCAGTATCCGTTAATTCATCTCAGCGATCTTCTGCTGAAGTCTTGCGTCTCTCTCCTCAACCGATGAAGCGAGACCTGCCTTGTAATCCTTGATCTTCTGCATAAGCTCAGGATCAGAGATGGCGAGCATCTGGCATGCGAGGATAGCCGCATTGGAGCCGCCGTCGATCGCAACTGTTGCTACAGGGATTCCTGTAGGCATCTGAACCGTAGCATAAAGAGCATCAACGCCTGCGAGAGCGCCGCCCTTACAGGGAACACCGATTACGGGAAGTGCCGTGTTGGCAGCGAGAACGCCGCCCAAGTGAGCAGCAAGGCCTGCTGCAGCGATAATTACCTTGAAGCCTTCAGCCTCTGCGCCTCTGGCGAGAGCCATAGCCTTATCAGGGGTTCTGTGTGCTGAGGCTACCGTTGCCTTGAACTCTACGCCGAACTTGTTCAGCATCTTAAAACAACCTTCCATTACGGGGAAATCGGAATCGGAACCCATAACTACCAAAACTTTGCCGTCAGCCATGATCTTGTACCTGCCTGTTTATATTTGTCGGACTATTCGTCGCCCTGCGCCCAGTTAAGGCGCTTCATGACCCTGAAATAGTCCTCTGATTCCCACGCATAGGGCTTAGGACAGAAGTCATTTCCGGGTCTTGTAGTTGTTTGAGAATAGGGATAAACCCTCAGTCTATAGTCTACGCATTTAGAGCCGTCGAAGTCCATAATAAAATCGCATTGAATTATTACAGAATCAGGGTCTTTTAATGAGTAATTTCCACCAAAACAAAAGTTCGAGAGAGAATAGAAGATATAATGATCCTTATACTTCTCTATCGGCTGGAGACGGTGCGGGTGTGTGCCGACAACGATATCAACGCCGTAATCAATGAGTTCGTGAGCTATCTTCTTCTGCCTTGCCGTAGGCTCATAGACGCCCTCTGCACCGAAATGGCAGGATGCGATGATTATTACTGCGCCCTGCTTCCTAAGATCGTCGATCAATCCTGTTACGGCAGAGACATTGGTGTCATTGCCGAGACCGACCATTCCGATCTTGATGCCCTTGCTTGTGGTAAAGATCGAAGTATACTTATCGTCGCTCCATAAGATCCCCTTGTCATCCAGGTTCTTTCTGGTGTCCTTAACGCCGTCCTCCCAGAAATCCATCATGTGGTTGTTTGCGATGTTGACGGCCTCGATGCCTGCTTTTGTAAGCATCTCAAGGTCAGCAGGGTTCATGCGGAAAACATACTGGTTATTCTTGTGGGATGTCTTGTCGGTTACCGGGTTTTCGAGATTTACAAGCGTCATGTCATCGCTCTTGAACATTGCTGCAGCATTCTGGAAGCAATAATCCATATCGCCGTTGACCTTCTTGTCGAAGGACTTATTGCCTGACCTGTAATCCTGTGTAAGCGTGCAGTCACCGGCAAAAGATACGGTAACGACGCGGTCTTCGGGTGCCAATGAAGGTGTGGGTGTCGGAGTCTGGGTAGGTGTCGATGTCGGTGTCGGATCGGTAGATACGGTCTCTAAGATGACCGTGGTTGCAGCAGACTGCTCGACATCGGTACTGACAGGAGCCAAAGTACCCAGTGTCTCTACCGTGCCTGCGCTGTTGCAAGCTGCTATATTTACTGACATTGCGGCTGCTAAAACCACAGTCAGGAGCAACTTCAAAGTATGGCGTTCACGGGTCTTCTTCACTGGCGGCTCTGCCTTTCAAAAAATTAGAAATGCCGACGCTTAAGGTCGGCATTTAGATTATAACAATAAAATAAAAAATCAATACAGGAATTATGAGGATTTAGTAAAGCAAAAATGCGGTACCGAACGGCCTGATCCCTATCTTCCTCGTACCGGCCTGAATGCCTCCCAAAATGAACTGTTCAGATATGTGATGAATGTCACTGCTGTCACCGGAATACCTGCATTCATAACTCCCGTAATGCTCTGATACATCAACGAAAACAGGCTTATCCGACCTGTTCATAACGAGAACGACAGCCCTGCTGCCGGTTGCCTCATTTCCGAATGCATCCCTGCCCTCTTTTAAGTATCTTACAAATGCGAACGTGCCGCCTTCAGCCATCAGGGTCTTGTAGTAGCCGGTCTTAAGGCACTGGTTCTCAGTCCTGAGCCTTGCGATACGTCTGAAATAAGCAAGGGCATCCTGCTGCTTCCGATCGGTCCTGTTCCACGGATAAGTCCTTCTGTTGAAAGGATCCTTATAGCCCTCCATCAGGATCTCATCGCCGTAATAGATGCAGGAAGCACCTATGTAGCACGTCTGGAAGGCAAACGCCATTTTCGACAATGCCGATACGGCTTCAAAATACATGGGATCGACCTTGAACCCTCTCTGGATATCACGGTCGTCTGTATCTTCCGGCCTTGAGAGCATGGTCATTATCCTCGGAACGTCATGCGAGGACACGAGGTTCATCATGGAATAGTAAGCTTCCTTGGGATAACGCTCACGGAAGCCCTCAAATCTCGTATCCGCGATATCAGCATCTATGTATCCTGCGAGAAAATCCAAAAGGATGTGCCTGAATGTATATCCCATGACCGAATCGTGGGTATTGCCGAGCATGAAGTCTCTGTAATTGCCGTAGCTGCACTTATTGGAGGCATCTTCCCAGACTTCGCCGATGACAGCACCCTCACCGCCCGTCTTCTCCTTTACGGTGGTCCTCATCTGCCTTATGAAGCTGTCAGGGAGCTCATCCGATACGTCAAGCCTGAAGCCCGACGCACCTCTGGAAAGCCACGTATCTACTACTCCCTCCCTGCCGAATATGAAGTTCCTGTATGCGAGGTCATCCTCATTGATGTTCGGAAGATCGGGAAAACCCCACCATGAATCGTATCCGACAGAACCGTCGTCATTCCTGAAGAAGTTATACCAGGAACGGAAGCGGCTCTCCTCGCCTTTTTCGAAGGCTCTGTAAGCGCCCACGCCCTCATATCTGTCAAACTTGTTGAAATACCTTGAATCGGCGCCTGTGTGGCTGAATACTCCGTCCAAGATGATCTTAATGCCTCTCTCCCCACAGGCGCTCTGAAGGCTCATGAAAGCCGTTGTGCCGCCAAGAATGGGATCGACATTAAGATAATCGGCCGTGTCGTATCTGTGTGAAGACCTGGCCTCAAATATCGGGTTCAAGTAGAGGACCGTAATGCCGAGTTCTTTCAGGTAATCGAGCTTCTCCTCGATGCCCTTAAGGCTTCCGCCGTAGAAATCGCAGGCAAGATAACCGGTCTCCGGCTTGCCCTTCGTATCGACGTCCTCATACCAGTCCTCATGGTAAATGCGTTCGGACCGGTCATCGATCCCTGTCATCTTCTGATAATCAAAAGCGCTGTCCCTGGCAAATCTGTCCGGGAAGATCTGGTACATCATGGCACCCTTCAGGAACGAGGGCGTCTTAAAATCCTTGTTGTAAACTGTTATCTGGAAAGCATAAGGGTACTTGTCCTCGTCCACGCCTACTCTCGGAGGCTCGCCATAGAGGGTACCTTCGCCGTCCTTCTTGTCCATGCCGGCACCGTAATAGAGCGTCAGGCAGGGATTTTCCTTATCTGTAAAGTCTTCAGGAAGACCGTCAATGTCACCCGGGCAGTTGAATCTGAACCAGTAGAACAGTATCGAAGGCTCAGAAGGCAGCATGAGATTTACATGGTATCTTCCAAGGCCCGACACCGAATACATCGGTTCTTCGTGGTATGTGAAATTATAAAGTCCGTACGTATAGCAGAACGTTACATTTGATGCTTCTTTGAAGGTATCGAAAAAGATATCGACATAAGAAGCACAGGGCCTTGCCCCAAACGGCTGCCTGTACTCAGGAAGGCGCGATGCATGAATGCACCGCGCCTTTAATAAATCTTTTGAATCAGTCTGTGTCTTATCAGACATCAGTCTTTCTTCTCCTTTGCTTCAGGCTTCGTCTCTTCTGCCTTTACCGGAGCTTTTGCTTCAGCGGGCTTCTTTGCCGGAGCCGCCTTTTTTGCTGCGGGCTTTTTGGCAGGAGCCTTCTTCTCTGTCTCCTTCTTGGCCGGAGCTTTCTTTGCGGCAGGCTTCTTCTCTGCCTTCTTCTCTGCCTTTGCCGGAGCTTCCTTTTTCGCTTCCTTGGCAGGAGCAGGCTCGGGCTTGGCTTCTACTCTCGGAATGCCCGTGATAAGGGAATAGAGACCTGCATATTCGCCTGCACTCTTCTTCCAGGAATAGTCACCCTTCATGCCGGCTTCGATGAGCTTGTTCCAGACATCGGGATGATGACGGTAGATGTCAGCGGCATACTTGGTTACGAATAAGAACTCATGAGCATTGATGTTTGCAAATGAGAATCCGTTGCCTTCGCCGGTGTACTCGTTATAAGGAGTGACTGTATCCTTAAGGCCGCCCGTCTCTCTTACGACAGGAACCGAACCGTATGCCATGGAGCAGAGCTGTGAAAGACCACAGGGCTCAAAGATACTGGGCATAAGGAAGATATCGGATGCAGCATAGATCGTATGGGCAAGACCGCTGTCGAAGTCGATGCATGCACACATCTTGCCCGGATTGCGGTTGGCGATATCAACGAGAGCTCTCTCATAGTAAGGATCGCCCGTACCGAGGATTACAACCTGCATTCCGTCGTAGAGCATTTCCTCAAGTACGTAAAGGAGGAGATCCAATCCCTTCTGGTCTACGAGACGTGAGATCATTGCGCAAAGAGGAGCGCCGGGATTGACATCAAGGTGGAGCTGCTCCTGCAGTGATTTCTTGCAGACAGCCTTACCTTCCTTGTAGTTCTTGATCGAATACTTCATAGGGATCTTGTCGTCCTTGGACGGATCGTATTCAAGATCGTTCATGCCGTTGATGATGCCCGATACCTTATATGCATACTTCTGCAAAGTATAGTTCAGGCCCTCGCCGTAGTAGTCCGTCATGATCTCATAAGCATATGTCGGAGATACCGTAGTAACCGAATTACTGAATACGATACCTGCCTTCATGAAGTTGATGGCGCGGTCCTTGATGCAGAAATCCTCTCTTAAGTAATCGTCCGGGAGATCTAACATCTCTCTTACGACGTCAATAGAATGAACGCCCTGATACTTGAGATTGTGGATCGTATAGACAGTCTGGACGTTGGTGTGATAGCCGTTCTTCTTGAAGTGGCAGTCAAGGAGCATAGGCATCATGCCCGTCTGCCAGTCATTACAGTGGAGGACATTAGGTTCGAAGTTCATGAAGTCGCCCATGAAGTCCAGAACTGCTCTCTGATAGAAGCAATAACGCTCGATATCGAAAACATAATCAACATAGATCTGGTCGAAGTTGAAGTAGTATTCGTTATCGATGAAGTAGAAAACAACGCCGTTTACTTCCAATGAGAACAGGCCTGCATAAAGAGACCTCCACCCCATATGAACCATCTTCCAACCGAGGAACTGGAGTTTGTCGCTGTACTTAACCTTGATCTTCTTGT
The DNA here is from genome assembly GCA_016292145.1 of Saccharofermentans sp. GTDB lineage: Bacteria > Bacillota > Clostridia > Saccharofermentanales > Saccharofermentanaceae > Saccharofermentans. The sequence continues at coordinate 20,311 of JAEFBA010000009.1, forward strand.
AGAGCGGGATAATAACACGTGCATCAACGCCCTGCTTATTAAGCTCTACAGGCAGGCTGCCTACAACGTCAGCGAGGCCCCCGACTTTAACGAACGGGCTGCACTCGGACGAAGCGAACAATACTTTGATGTTTTTTTCCATAATCAGATACCTGCTCCTTTTCCTATAACAATAGGATAGTCGGGATGTCCGACAAGTCTTACGCCGGGTCTAACGAAAGCGTTCTTGTCCAAGATAACGTTCTCGAGATGGCAGTTCTCAGAAATGTGGACGTCCTGCATGATAACGCAATTCTTGATCGTTGTGTTCTTTGCAATAGTAACACTTCTGAATATGACTGAGCTCTCTACCTTACCATAGATGCGGCAGCCGTCGGATACGATCGAATCGCTCATCTCGGCGTTGTCGAAATAAAGTGTCGGAGCCTCGTCCTTGACCTTAGTATAGATAGGCTTTCCGCTCCAGAACAGGTCATTTCGGACCGAATCTGTAAGAAGTGACATTGAAGCGTTGAAATAGCTCTGAACGCTGTTGATCCTCAAGACAACTCCGGAATACTCAAACCCGTGAACCTTGAACTCGTCGAACATCTTAACGATTGAGTGGATACCGAAGTGGCTCTGGCCGTGTGCCATCTGACGTGCGAGGATGTCGATCAAAAGATCCCTTCTGAGGCACAGGATACCGAGAGAACACTTGGGAGATGTAGCCTTTGCGGGATTGTAGAGCATGTCTCTTACAAAGCCGTCATCGTCGATGTCGAGGATATAGGAAGGATTGCCGAACTTTGTGCCGTCACGGTTATACATAACGGAGATGTCAGCACCTGATTCTTCGTGTGACTTGATGAATGAATCGAATGTCGTGTTGAGGATAACGTTAGCGCCTGCAACGATGACATAAGGAGTTCTGGACTGTCTTAAGAAGTCGATAACGCCCGTGAGTTCTTCGTCGGAGCTGATATTCGTAGCCTCGGAGTTAACATAAGGCGGCAGGATGTGAAGACCGTCATTCTTTCTGTCCAGAGACCACGCACCGCCTGTGCCTGTATGGTCCATCAGTGACTTGTACTTATTATAAGTAAGAAGTCCGACGTTCTTTACGCCTGAATTGACCATGTTGGATAACATGAAGTCGATGATCCTGTATCTTCCGCCGAAAGGCATGGCGGAAAGCGCGCGGGGATTGGAGAGCTCACCCAGAGATATCTTTTTGTTGTCGGCCAGGATAAGGCCCATCGCATTATTAAACATATGTCTTAATCTCCTTTACCTCATGCTCTGAATTTTGACTCGATGATCTTGCAGTCTTCGGGTACTTCCAGATCAGAATCGATCATGCTGTTCTTCGGAATGACCGCACCTTCCTTGATCGTCAGGCCGCGCTCGAAAACGCAGATGCCTTCGGAACAGATCTTATGGTTGGTGTAAGGTCCTTCGCCTTCGACGAAGCTTCCTGCCTGAACGTTCTTACCGATCACAGTTCCCTGGTCGATAACGCAGCGCTCGATGTGTGCGCCTTCCTTGACGACAACACCCGGCATGAGAACGCAGTCCTTAACGATAGCGCCCTTCTCTACGATTACGGATTCAGAAAGCACTGAATGCTCTACGTCACCGAAGATACGGCATCCGTCTGTAAGAGCTGAATTCTTGACCTTAGCGCCTGAGCCGATGAAGTGTGAAGGCTTAACAGGGTTTCTGGAGAAGATCTTCCATGATCTGTCGACCAGGTTGATCTCTTCAGGCTTATCAAGGATATCCATATTTGTTTCCCAGAGGGATGAGATCGTTCCTACATCCTTCCAGTAACCTGCAAATCTGTAAGCGCAGAGCTTCTTGCCCTGGGCTAAGAGATTCGGAACGATGTTCTTACCGAAGTCGTTGTTGGAATTCGGATTTGCCTCGTCTTCGATCAGGGCCTGTCTTAATACACTCCATGTGAAGATATAAACACCCATAGAAGCGAGATTGCTCTTAGGATTAGCAGGCTTTTCCTCGAACTCTTCGATAACGTCGTCTTCCTTAGTATTGAGGATGCCGAATCTCGGAGCTTCATCCCACGGTACCTCATATACCGCGATCGTAGCATCTGCATTCTTCTCGATATGAGCCTTGAGCATTGCGGCGTAATCCATCTTGTAGATGTGGTCGCCTGAGAGGATAACAACATATTCAGGATCGTTGTCATCGATAAAGCTCATATTCTGGTAAATAGCATTTGCCGTACCCTTATACCAGTCAGAGCCTGCATTGCTCTGGAAAGGCGGAAGGATATAAGCACCGGCGTTGTTTCTGTCGAGGTCCCACGGATGTCCGTTGCCTACGTAAGTATTAAGAGCGAGCGGCTGATACTGCGTAAGAACGCCAACGATCTCTATTCCTGAGTTAACACAGTTAGAGAGCGGGAAATCGATTATCCTGTAACGGCTTCCAAAGGGAACGGCCGGTTTTGCTACCGTCTTGGTCAGGACACCCAATCTGCTTCCCTGTCCTCCTGCGAGTATCATCGCAACGACTTCAGTTCTTGCCATAATGAACTACCTCCGTATATGAGCTTATTTTGTTTTCTTCGTTTTTGTTTCAGCCTTCTCGGAAGCTGCGGGCTTTTTTGCCGCCGTCTTCTTTGCAGGCTTTGCTTCTGCTGTCTTTACTGCCTTCTTTGCAGCAGGCTTTACTGCCTTCTCCGCAACGGCCTTAGCCGTTTTCTTTGCAGCGGGCTTGGCAGAAGTCTTCTTTGCGGCAGGCTTTTTGGCAGAAGCCTTGGCCTTCTTCTTTACAGGGTCCTTCACCTTCATGAAGAAGATACCTGCCAAAGGAGGAAGGTTTATCTTGACCTTATAAGGCTTGCCGTTCAAAGGCTCGTCGATTGCTTCAAAGCAGCCGTTCATGTCGGTTGCTGTAGGATATCCGGAACCGCCATGGCACATATCGTCGGTGTTAAAGACGATCTTGTAAGTGCCGAGTTCGTATACTGGCATCTCATAACCTTCGAGAGGCTGGGGAACCATGTTGAGAGCAACATAGATGTCGTTTTTCTTGGGATCCGGACAAGATCTCTTGTATACAAATACGTTATTCTTGGTGTCGTCTGCAGCGATCCATTCGAAGCCTGCCCATGTGTGGTCATCTTCCCACATCTGGGGATTCTCGATGTAGAACTTATTAAGTTCGCTGTTGAAATTCTGCAGGAGTCTGTGTGATTCGTAATCTAACAGGAACCACTCAAGCTGCTCATAGAAACGCCACTCGATGAACTGACCGAACTCAGAACCCATGAAATTGAGCTTTCCGCCCGGGTGGCTGATCTGGTACATCATCATCGTACGAAGAGACGCGAACTTCCTCCAGATATCGCCCGGCATCTTGTCGATAAGGGAATGCTTGCCGTGAACTACTTCGTCGTGAGATAAGCTCAGGATGTAGTTTTCTGAGAATGCATACATCATTGAGAAGCAGAACTCGTCGTGGTGCCAAGCTCTCGCATAAGAATCAGTCGAGAAATAATCGAGCGTGTCATGCATCCAGCCCATGTTCCACTTATGGGTGAATCCCAGGCCGCCGAATTCGACGGGATGAGATACCTTAGGCCATGCCGTGGACTCTTCTGCGATGAGCATTGCATGAGGATAGTTCTTGCGGATAGTCGAGTTAAGTCTCTTGAAGAAATCAATTGCTTCAAGGTTCTCATTGCCGCCGAACCTGTTGGGAATATACTGCTGTCTTCCGTAGTCCCTGTAGAGCATGGAAGAAACAGCGTCAACACGGATACCGTCAAGATGATATTCATCGATCCAGTAAACTGCATTGGATATCAGGAACGAGATGACTTCGTTCTTGGAATAATCGAAAACATAAGTGCCCCATTCCCTGTGCTCGCCGATCCTCGGATCCGCATACTCATAGCAAGGCGTGCCGTCGAATCTGACGAGGCCTTCCATGTTCTTCGGGAAGTGAGCCGGAACCCAGTCAAGGATGACGGAGATGCCGTTCTGGTGAAGGACATCGACCATGAACTTGAAGTCAGCAGGTGTTCCGAATCTTGAAGTAACGGCATAGTAACCTGTTACCTGATAGCCCCATGAATCATCCAGAGGATGTTCCAATATGGGCATGAGCTCTACATGTGTGTAGTGCATCTTCTTGCAGTAATCAGCAAGATCTATTGCAAGTTCTCTGTAAGTAAAGAAGTTGCCGTCCGGATGTCTTCTCCATGAACCTAAGTGGATCTCATAGATGTTGATCGGCTTAGGTGCCAGAGCATCTGTACGGTTCTTGCAGAACTCGTCATCGTTCCAGATATAATCGTCAGGATCGTAGATGATGGAAGCATTATTAGGTCTGGTCTCGAAATGTCTTGCGAAGGGGTCGCCCTTCTCGTATATCCTGTTGTCAGCGCCGATAACTCTGTACTTATATCGGTCCCACTGCTGTGCATCAGGAACCTTCTGTTCCCAAATGCCGGTCTTACCGAGCATAAACATCTGGCAGTCATTGGGATCCCAGTCATTGAAATCACCCATTACGCTGACCATTCGTGCATTAGGAGCCCAAACGCGGAATATGAAGCCCTTCCCGTTCTCATCCTCGTAGGGATGAGCTCCGAGGAACTTATAGCTCATATAGTTCTCGCCCTTGTTGAATAAATAAGCAGCATCCATTGATGTAGCTTTGCCTCCCTGTTATGTATTACTGGCGGCTCAATAAAAAAGCGCGTCAAAATCAAAGGGCACCCGCCCTTAATATCAGATATTATAAACTAAATTAGAGAATTATCCAACCGAAAATACAAAAAATCGAAGAATTTTGCCGTCGGTTTTGTGCAAAATTACATAACAGAGTCTTAATTGCCGGTCAGAGGGGCGTTCCTTCCCTTACCGACCTTATGCAGCTTCTTTTCCTTGTACATCGTCTTATCGGCTTCTTTAAGACATCTCTCAAAGATCAAGTGCGCGTCTTCATCACCAGATCCGTCCGGATACTCGATGTAAGCGCCGCAGCTGATGGAAACATCGAACTGCTTGCCATCCAGCATTACTTTCTGTTCTATGATAGACCTTACTCTCGCGATGAACTCTGCGGCCTTTTCTTCCGTATAGTTTTTGGCAAGGACCGTGAACTCGTCTCCGCCCGCTCTCGCGCATACCTCATTGCCGTTCACGGCTCTGGCAAGACCGTAAGCTATGGTCTTAAGGCCATAGTCACCTTCATTATGTCCGAAGTTATCATTGATATACTTAAGGTCATCCATATCGATCGTTATGACCGCAAGTCCTGTTCTGTTCCTGATGCACTCATCAAGATACGCCTTAAAGAAATCCTCCAGTCCTCTTCTGTTATAGAGGTCGGTCAGTGTATCCCTGTTATAGAGGAATTTCAGTCTTGCGACAGATAACTCAAGATCTCTTTGGATGCGTCTGGTCTCAAGGATAACGCCAAGATCAACAAACCAGGACTGTATGGCCTTCTGCTCACGGTAACCTATCTCCGGGACTACGATCAGATAACCCATATAATACTGGAGATGATGCAGCGCGAAGATATAGTAAGGATTGGGGTCTTCGAGCATATCCTGTGGAAGGATGTTCTTTTTCCTGAATGTCTGTACAGGAACATCAACATCGCCTCTGTAACCTGAGACGACAGTCATCTCCTCATCGGTAGTGCGGAAATCTTCGCCGACGATCCTCTGCTTGTCCCATCCGGGTGCAAGGCAAAGAAGCATCTCCTTAAAGCCGGTATCAGTCTTTGCGTTGTCACTTATGGCGCGGAAGCAGTCTTCAAGCGTACCCGCATCAGATACAGTGAGCATGAGGTTAGTCGTAGACTGTGCTATGCCCGTGGCATAATCCAGACGTCTGGTATAAATAACTCTGAAATCATCGATGCCGTCTACACTCTTGGGCTTGCATCTGCAGGACTGGTTGCAGATAAGATCTCCTTCTACAAAGATATTATCCTTGATTTCTTCTCCTCCGATGATCCTGAGCATTGTCTCGATTGCCATGTAACCGTATCTGTAGAAAGGCTGTGTTGCCGTGGTAAGCGTCGGGAAGCCGCTCGTGGATTCAACCACGGCGTCAAAACCGGTAATGATCAGATCTTCAGGTATATTGATCCCCCTGGCTTTGCAGGCATTGATAAGTCCGATCGCCGAATAATCGTTGGCACAGCAGACAGCGTCAGGAAGCTTCTTTCCGTTTTTCGCGCATGTCTCAAGAATAAAATCGAGAGCATCTTCTCCGCAGTCATACCAGAGATTGCTGTAGAAGATCTTGCTCTCATCAAAAGGAATACCATGGTCTTCCAGTTCTTTCCTGTATGCGGCAATACGCTCGAAAGTAAAATTGTGGACCTTGTCGCCTGCCACATGGAAAATGTCCCTGCAGCCGTGCTCTTCGATAACGTGACGCACAGTCTTTGCATAAGTCTTTGCTTCATCACAGGAAATGCTTATATGATCATCTTCAAGGCTTCCTATGTTGATAACAGGGATGTCGTGATATGTGAGGAGCTTTTTAAGATGCTGTTTGATGATTTCACTGAAATAAGTGCTTATCTTGATTACACCGTCGAAATCATTAAGATCCGGGATATCAAAGGAAACGCAGTCGCCCTCATCGTATTTCGAGAACTCGCCATAGTTCTTGCTGCTGTAAGAATCGCCGAAGCTGGCAAAGAAGATAAGCTTAACGCCGTATCTTTTCGCAGCATCATGGAGTCCCTTCTGCATCAGTCCGGACATCTGTTCATATACATGAGATGTAAAAACGGCAATTTTCTTCATAATAAACAGCAAAACTTCAAGTGGACCGCAGGTTTTCTCTTTTATTATAAAAATCGCTATCTGACATAGTGGTTAACTGAATGTAAATTTAGTTTTATATTTTTATTCCCTATCAGTCAAGAAGAAAGTGCTATCCTATTGGGAGATAATTAGAAAGAGGCTTTATTTATGAAGTATTTTGTTGCATCAGACATTCACGGGGATTCATACTGGGCACAGCGCATCGTTGACGCATTCGTTGAAAGCGGTGCCGACAAGCTCGTCCTTTTGGGAGACACACTTTATCACGGTCCCAGGAACGACCTGCCTGCCCACCACGCGCCCAAAAAGGTCATAGAGATCCTGAATAATTACGCAGATAAGATTATTGCCGTAAGAGGCAACTGCGATACCGAAGTCGATCAGATGGTCTTGAAATTCCCCATCATGGCTGATTACGTCTATCTGGTTGATGAAGGTCACGTCTTCTTCCTGACACACGGTCACATCTATAACCCTTACGACAAGCCGGAAGCTATGCCCGACGGCGGCACCATTGTCATGGGCCACACGCATGTAGCTAAGGATATTATGTTCAATGCTGAAGACGGCAAGACATTCCGCTATATGAATCCCGGCTCCCCTTCTATTCCGAAAGAATCAACCCCGCCTTCCTACATACTTATAGAAAAAGGCAGGGCCGAATTGTTCAGCTTTGATTAATGTATCTGCACAAGATCAGATCAGTCTGGTAATGAAATCGAGCTTGTCTTCTATAAAACCTCTTAAGGCAGGTATCATGTAGATTATAAAAATCACATCGAATAAAACCAGCAGAAGGATGAAGATCATTGACATAACAAGACTTCTTCTGCCCGGCTTATTGTTTTCGTCGCCATACTTTGAAGGTTTTTTGCCAAAAAAGAATTTGATTATCATCAGAAAAATAGCGTTAACGAGCAAAAAGCCCGTTAACAGAAAGAGAATTGAATCCAGTTCAGTATCTCCAAACATTTCTTGTACCTTTAAATAAGTTACCTTTAAAAACTTCCCCCCTGATCATCAGGGGGGGAGTTCTATCAAGATTACCTTCTTCCGTATTTTCTCTTAATGACAACGATAAAGACAGCAAGTGCGATTATTACCAGCAAACCAATTATCGATCCGATGAACAGCGGAGTGTTCGTATAGTATCTGACGAAGAGGTTTGTTGTTACGTAGAAGTTGCTGACTTCGATCTCGTGTTTGTTGCCTGCTGCATCTGTCGCAACGATCTTGACTTTGTGAGAACCGTTCGATGCATCATTGATATCAAACGAGAAATCACCTGCACCTGAGACAACAGCAGCTACCTCTTCACCGGTCCAGGACTTATAAGGTGTATTGTAATCATCAAGGTAGACATCAACGCCATCAAGGACCAAGTTATCAGAGATCAATAACTTTACAGTATAGAGCTCTGTAGCATAAGTCTTGCTGTCCTGAAGGTTCGATACGACGATGTTCGGATCAGAATTATCTACGCCAAACTGGATAGCGGCATTCTTGGTATCAAGAGAGTTCTCTGACGTATTTCCGGCCTTATCTACGGAATAGATAATGACAGAGTAAACGCCATCCTCCTTGAAATTGTCAGAATGGATCACATATGTGTATTCATTCCACTCTCCATTTCCGCCGTTCTTCTTAACGTCATAGTCAACACCTTCTTTAAGGATAATAGGATTATTATTCTTATAAAGCGTGACCTTGGACTCGGTCAGGTCATTAGGGTTGACTTCGGTCACTACAATATCAACAGGATCTTTAATATATCTTCCGATGACAGCCTTAGTAGCATCGCTCATGCCGTATGCGGAACCGAATCTGTTAACTGAGAACGTTAGCTTCTGAGTTGACACATTGCCGGCAAGGTCAGTAATGGTTACTGAAAGCGTATATATATCATCGATCTCCTTTTTCTTGGCAAATTCATTAAAGACGAACTTGTTTCCGTTATGAACAGCAGTGTTGGTTCCATCCGGCTCAAGCTTTCCTCTGTTTGCACCGGCAAATGTGATATTTACCAAGTCAGGTGAATAGTTCGTATCAGAATACAAGATCTGAAGATTCAGATTGCCACTGTAAGCAGAATTATCTTTTACTCCGGTAATGCTGAGCACAGGGGCAGTAGTATCGATATAGAATGTCTGATCAGCAAATGCGGCAGCATCATTGCCTGCCTTGTCCTTTGCCGAGATGCGGAATGTATACTTACCGTCCTTGTTGTACTTGATCGTGACAGTATGTGTATCACCATTGGTCGTCCATTTGCTGACAGCAGGAGCTGCGATGTCAGAGCCGTCGTCAGTTGCCTTAATAGAGATCTTGACTCTGTCAGCACTGAAATTGTGTTCAACTATAGTAATGGTTGCCGTTCTGTAATCCTTATAATAATTGCCATTTACAGCAGAATTATTATTGTAGCTGACATTGATCTTAGGAGCGGTCTTATCAATAGTGAACTTCTTCGGAGCCGCACTGTTGCCGTAATCTGCAGGATTTGCAACATTTCCGGCCAGATCGGTACCGGTGATATCAAATGTGTAATCACCATCTGAATTGAAAGTTACTGTTGCCGTCCATACGGTATCATCGCCATTACCCTGACCCGGCTTCTTGACCCATTCAGAGACAGAAGGCTTTTTGCCTGTTGAACTGGTCAACGAAATTACTGTAGCTTCAGGATCGAAATTACGCTCTGTAACAGAGATCGTAGCTACTCGGTCAGCCTTGAAATACTCGTTGAGATCAACATTGTTATTGTTGTAACTTACATTAATGCGAGGCTTTGTGGTGTCGATCTTAATATCGCCAAGCTTAGTGCGTGTAATTCTTACGTTTCCTGCATTATCTACAGCCTCTACCTGAATAATTACATTGTTGCTGTTGAACTTTTCGGCATCGACGACAATTGACCTTGTCCATTTACTTGCGAGGTTATCATCATCAAAAGTCGCTTCTGTTTTGCCTATATCCTTAGATATATCGAGCAGAGTGCCGGACTCAACAGCATCAGTATCAGTAGTATAGATCTTGTACGTAACCTCCTTAAGACCGGAATAGAATCCGTCAGGATCACGCTGATCGCCAATATAAGCAGGATCTACAATGGATACTTTTGCAGTAACATTTCCATTGTAGTAACCCTTGGCATTAGCCTGTGAAAGAAGAATGTCGATATCAGGAGCATGCTTCTCGCCCTCAGGTTCTTTGTTATCAACAATAATACCTGTTGAATTGACATACGTTACATTAGAAGCTTTGTCGATAGCCCTGAAGTACAGAATGAACTTCCTGCTCTGTGAGACTGTAATTCCAGAAGCAGGATCATAGTCAATCCATTTGCCGTTTTCTACAGAATACGCAGATACCTTATCGACCATCTGATACTGCAGCGCATGAACTCCGCTGATACTACAGTCGTAAGTTAACTCTATATTGATAGTATCCTTGTAGAATGTATCGAAGACTACCGAATCGCCCCCCAATACTGACTTACCGTTGATCTTGATATCCAGATCCTTCGGCGGAGTAGTATCAACTACAAATTCATTGGCAGCGGCCGTGGAATCTGCGAAAACTACACCCGGGCACTTGTTTCCGGCTTTGTCCGTACATTCCACGTTAAATTTGTATTCTTTGTCTCCCGGGAAATTATAAGTTGTAGAGTAAGTATCACCGGATTGGACCCAATTATCTACAACAATGTACTCTCCGTTGACGACAATGAACGTGGTATTTTTGTCAAAGTTGCGCTCGGTAACGGATATCGTTGCCGTTCTGCCTTCATTAAAGTACTTCTCGTTATATACCTTATTATTCGAGTACTTAACGTTTATCACAGGGAAAGTCGTATCGATAACGAAGTGGAACTTGTCACCTCCGCCATAATCTATTACGGCTTCATTTCCTGCAAGATCAGTGAAACCAAGCTTGAAATTATATGCAGCATCAACTGTAAAGCTAATTTCAACAGTGTGATCCAATCCGGTTCCGGTCTCTTTAAGAATCAGTTCTGACTTAGGGACAGTTGTAGTCGTCTGGCCTTTTGTCATTTGAACATCAAGATTCAGTCCATCAGAACTGTAATTTTTTTCCTTTATATTAATCTTTGCCGACTTAGCCAAAGAGAAATAATACTGGTTTTGGGCATTGGATTTATCAAAATCAACAGTAACTACAGGCTTGGTCGTATCGATAACAAACGAATTCGGAGCAGCGCTGCTGCCATAATAAACCTTACCTACATTGCCGGAACGGTCTGTATAACTTACCTTAAATGTATATTCACCATCCTCCTTAAAAGTAAGTGTGATCATCTTATTTTTTGTGTTAAATGTACGATCATAATACTTATCGAGATCATCTTCAGAAACAGCTGCAGTACTGTTATCTTTGAAAACCTCGATTTTAACGTCTTTTTCAAAATAATTATCTTCTGTAACCTTGATGGTAGCGGTTCTCTTCTTATTAAAGAAACGCTCGTTAGCAACTGAGTTGTTGTCAAAAGAGACATTAACAACCGGAGCTGTATTATCGACTATGACATGTACATCTGAAGTATCAGAATACACAGGGGCACCGTCGTGCATCATGGTTCCGGCGATTAATTTGCCTTCTTCATTATGAGTAGAAATGCAATTTCCGGCACGGTCATATACCCAAACCTGAAGTTTACCTTTTTTGTTAACCGGAATCTTAAAATTTCCGACTACTTGCTCTTTTGAACCTACAACATCGGTTGAAGTAAAAGTATTTACTTGCTGCCATGTTTCGCCATTCAATGAGTAATACATCTTGTCAAATCCAGAATCAGGATCTGTAACTTTAACTGTTACATCCAATTCCTTTGAAGCAAAAACGGTAATTATCTTAGTAATCTTTTCCCAGAAAGGATCTATTTTATCAGGATTAACAATATTCACAGAGAATCCGGTCGGAGCAGTCTGGTCTATATGAATATCTCCAATGGTACCTGCATTGGTATAAGTTTTACCATTTGGATATGTTTTGAAGAAATATGTTGTCCGTATACCATAATCGCCGTTTTTATCAAGCGTATAACTACGCACTTGATTTCCATCGGGATCTAAAAACGTAATTGACGAATCTGCAGTAGATACCTTGACAGGTGCTACATAATAACCGTTATTTCCTTTGGGTTTATCACTTGTAATTGTCGGCACATTCGTAATTTTAGTATCCCATTCCAGGCCGATCTTGGAAGTAATTGTTTTCTCCTTGTAGTTTACATTACCTGAAAAAGTAATTTCAATTTTAATAAATTGTTGCTGTTTTTGAGCCATGCCCGGCTTGTATTTAACTACAACAGTGTTGGAATTCTTAGGATCCAAAGTAATGCTCTCGATTACATCTTTGTCAGTTCCTTTATTGTCCCAAGTAGCTGAGAAAGCACCATAATGAGGCTGACCGTTTAAATCCAGATTAAAGGTATCATCGTTACCTGAAGTAAATCCATAACCCTGCGGATTAGAGAAATCAACAGGCTGAACGGTCTGTACGGTATCTCCGCTGAAAACACCAATAAAACTGTCGTACTGCTCATTTTCAGGAACAGTAATTCTGATTTCAAAATGTCCACCGGCTTTTATAACTTTTACCTTGCCGGTTTGTTTATCTACTGTTACATATTCATCGCCTTCAAGAATCGCATAATCAAAGTCAAAGGAATCAAATTTCTCCCCAAATATGTCATATGACTTATTATATTCCAATCCATTGACATATTCTTTGAGCGTGCGTTTACCCTTAATAATATTAAGAGTGTATTCAGCACTGGCATCAAAATAATTATCAGCAGTAACCACAACCTTTACATGTACCGTTCCCGCTTTCTTGGGTGTTACAGAACCGGTCTGAGAGTTTATTTTCGCAATATCACTGTCCTTTTCGCCGGCTAAACTATATATCGCATTATGTTTGGGAGGATTTGAATCAAAATCCAAGCTGTTAAGAGGCACCTTCTCTCCGTAACTAACATCTACGATTTCTTGATCAAAGGAAACTTTCATAGTCCGCTTTGCTGAAATCGTATATTTGTTAGTGCTGGATTTATAGTTATCACTTTCTGCCATTGTGGCAGTAACTGTTACTGTTCCTGCATCCAAAAAATCAACATCACCGGTCTCTTCATTAACTGCGGCAATATTAGGATTAGAAGACTCATATTTAACGGACTGGCGTTCATAAGAACTGTTAGCAGAATTGCGGAAAAAACTTTCGTTCGGGAATTTCAGCACATCAGGTTCAGATACCAGGAACTTGAAATCCGGTCTTTCTGCTTTCAGGATGTTCAAAGTTATAACGCCGTGTGTAGATTCAGAGTTATTATCAAAATCATAATAACCTTTGGAAGTGATAGTGGCATTGACATTATAGCTTCCGGCATCAGTGAATGAAGGCGTTTCACTACCTTCGAATTCGATAACAGTATCATCACTGTATTTATTTATAAATTCAGTTGCAGCATGGGACTTGGTATCATATGTGATATCCTTCAACTCAAATAAAGCAGCTTTTTTGAAATCTGTTGGAACAAGTTTAATTCTATATTCATTTTGCCACTCATGATCTTGGTAATTAGGTTTAATATCTCTTTTCTCTGTTTTATACCCCGTTCCAGGATAGGATACAGTGAGAGAAAACGGCATGTTAGGCCATCCTTTGCTCTCCAAAAAACCTTCTAAATCAAACGCTGCTACACCTTGACCGTTAGTAGTTATTTTTTGGTTATAGTCACCATCGCTGCTTAGTAATTCAACCGTAGCACCACCAATGCGCTTAGAGGTTATGCTATCTGAAACGATGATATCATAAGTATCATTTCCTATCTCAGCAAAAACACTAATAACATCAAAAGGAATGAATGTTACAAGCAGTATTGCCGCAAGAAACGCAGCTAAGAATTTCATTAATTCTATCTTTTTTATGCTTCCCATATACTACAGCCCCCCTATCGGTTTTGCTTTTATATTCTGAACAGTTATGAACTGTTAAAGCCTCATTCGATCAATTCGTCTTTCAGATAAGACGATAAAGTCTCCACTACTTCACATTCAGCAGATACAGTCTTAGCAGGCTCAGCAGCATAAGAATTATCAGTAAGTAAAGTAGTCTCGTTACTAACCAGTACAGTTGTCTCGTTTGCCGCAGGCAGATCAGCCTGATTTGAAGCAAGCAGCGTTGTCTCGTTCGAAGAACCGGCTTTGATCTTTTCTGTACCGACACCCATTCTTCCACTCTTACCGGGTCTGGTAACATTGGAATTCTGAGATGAATGAAGGATCCTTTCAGAGTCTCCCTCATTATGCTTTTGTATCTGCTGTATCGATTTCTTCGCTGTCTTTCCCGATACTTCACCAACAACCTTGGGAATATCAAGCAGGAAAAACAATGCAACAGCAGTCAGGAACATAACACCTGATGCGATAAAGGAAGCGAAAGATAACGTGTTCAGCATTTCAACTGTCATTTAAACGCCATCTCCTTCCTGTGTTGTGCCGTAAGCTGCTTCAACAGCAGTTAACGTTTCCGGCAGCATTTTAATCGTTGCGTCCTTCTTCTGGCTCGTCTTATCAGTGGAAGTCTCAACGCTCTTAACAGTAGAATCGAGTTTCTTATAAAGCTTCAATAATTGATCTTTACTGACACCATCCTGTTTAAACTTGGTCGAATACTGCTGCAAAGCTGATCTGGACAATTCAATAAGTTCCAAACGAACGATCTCGCTCTCATTCTCGTTGCTTGCCAAGGTATCGGTCAACTCAGACAGATTATCGAACAAAGGCTTGTATTTGCCCTTGTCATTTGCTTCGGTAACATTTGTGGTTATATCACGATAGAAAACACCGATATTGTAGTAGGCCTTCGACATGCCGAGATTCTCATAATCCGGTTCGGCATTATTAATAACATCATTGAACCAGGGCAAAGAGCTCTTTCCTCTGGTGATCTGGTTATCAGATCCGTCGCCGTAATCGTAATAGTACCAATAAAGTTTTCCAATCTCGAAACAGATATTCACATATGCGTCTTTATCACGCATCAATTCTTCTTTGTTATTACTTACCAGATATTCGATCTGATTTGCTTCATTCTGGGTAAAGACAGCATCATTCTCCTTATATGTCTGGATAAGTCTTAAATACGCTTCGGGATTTCCGGTCATTTGCGGAATAGAGATGCATTCCTCATATATCTTCATCTTTTCGGAATAGTCGGACGTCTTGGAAGCTTCATCCATCTTGCTCGCATAAGTATAAGATGCAGTATTAGAAGCCATATTCTTAAATACAAAGCCCGTAATGACCATTGCGATCGACAGGGTCAAGAATAAGACAAACCAAACTAATTTGCTCTTCTGCTTGCGCTTGTAGATAGGTTCCAGATTCTGATAGTTTTCGAGGTCATACATCAACTCGGCACAAGACTGGTACCTGTCATCAGGATTATCCTGTGTGCACTTAATAATAATCTGATCCAAGCCGCGGGACAAAGCAGGATTTACAGCTCTGATCGACTTATCGGTAACCAGCGTAACACAGGGATTAACGTTAGTAAGCATGTGATACATCGATAAACCGAGGCAATAGATATCCGTTCTGGCATCAGTTCTGCCAAGACCGCCATACTGCTCCGGAGCTGCATATCCTCTTGTACCGATTCCGGTAGTTTCTCCGAAATCGACATCATAAGTCTTTGCCGTACCGAAATCGATAACCATGATATTACCGTCCGGCTTAAGCATTACGTTAGCCGGCTTCATATCACGATAGATGATCGGAGGTGTTCTGGAATGAAGATATCCGAAAACGTCACACAGCTGCAATGCCCATTCAACAACATTATCTTCAGACTGCGCTCCGGTCTCTTCCAGAATTACATCCAAAGATCTTCCTTCGATGTAATCCATTACAATTATGAAACTGTCCTGATCTTCAATAACATCAACAATGCTCGGGAGATTCGGATGATTCAGTTTTTTTAACGTCTCGATCTCAGCCATAAGACCCGCACGGACCATGTTGAAATCCATTCTTCCGTCTTTGCGGACTTCCTTAACAGCCCATGTCTTATTAGCCTTCTCGTTGATAGCCATGTAAACAACGCTCATTCCGCCATGGCCAATTTCACTCAGGATCTTATATCTGCCGTCTACTAATGAACCTATCTGAAGCATCTGTTATCCTCACTCAACATAGGTTCTGATTCCGATAACGGTAATGTTATCGCGTTCCTGGCGCTGCTTATTAGCGTCAACTAATGCCTGCATGTTTGCCTGCATCTGGGGTTCACTCGTCATAACAGACGCGTTCATGTAATTAAATATCTCTTCAGGAGTAATCTCATGCCTGAAGCCGTCACTGCAGAGCATATACACCGCATTAGGAACTACGCTTCCGACAAAGAAATCAGGTACGAGTTCAACTGATGCTCCAATGCACTGCAAAAGGACGCTTCTTCTGGGGTCTTTCTCAGCCTGTTCAGGTGTAAGCTTTCCAAGCTCTACTTCCCTTGCGACTACCGTCTGATCTTTTGTAAGAATACGCAGCTGATTAGATATCTCATATGCTCTGGAATCACCGACATTAATAATGTAAAAGAAGGTTTCAGTGATAAGCAAGGCAACTAATGTAGTTCCCATATTGGTGCTGTATTGGCTGGCATAATCCTTGATCTTTTTATTGAAAGAAAGAGCAATATCATTCCATTCAGCCTGTATAGTATTCTCATTAAATCCGGTCTCAAACAACTGAGGGAGTCTCGTATCCGCCCACTTTTTGAAAGCATTAATAACCGAGGAACTGGCAACTTCTCCTTTCGAGAGACCGCCCATACCATCACAAAGGACAGCCAAAACAACATTACCCTGTTTTGTCTTCAAATGACTGACATAGTAACTGTCCTGATTCGTGCTCTTTGTGAGCCCTATATCCGTAATTGCCGATATAAGGAAATTCATTATTATCCTCGTTAACCTATCCTGAACTCAAATTCTTCATTCGCGAATCTTAAGCGGTCACCGCTGCTTATCGCTACATCAATACCACTCTGGATCATGTTTCCGTTAACATAGGTATGATTGGTAGAATTCATATCCTTTATGAAATATGCTCCATCCTTCATTGTTATCTCGGCATGGCTTCTGCTTACGGCAGTATTGTCGCCGATGAAATAGTCAACAAAGCTTCTTTCTTTACCTACTCTGAAGGGGAACTTATTGATTCTTACTGTTTCATTATTCTTCTGCCTTACGAGCATTGGATTAACAGTCTGCTGAACTGCTGCAGAGTTCTGACTTAAAACAGTAGTCTCACCTGCAACACCGCCGCCAAGTACTGTAGTCTCGCCAAAATTAGCACCGGAAGGAACCATCGGAGCCGGAGCAACAGGTGCTACGGGAGCTGCCGGAGCTACAGGAGCTGCCTGCATAACCGGTGCGACAGGTGCTGCTACGGGTGCTGCAACAGGTGCAACGGGCGGTACGGGAGCACCGGGAACCGGAGGCATAACCGGCGCAGGAGCAGGTGCCTTGGGAGCTTTCTTATTCTTAGTGGGCTTTGCGGGAGCCGGCTGATTCTTGGGCGGCTGAGCAGCAGCCTTTGCAGCTTTCTTTGCTTCTTTTTGCGCTTTATATGCAGCTGCATTATCGGAATTGTAATGCTGCAGCAGATAGAAAAGCGAAATCTCTTTTCCGTCAGGAGTTGTTACCGGAGCCGGATTTTTAGCAGCTGCCTTCGGCGGAACTGCCATACCGTTAGGACCCTTGGGAGGTACATTTGCAGGAGCTCCCTTTGGGGGAACAGGCATCGGAGGTGCTTTAACGGCAGCTTTAGGAGGCACAGGAGCCGGTGCGGGAGCAGGTGCAGGTGCAGCAACAGGTGCCGATACAGGTGCAGGTGCGGGCGCCGGAGCGGGTACAAATCCCGGCGTTACAGGCTGAGCAGCCTGTGGAGCCTGAACCTGCGCTGCAGAAGGAATCTGCGCTATCGGCTTAACAGCACTCTGTGCCGGAGCTGCTCCGCGATTATCTAATTCATTTAATAAGTTTCTAAAGTCAACCAAAGAGTAATTTGCTGAAGAATTCAAGTAATTAATTATCTTAGCAACGTGGCTGCAGTCCTCTGATACATCAGACTGAATCGTATACATAAGATTTCTGAAGAAGAAACATACATCAGAAACATCTTTGGATTCGGCGATCAGAGGCAGGAAGATCATGCTGACATCACAGGTTGAGACATCAACAAAAATATACTCGGCATCCAAAACAATGGAACTGGTGTCAAGCATATATTCTTCGGCAGCAAAGTATGCATCAAGGATGCCCTTGAAAACGCTCAACAATCTCTTCTTGTTAACCTGGCCTGTAAAAAAAGACTGAAGAGTTATACGGGAAGATACATTATACTTTATATACTTTCCATTATCTTTTTGAGTAAAAAAAGTCTGTGCCAATCCCGGTATCTTATTATTCGTGATCATACCAAGACCCATACTGTCTACGATATCACCGATTCCGATCTCATAAACAAGATAAGTGTTTATTCCATTGTTTTCGTAAGTAAACTTGTCCATGATGTTACCTTTCTTCTTTTTTGTTTGTCTCGCCGTATTTAAGCAGCAGAAGATGAACTATCATCAAATCCCCACATCTTAACGGTTACCGTATCTTCCATAGGGAAACTGCCAACTCCAAAGAAATTGAACCATACTTGAAGATTGTATTTTGCTGTTATTTCCAGATCGCCGTCAGAAACAGAGTATTCAAAGTCGATGCCGTCCAAACCATCTTCTACTCCGATTGATTTTAAACGTTTTTGAGCCGCCTCCTCGCCTTCAGAACCTGCAATAAATCCGACAAATCTCATTT
Organism: Saccharofermentans sp.; assembly: GCA_016292145.1. Lineage (GTDB taxonomy): Bacteria > Bacillota > Clostridia > Saccharofermentanales > Saccharofermentanaceae > Saccharofermentans. The sequence goes on from JAEFBA010000009.1 coordinate 39,012, forward strand.
CTACCACACTTGTGCTAGTTGTTCTCTTATACCAGTCAGAACTCGAAGCATAATATGGATCATTATCCAGCCTGACCAGATCGTAGATCATATCTCCAAAACCTTCCCAGAACTTAGTGCCGCTCTCTGCCGCAGATGCTACATTCTCTGTAAAATATGAATCCATCGATAAACTCTTGGCAGATTGTATCAATGCGTGGTGAATCTGATTTCTCGCAGAAATAAATCCAAAGAAACCAAAAACAAATAAGAACATGAAGAAAAATATCGGCAAGAGCAAAGCCGTTTCAAGCGTCATTGATCCTTTTTCACTAAAATAGCGTTTCATGATATTTCACCTGTTTAATAACCAATATACCTATCTGAAGATATGGTTTTGTCAATAATTGTGCTATCAGTCATAGAACTGAAATCAAACATCGGGTTGATAGTATATTTAATATTCGAATGAATATAGGTATTGGCATTGCCTAGTTCGAATGGCTTTTCATGATGCGCGTAATATGCATTAGCTTCATAATTAACAACGTTCTGAATTCTATTCATTAGTACATTAGTATCCGTTGACAGGAAGAACAGAAGCCATAGATGCTCAGTATATGAACACTTGAACAACCCGTTAAATTCATAATCATCGCCTCCACTCGATTTTGGTGTTTTACTGGTTAGGTTTTCGGACGTTTCAGAGAGTTTTTTCAAACTCTCAGCCTGACTACAAAAATCAAAAATGTCTTCTGCCAACTTAGGAGCACCGGAAGGCGTCAAATATACAACCTTCTTAACAAGATACTGTTTACCGCCATTAACTAAAATAAATGCATCGAAAATAGGTTCCGCAACTATAATAAGAATGTAAATAATCCAAGCATAAGGACCGGCAGATTGAGCTTCTGTCCTTACTTCATTATTTAGAAGAATCGGAATAAAATCGAGCAACATACGGAGCATCATTACGTTATAAAACGCTCCGCACTGGTTCTGCAATTCATTTTGATAACCACACAACAGGTATTCGCCCTCAGCTCCCATGAATGAAGGCTTAGTCGGAGACTCGGTCTTAACCGCTAATAAATCCTTCATAGCAGCGAGATTATCTGAAATAGTGGCATTGGTAGGATTACCTCCTAACACATTTTCAAAAATCTCTTGTTTGAACTCATATCCTGTGAATGTGATATCTTCTTTATAATTTGTTCTGTTAGGGAAGTTATAAGCGGCATAACCACATAACAGGAAAGCGTTTCCCAGCTCGCCATCCATACCAGTAGCTACAATTCTTCCAATATTTACCAGGAAAGATGAGGCCCAAGAAGTAATGGCTACAATTAGAGCCGCTATTGAACCGATTAATTCAACGAGTCCTATTAGCAAATCAACGATATTTTCCGGCATTGTGAATCGGCGGACAGCATCAACAAGCCCGACAATTGCTACAGTTCCGACTGCATTAGAAAAATCATTGGGATCAAAACCGCTTGGATTCATCGGATTTCCAACGATTGCATTCAAATGGGGATCACAAGCTCCCTGGATATTGCACAAAGAAGAAACCAGTTCCATCAAACCAGAGGACATTTCATTCTGCTCGCCACCAGCTTTTTTCTCTAACTCTACAAGCGTTTCGGCAAAAGCAACCCCCATATTAGAAATAGCAGAAGGAACAAAATAGTAGTAACCAGCTCCTGCATTTGTAGATGACGAACCATGATTATAACTCTTCATCGAAATACCGTTTACGCTGCCCTTAATGCCCATTAAACCGGAATATGCATCCTGAGATACTTGATCGAATTTAGCATCAGTAATATGAGTTACAAGCGGTTGAAGAGTATCAGCGACAGCTAATACATAATCAAAATTCGTAGGAGCCTCATCTTTATCCGTAACAGCTTCTCTTAGGTCCTCTACGTTTCCAAGAATTTTCTTTGCTCTATCAGAAATATCAATAACATTTTTCTTTAATTCGACAACTTGTGATGCTAGATTATTGATTTTATTCGCGTAATTTGTCCGAGGTGAAGTGTAAGCAATATCATCGACAGCAAAACTGTTCCAAGCATTTACAACATTAACATCCTGATAAATCGCATCACCTTCAGCTGTAGAATTATTCAATGCAGAAATATAGCTTTGCAGGCTTGATTCAAATGAAGTATATGCAGCCTCATATTCTTTCTTTGCTTTGGTATAAGAACCATTGTCTCCGGTCATAGTAACAACTGTCTTGATATCCTTTATAAGATCGGCAAGGTTTTTAGCAAGCTCAGCAGATGAAGATAACCCTTTAGAATACTTCTCTATATCATCAAGCTTCAATGCTTCCTTCAATTGATCGAACAAATCTGAAACGCCTAAACCATTAAGTGCGATCTCAACTGCAGAACTGATTTCACAATACTCCAATATCTGCTGTCTCATTACTTGAATATCTCTAAGTGTATAGGCGCCTTCGACATCAGATGAGACCAATTTGAAATCTTTGCCGATCATTTTAGAATTTTTATTAAAGTAATCGGTATATAAAGATGAAATATCTTCCTCTTGCGATGTCGCGAGCAAACCGAAACGGGCTTTCAGGAATTCGTCATAATGAGCCAGCGTAGAGAGCGCAGAAATATCAGAAATCTCAGTTAATTCCTCGATTACATCCTGATATCGTATAGTCTCAACCATTAAGCAAGTTAATCCTAAAATAGGAGTTACTATCAGAGACAGAAAGAGAGAAACCGTTCCTAATGCGGGCTTCCGTGACTTTTGCATTATTGATCTGAACGAGATTTTAAACTTCCGCCATCTTCTCATAACTCACCTCATTAAGAAAAAATATTAATAACCGTATTAACCAATCCAATAACACTATCTAGCAGATCTGATACCGGATTCTTAGAGATAATGTAATCAGTGGTATTCTTAGTATTTACATATGACAGAATATCCGTATCAGCAACATATGAGGTAGCGTTTAATGTATTCGCAGCATCAATATTCAAGGTTGAAAAAATACCTTCAAATAAATACGAATATTTATTTGTAACAACAATAGTGTAATGTGCCCGGCCTACATCATCCGCACGTCTTTCTATGGATACATCAAAACCACCCTCATCGTTGGCTAAAGAAGTTTTCGTCAATCTTGTCTGTGCAAGAATAGATAATTTGGTGTAATTAGCATCAACAAAATCCTGTGAATACAAAAAATACCTGTACTTACCTACTCCAACTACGTCAGATTCAGATACATCTGAACTGTCTGTTACAGTACGCAATTTATAAGTAACAGCTACTTCTTCAGCTACCTGATTAGCTACAATACCCATCATGGCTCGCTGATAGACAATAAAGCCAAAACTCATTACCATTAAAATGACTACAATACATGCAATAAGGCAAAACGTTGCCTCTAACATTATTGCGCCGCTCTCGTTGCGAGTGATTTTCATAGTAACCCTTTAATTAATAATATTCCTTAGTAACCTGTCCCTGGAATACAGAATCAAAATTCTGATCTGCCCAAGAACCCTCTTTAACTTTAACTGTATATGTATTATTTAATTGAATGAATGCTGCTCCATCCCATTTTTCCAATTCAAGTTCTGCAGGAACTGTTACAGTCTGAAGTCCAATATCAGAAAAAGCAAGTTCGCCAATAGTCTTTAATCCCTTGGGCAAAGTAATCTCTGTCAAGGATTCACAGCCATGGAACGCCCAGTTTCCAATGGTTGTTAAGGAATCCGGGAAATTAATGCTCTTAAGAGACTTGCAATCCAAAAATGCCTGATTTCCGATTTCTGTTAAATCGCCATTAATTACAACCTTCTCAAGGGCTGTGTCACCGGAAAAACAGGTTACCGGAATTGTCTTTACAGCTTTAGGAATAGATATTTCTTTAAGCGCAGTGCAATTAGACAAAGGACAGAGCTTAGTCAAATTTGCAGGCAGAACTACTGTTTCCAAAGTAGAACACGAAGTGAAAAAATATGAGATTTCAACATCATCATCACTTTCAAATGTAACGCTTTTAGCAACACCGTCTTTGATTGTTCCCGTAATGATTACACCTGCGGGAATTACCAAAGATTCCTGCTTCTTGCCTTTATCAGATAATCCACTGAGCTCATAATAGGGGCCTGCCTTCTGTAAATTGAAGTATTCGTTATTGGCACCACTATTAGCATTTGCTGCTCCGCCGGCAGGATCTCCTCCACCGGAATTACCACCATCTTTAGAACATGCTGCAAAGGACAAAACCATTGCTGCAGCAAGGACTATTGATAATAACTTCTTTTTCATTCTATTATTCCTCCTAAATAAAAATTCTTAAATTTTGTTATATAAAGAAATTACTCTCCATGTATTCTTTATTTCCTTGGTTTCTTCGTCCGATTTCTGTTCGGTCAAAACCATGCAACATCCTGATTTATTAAAGTAACCTACGTCATAGAATTGATAAGGTATGGCCAACTCACCTTTCTTATCAACAAATCCCCATTTATCTCCGTCAGACACAGCAGCTAAACCGTTTGAAAAACTTCTTGCATTAGCATACTGAGGAGCTATAACATATTCACCCTTAAGATCAATAAATCCCCATTTTCCGCCATCACGGACAGCTATCAATCCATCGTTTGAAACTGAACCGACATTATCAAAGCTTCCGATAAGCTTATCGTTTACATAAACGGAATACTTGCTGTCACCTTCAGGTTTTAGTGATTTAACACCTTTTTTCAGGTATGTATAATCCGCATTCAAGATAATGTCGTCATAGACTTCATCACTAACCTTTTTACCTTCTTTATTGATTATGTACCATTTACCATTCTGTTTAACTGCAGCGGTTCCCTTATAAAATGTTCCTGCAAAATCATATTCAGCAGCGTCAAAGAGAATATCGCCCAACATATCATAGTAACTGTATTTGTCAGAACACTTGACAGCAATTATATTTTCTGAATAAACACCTGCTTCTTCCGGTTTATTATCAAAGAATCCTTGTATGACTTTATCATTGTCAATAAGATAGTTGCGACCATTATCCAATTCAGAAACAAACCTGATATTATCTTCCCCAACGGGACCGGCAAAAGAAAAAGCAGGATATTTTATCTTGTTTCCCTTCTCATCAACATATACCCATTTACCGTAATCCAGTACTTCGTATACGCCATTAATACAATCCTTTACCTCTGAATATTTATTCCACTTAAGCTCAAATGCATACTTAGACTTTAAATGAAGAGCTAATATCTCATCATTTACCACGCCTGAATCAACAGCCTTAGAAAGAATCCTATAGGCAGATTTATAGTCGTCGTGGGACAAATATAGATTTGCCGCAACTAAATGAAACTCTTTACTCTTCGGAAACGCCATTATGCTTTTTTTGGACTCATTTACATACTTAGAATAAATGTTACTGCTATCGTCTTCCGCATATAAAAGATCATATGCCGAAAGCTTATCAGTCCATATGTGTTCATTTTCCGGTTCAATCTTCAGAGCCTCATCATATTCCTCTATAGCCTTCTGATATAAGCCTCTGCCAAGATAATCTTCAGCAGAATCAAGGTGCTGTTTCAACTCTTTCTTCGTTTTGTCTTTAGGCGCAAGAATAAAAGCTGTCCAAGCTAAAACAGCTAAAACAATCAATATTACGCTCATTACTCTGGAAAGTTTCACAGCAAATACCTCTTTACGCTAAAGCTAAAATAATCGTTAGTCCACAACCCAAGCCAATGAATGGACCCATAGGAAAACTGTCACGCATTTGTTTCTTTTTCAAAATCAGCAAGATAATAGAGAACAGTGCTGTTGCAAGAAGCGCAAAAATCAAGGCGAATACGACAGCATTAAGGCCACATAAAAAAGCTATTGAGCTAAACAACTTTATATCGCCTGCTCCAAGACCGCCTCTAGTTAATCTCGACATGATGAAAAGAAATAGACCGACTATTAATGCAACCAAAAAATTGTTGATGATAACTCTAACCGCATCGATTTCCGGGACAAAGAATTCCACAGCAAAAAAGATCAATCTGCCAAGCAATAATACCAACACAAACACATTTGGTATTACAGATAATTCTAAGTCCGTCGTAACCACCATAAACACAATCAGCATGCACAACGAGATTTTTGCATAATTTATAACACTGGAAGCGTTATTATATGCAAACCAGCCGACAACAGCTGAATACAAACCGATCAATACAAAAAATATAATTTTTGCACTTTTACTGTCTAATATCTTGCTTTTAACAATTGTTTCACAAGATTCTTTTAAATTGTCGGAGGCTTTAGGAGTCTTTTCTGATTTGCAATATTTTGGCACGAAATATTTCATTGTCAGATAACAAGCTGACAATGCTATAATGCACCAGATTATTCCGCTCACAAAAGACATCACTAAGCCTCCAACTAAACCTACACAATTACAAACTATCAAGAAAGTCGTTGAACATCTGTGTGATCTTTTCCATGCCGCCATTAGCAAGAGCCATAAAAGCAGCTGCAAGAACCACAACAATAGCTACAATGAGAATGATAGAAATGAAATTAGTATCACCTCTTTCGGAATTCTTAAACTCACAAATTCCGGATAAAACTCTCATCTGAGCTCTGTTCAGCTTGTAGACCAAACTCTTCATGCAAATTCCTCCTTTCTTTTTATTTAAAACAGACCGCCTGCAAAGGCCGCCGTAATAACAATGATCATTACGCCAATGAAAATCAGCACAATTGGCGCCAACAGTTTAGTTGCAGCTTTCTCGCCCTCCTGGAGCATATGCTGCCTCTTCAATTTCCACAGTTCAGAAGATTGATTGGCTAAGAAAGACGTCAATTCCGCGCCACCCTTCTCCATACTCTGAAGCAAAGCACTTACAAATTTCTTAATTTCGCCTGAATTCGATGCTTTACCAAAGCGGTAGATAGCATCCGAATCAGAAAAGCCGTTTTTCATATCTTCACTGGCTCTCTTCATCAATTCATAAAACTCGCCTTGACCATTATCAGCAACTAATTGCCAGGCATCCTTCAAAACCATTCCGGAATTTACAAGAATTGCCATAGTGGATACAACTTCAGGAAGCACTGCTTCGCATTTTGCCGTTCTTTCACTGATAATCTGTTTAAACTGTGTAAGGAAGAAACCTATAGCAACAACTGTTAATAGGACACCTGCAAAAACAACTAAACCTCTTATGGAATCCAATAATCCGGCAAGCAAAAAAGTAAATGCAAGGAACAGATGTGACATTGAAATTATCTGTGCCCACACAACATTTGCGTAATACTCTGCATATTGTGACGGATAAAGAACTGCCGCCTGACTTTTCAAATCAGCCAACATCTTACCCTTGAGTTTTATCGGACCCTTATTACTCCATGCATAACCGACAGAATAAATGCCGGACAAAGGAAATCTTCCAACATCAAGATTCTCAAAAAGATAACCGGCCTCAGCACCGCGTATTTCCTGTATAACGAACAATACTGCGAGAACCGTACCTATAAACAGCATAATAAGTCTCATCCCGTCACCCCTTTATGTCCGTTAATTTGGTTCCTAACTTGTAGGCACCAATAAAGATTGCTACTGCAACTGAAACAGCTATAACACCGGGAACAGTGGAAAAACTCTTTGCAAATGCCGTCATCATCGTTCTGATCATTAAAACCATAACTACCGGAATAACCATCATAACGGAGAACTGGGACTTATTTGATGTAAGCGCCGTCTCTATTTCAGCCTCAATCTGGATCTTCTCACTGATAATGTCACTTGTTCTTCTTACAACTTCTTTCATGTTTCCGCCGGCGCGATAGCACAATTCAAAAACTATGCCGAAGTTCTTAACATCCTCAATGCTGCTTCTTTCACCAAGTGAAGCCATCATATCCTCTATGGGGACATTGTTCTGCATACCGTCAATCATCTCTTTGACTTCTGCAACAATATAAGCATCTTCTGAATACTCAACCTTCAGATCGTTATAAGAAGATAAGAGTGAGTCAAGAATATTCATACCGCTTGATAAAGAAACGGCAAGAGTTTCCAAAAAGCTCCTAAACTGTTTTCTGAGTTCTTTCTTCCTCTTGGTAAGTAACTGCTCCGTTCTCATTGTTTTGAAAAATTTAAATGCGATCAAACCAATTACTACGAACAAGATAAAATTACAGATCATAGTAGCAGGGGTAGTATTTCCTTCTTCATCCAAAAACTGATTGCCATAGAAGACAAGACCTACTAATCCGCCACCGACAAAGCTAATGAGGAATGTAATAAACTTCTCCTGTCCATTCATGTAATACTCGTTGTAATTAATCATCGGAGTATTAAGAGCAGACATTATATACTGAGGACCTCTTTCTTTCTTAGCCATGTCAGATCTCCCCCTTATATCCGGAAAGAATTAGCTTATAAGGATTTTTCATCTTGTTCTTGGTTCTGTTAAGGCTTCCTGAAACCTTATCCAGCGTAGAATTCTCATCTTCTTCAAAAACATAGAGAGGATTGAGAACGATCTGTCCGTTCTCATATCCTACAACCTCGCAGATTTCCATAGTCTTACGGGATTTATCTCTAAGTCTTGATAAGTGGATAATTATATCTACAGCTGAAGCAATCTGCTGTCTGATTGCTTCCAAAGGAAGACCGGCAGAGCCTTGAAGTACCATTGTCTCAAGACGGCTGAGCATATCATGTACCGAGTTCGCGTGACCTGTAGAAAGAGAGCCGTCGTGACCGGTATTCATGGCCTGAAGCATGTCGAGAGCCTCGCCTCCACGGACCTCACCTACAACGATTCGCTCCGGTCTCATTCGGAGAGAAGATTTAATAAGATCTCTGATAGTAATCTCACCGGCGCCTGCCGTATTCGCATTACGGGTCTCAAGACTTACAAGGTTTTCAACGCCCTTGATCTGAAGCTCGGCAGAGTCCTCAATCGTAATAACACGTTCGTCCTTAGGAATATAATTAGATAATGCGTTTAAAAAAGTAGTTTTGCCTGAACCTGTACCGCCTGAAATAAAAATGTTGTACTTAGCCCTGACAAGGATCTCCAGTTTATCAGCTATTTCGCGAGTAATAGAACCATATTCTATTAACTTCTCAACAGTCATAGGATCTTTAGAGAATTTACGGATAGTAACAGTAGGCCCGCAAAGAGCTACCGGAGGCAAAACCACGTTTACACGCGAACCATCCGGAAGTCTGGTGTCGCATATCGGATTAGCCTGATTGACTTCTCGCCCGGCCAATCCAACGATTCTCTGAATAACATCCTCTAGCTTTCTCTGACTCTCAAATTGCTTGTCAAGTTTAAACAGACGACCCTTCTGCTCAATAAAGATGTTTTCAGGGCCGTTGATCATGACCTCGGTAATAGTGTCATCTTTGATTATCGAATCAAGAAGACCAAAACCACGAATCGAAGAAAAAACCTGTTCAACAATTGAAACTCTTTGTTCAATCGAACAATACTGATCTCCCAATTGCTGGGAAACCAAATCTTCGATCTTATCTTGTAGGTCGTCATCAGTTATATCTTTAAGAGAAATCCTTTCGGTTACCATTCTCTTAAGATCTGCAACCATCTGCTGTTCGATATCAAGATCCACGTCTTATACTCCTCAGATTATATTGTCGAACATTCCCAATCTGGAAATCTGATCCACTACCTGTCTGGCACTTGTATGTACAAATACCTGTGTTCCGCCGATGACTTTAATCTCAACGCCCTCAACATATTTACCGGTCTTACTCGAAAAATTGTTATAAATAAGTCTCAGACTGTCGGTGATGTCAGTGTTCTTTGTCTGATCAAGCAAGTCTGCAGCTTTATATGCACGGATGATCTTATTGTTCGCAATATCCTCACCATTAGTGACCCAGACAACCGCATGAGCAAGCTTAAATATCTTCTGGTGATTAGAATCAAGACCGAAACCGCAATCAACGATGATATAGTTATATGAACCTGTAAGTTTCAACTCCTCAACAAGCCTGATAATGTCATCGTTCGTCAATTCGAGCATATTGAGCGGAATAGCCGAGGGAGAATAGAACATAACTCCCGATGCATCTCGTCTGACACAGCTCTCAAGCTTCATGCTAAGGTTAGTCTTCTTACTCTTAAGAGCATAGATAACTTCACCCATATCATATTGACCGTCACCTTCAAAGAAGATCTCAGAAGAGCCATACGTCTCGAGATTAAGATACAAAACGTTATTTCCGTTATCGCTGAAATGCTTGGCGCAGGCAGCTGCAACCGTAGAAGTTCCGACTCCGCCGCAAGGTGAAGAAAAAACAATAACCTTGGTACTGTCATCATCGAGTTTCAGGCTCGAGATGCCGCCAGCCTTCTCAGAATAAAGACTCAGGAACTGCTTATATATCAGATCTGCCTTCTGGAACTTGCAGATAGCACTGCAGTTATTAAACGAATCTATTCCGGTACTATCGACAAAATAAGCAAATACGCACTTGGAAGGGATTGCGTTCTGATCAATCGTAAAGTTCTCACTTGCGACAAAGACATCTATCCTGTTTGAAGCCAGGGTGTTTAATGCAATCTCGGGATCAGTAAAAGAATAAAGCTCAACTTTATCTGCATATCTTGCACTGAAAGCTGAAACAAAACGGTCTAAATAGACACTATCGTTATCCAATACTGCTACACGTATTTTCATGATTCTCCCCCATATTACATATTTTATAAATTTTAATATCTTTTATGAATACTAACATAAAAACAACAAAAATCAACGATTTCGATTAAAAATCAATAAAATATATTTGATTAGATAAAACGCTGCTCTTTGCTTGATTGGATAACAAATAATTGACTTATTTACAAACAGGCAAAAAAAGCCGGCAGAGTCTGCCGGCTATAATTTCATCTCAGTTGTTTGTTACGGTTTACTTTGCGAACGCTGCTCCCCTGTCAAATGCTTCCATGTTGATCGGGATCAGGTTGTGCTTTCTCTCGGGAAGGATCTCATAAAGGGACTTCTCGAAGGAATCTCTTGTAAAGCAGCCTGTTGCCGTAGCCATGCAGCCGAGCATTGTGATAGGAGCGAACATCATCTTTCCGAGCTCAGAAGCGATATCGGAAGCTTCCATAGCGATGACCTTGATGTCTGTTCTTACAGGTCTTGTCTTGATGAGGGAAGAATCGAGGATCATCAAAGCACCGGGCTTTAACTGCTTCTCGAACTTCTCCATTGAAGGCTGGTTCAAGCAGATTACAACGTCTGCATCGTTAACAACGGGAGATCCGATAGGCTCATCTGAGAATACTACGGAGCAGTTAGCTGTACCGCCACGCATCTCAGGTCCGTATGACGGGAACCAGGATACTTCCTTACCTTCATAAAGAGCAGCTTCTGCTGCCATCTTGCCTGCGGAGAGGATTCCCTGACCGCCGAAGCCGGCAAAAATTACAGAGAAATCAATCATTTCTTCACCTCCCCAACGTTAACACAGTTGTTTGAAGTTGCAGGGATAGCGCCTGATACATACTTGCCGTCAGCATCGAATGTGATGTCAGCGCCCTTGTAGCATCCGAGAGGATACTGCTTTTCCATGTTCTCCTTGAGCCATTCCATAGCAGCGAGAGGCTCCTTACCCCAGTTTGTAGGGCATGTGGAGAGAACTTCTACCAAAGAGAAGCCAAGCTTGTTCTTCTGAACGTTGAATGCCTTCTGGATAGCTCTCTTAGCGTTCTGGATATTCTTGAAGTCTGTTACGCAAACACGCTCGATGTAAGCTGCGCCTGCGAGGTTGGACAAGAACTCGGAAACGTTGATAGGATATCCCTGATAAGAAGGATCACGGCCCCAAGGTGATGTTGTTGTAACCTGGCCTACGAGTGTTGTAGGAGCCATCTGACCTGATGTCATGCCGTAAACTGCGTTGTTTACGAAGATTACCGTGATGTTCTCGCTTCTTGCAGCAGCGTGAACGATCTCAGCTGTACCGATGGAAGCGAGGTCGCCGTCACCCTGATATGTGAATACGAAGCTGTCCTTCAAGTTTCTCTTGATGCCTGTAGCAACAGCAGGTGCTCTTCCGTGAGCTGCCTGGACCATGTCGCATGCGATATATTCATAAGAGTTGTATGTACATCCAACGGATGCAACGCCTACAGCTGTCTCAAGAGCATCATTTGCGACAAGAGTCTCAGCTACGAGTCTGTGGATGATGCCGTGGCAGCAGCCGGGGCAATAGTGGAAAGGCTTATCTGTAAGGCCTTTTGTGGGTTCGAAAACTACAGCCATCAGAAATTACCTCCTTCTGTGATCTTTCCCTCGTGGATCGCAACGATCTTGTCGAGGATTTCCTTCTGCATCGGGAGATTTCCTCCGAGTCTGCCGTGGAAATATACGGGCTTCTTGCCGTTAGCGCCAAGTCTTACATCTTCGATCATCTGACCTGCATTGAGCTCAACGTCGAGGAATGCCTTTACGCTGGGCATATCAGCTGCTTCAGCGATTGCCTTGTAAGGGAAAGGCCAGAGTGTGATAGGTCTGATCATGCCGACCTTGATACCCATCTCACGAGCCTGACGGATAACGTTTCTGGAGATTCTGGAGCATGTTGAGAATGCTGTGATAACGATCTCCGGATCATCGTCCATGCAGATAGATTCATAACGTACTTCGTTAGCTTCAACGATCTTGTACTTGTCCTGGAGCTCAAGATTCTTCTTCTCGAGGACATCGGGATCGATGTAGATGGAAGTTACTGTGTGGTGGAAGCCCTCACCCTTTCTGCCGTTGGCAGCCCAGGGCTTAGCGATTGTCTCGATGGGCTCTTCGTCACGGAAAGCAACAGGCTCCATCATCTGGCCCAAAGTACCGTCGCCTACGATCATGCAGGTCATTCTGTACTTGTCAGCGAGGTTGAATGCTTCAACTACGAGCTCATAAAGCTCCTGAACGGAAGCAGGTGCGATAACGATGTTTCTGTAGTCACCGTGTCCGCCGCCCTTTGTAGCCTGGAAATAGTCACCCTGTGCAGGCTGAATGCCGCCCAGACCCGGGCCTGCTCTTACGATATTAACTACAACTGCAGGAAGCTCAGCGCCTGCGATGTAGGAGATACCTTCCTGCTTAAGGGAGATTCCCGGAGAGGAAGATGATGTCATAACTCTGAAGCCTGCTGCAGCTGCACCATATACCATGTTAATGGCTGCCAGCTCAGACTCAGCCTGTACGAAGTTACCGCCGACCTGAACCATCTTCTTTGCCATGTAGTGCATGACTTCAGTCTGAGGTGTGATCGGGTAACCGAAATAATTGCGGCAGCCAGCTCTGATCGCTG